>CBESOE010000133.1:0-11896 GCA_965531145.1 uncultured bacterium | reverse complement strand
AGGTGGGGAAATCGGGGGAGAGGATGGTTTCCAGGGTCTGGCGGACGTCTTCCGAACCGAAACTGGACCCGTCGTGGAAGCGAACACCCTGACGAAGGTGAAAAACGTAGGTCAACGGGTCCGGGATCTCCCAGGTGCGGGCCAGCCCTGGTTGGATGGAACCGTTATCCGCCACCCGTACCAGGCCGTCGAAGAGCAAATCGTTGACCCTCGAGGTGGCCTGGGATCCGCCCCGCCGGGGGTCGATGGTGCCGGGACCGGCCTCCACCGCCACCACCAGGGTTTCCGGGCCGGTCTGGCCGTCGGCAGGCCCGCAGGCCGGGGTGCTGGCCAGACCGGTCAGCAGCAGACAGGCGGCGGCAATCTGTTTCAGTGTCATAGGGTGAAGCATGACATACCTTTCATTTCTGCGTCCCTATTGTATGTCAAGGGTTCTGTAGTGTCATTCCAGCCTGGACACATTGGGACCATGCTATAATCGGCCCGAGCAACCGTCATCCATCATCAATTCCGTTCCTCTACCCGGCCCAGATGGACGTGTATGGCCAGTGTCGACTTCCGGTGCCTGCGGCGATCGCCGCGGTTATCCTCACCTGCCTCTGCATCGCAATCCCGGCATTTTCCGCCGATGATGCGGCACTCCAGCGTATCCGGCAGGAGATCGATGATGTGGAGTCGAGAATCCGCGGCCTGGAAGGGGAGCGGGAGAGCTTTCTGCTGGAAGTGGAGCGGCTGGACCTGCAACTGGAACGGCAGCGTCGCCACCTGGAGCGGCTGGAGCGGGAAGGCGATCTGAATCGCGGTGAGCTGGAGCGTATCCGGGACGAGGAAACCGTTCTGGAAGAGAAGCTGGCCCGGGACCGGGAAGAGCTGTCCCAGCGCATGGGGAGCCTCTACCGCATGGGACGGATGAACTACCTGCGCCTCTTCCTTTCCGCCGATTCCGCCGAGGTGATGCGCGAACGTCTGCGATATCTTTCCTATCTCGCCAACCGTGACAGCCGTTTGATCGAGTCCTGCATCTCAATCCTCGAATTGCTCGAGCAGCGGCGTGCCGAACTGCGGCAGCGGGAGATCCGGTTGGATCAGATCACCGAGGAGGAGCAGCGCCGGCAGTCGGCCACCCTCCGCCTGCGGCGGGACAAGTCGGGGCTGCTCGGGCAGCTGGAACAGAGTATCGGGGCCCACCAGCAGATCGCCGCGGAGCTGGAACAGGCCGCGGCGGCCCTGGAGAAGCTCCTCGGTTCACTGGACGGGGGCCAGGCCCCATCGGCGGACCGGGCCATCCTGCTGCCGGGGCTGGACAACCACCGGGGCCTGCTGCCCTGGCCCGCCGCAGGGAAGCTTACGGAGCGGTTCGGCCGCAAGCGCCATCCCCGATTCGGCACCACCACCATCAGCAACGGCATATTGCTGGGCCTCCCCTCGGGGTCAACGGCCGCGGCGGTCTACTTCGGCACCGTGGTCTACGACGACTGGCTGCACGGGTACGGCAACCTGGTGATCGTCAGCCACGGTGGGGAGTCCTACTCACTGTATGCCCACCTCACTTCCAGCTCCGTCGCCCTGGGGGAGTGGCTGAACAAGGGGGACCAGTTGGGCTACACCGGGTCCTCCGGCTCCCTCACCGGCCCCGGGCTCTACTTTGAACTGCGTATCCGCGGCGAGCCGGTGGACCCGCTCACGTGGCTGGAGCGGCGATGACAATGACGGTTTTCCTTGTGAGACCGCCGGGGCGGGGCTACAATAGGTGAGACAAGAAGTTATCCACCGGCCGGTGTCCGGACACCGGTCTTTGCCCTGGCGGGCTCGAGGTCGAGAACGATGAGAAGACTGGACCGGATTCTGTTTGGAACCATTGCCGCGGTGATGATTGCCTTCATTCTCGGCGGCGTGCTGGTGACCACGGCTGCGCCGCGGGGCGATATATACGAGTATCTGACCAATTTCCGGGAGGTACTGCACCTGGTCAACTCCAGTTATGTTGACGATGTGGAGACGGAGCGTATGATGACCGGCGCGTTCAAGGGCATGATGGAATCCCTCGACTCGTCCTCGGTCTATCTCGATCCGGCCCAGCACACCCGTTACCGCAAGGGGCTCGCCGCTGCCACCGACACCCTGGGGCTCACCATTTCCAAACGGTACACCTACGGGGTGATCGTCTCCGTGGCGCCGGACAGTCCCGCCGCCCGGGGTGGGCTGCGGGCCGGTGACCTGATCCGGTCCATCGACGGAAAGATGGTGCGGGAAATGAACCGTCTTGAGGTTGAGGAGGCTTTGCAGGGTGAGGCGGAAACCGAGGTTGTGCTTTCCGTTATCTACCAGAAGACCGCCGAACGGGATGAGGTGACCATGGTACGCTCCGCTGTTCAGCCCTCGCCGCCGGAGCTGGTGCGGCTGGAAGGCGGTGTGGCCTATCTGCGTCTCCACGATCTGGCTCCCGAATCCGCTGCTCGCACCGCGCGCCTGCTTTCCGAGGCCGTTGCCGCCACGGAAGGGGCCCCCGGAGCGCTGATCATCGATCTGCGCAACAACCCGGGTACCTTGCTGGACGAGGCGGTGAGCGTTGCCGATCTCTTTCTTTCCGCGGGGACCATCGTCACCGTGGAGGGGCAGGATGGCGTGGGTGAACGGCGCGAAGCCGGTCCCGAGGCCACGCGATACCAGGGCCGCCTGGCCGTACTGGTGGACCGGGGCACGGCCAACGGTGCGGAGGTTGTTGCCGCGGCACTGCAGCAGAATGAGCGGGCCACGGTGGTGGGGGAGCAGTCATTCGGCCAGGGGTCGGTTCAGCGATTGATCCCGCTTTCCAACGGCGGCGCTCTGCTGCTTTCAGTGGCGCAGTTCTACTCGCCGGACGGCACGGCCATTCCCGGGGAAGGGGTAAAGCCGGATGAGGAGCTGGAACTGGAGCCCGACGAGGGGGCGGTGGAGCCGCGAGCCGGAATCACCGCCGAGCAGCTGGCCACGGACCGTTATGTTCAGCGGGCCCTCGAATTGCTCCAGACCGAAAACGAGGAACAGGGCGACCTGGCCGAGAAGGCCGCCGCCTGAACCATACGAAATTGGTCTTCCGGAACCGCCGGTGTCCACCGGCGGATTTCAGGCATATTGTAGATGACGAGACGGCCGACCAAGAGGGAGCGAGTCCGCCGAAAACGGGTTTACCTCGTGCTGTGCGGCACACTGGCGGCGGCCCTGGTGCTGCTGGTGCTCCTGGAACAGCTTCGGAGTCTGCCGGCCGGCCCCGGTGCGGCCGAGGAAGCGGTGTCCGAAAACCATGCCCTGCCCGAGGGGGAACCGCCGGCCCCGGTGATCAAAGCGGAGCAGCAGGAGGCCGGACCACCCAAGCTCCCCATACCCTCTGAGCCCGCAGCACAGCCGGTGTCCAAGCCTCGACCACCGGCCATCGGGCCGCCGGCGGCGAAAGTGGCGATCATCATCGATGACGTCGGCTATGACGGTGGCCTGGACGCGTTGGCCGTGGGGATTCCTTTTCCCCTCACCTTTTCCGTTCTCCCGGGTTTGGAGAATTCGGCGGCTTCGGCAGCGCGGCTCGGTGCAGCAGGGTGTGAGATCATGCTCCACCTGCCCATGGAACCTGAGCGGTACCCTGAAAAGAATCCCGGGCCCGGAGCCCTGTTCACCTTCATGACCCACGAGGAAATCCGCAGCACCATCCGTGAGGACATCCTGTCGGTGCCCGGGGCCCGAGGTGTGAACAATCACATGGGGTCGCTGTTCACCGTGCGGGAGGATTTGCTGAAGGTGGTCCTGGAAGAACTGCGGGATAAGGGGCTCTTCTTTGTGGATTCGCGAACAGTCACCGGGACAGCGGCGCAGAAGGTGGCCCGCAGGCTGGGAGTTCCCACCGCCCGCCGTTCGGTTTTTCTCGACAACGATGAGGACGCCGCCGCCATCACCACCCAGCTGGAACAGCTGTTCCGGGTCGCGACCCGGGATCGCGTGGCCATCGGCATCGGTCACTACCGGGAAAACACCTTGCTGGTGCTTGCCGCTGAGGTGCCAAAACTGAGGCAGCGATACCCCGGAGTTGAACTTGTCCACGCCTCCAGTGTGGTCAAATAACTTCTACTTGTGAAAAGTGGTTCCCTCTCCAATGAAATGCCGATCCTGGTGTTCCGGCCGGATTGACTCTTCTGGATGGTCATGGTATAAACGATTTCAATCCTTGATCATTTGAGACAAGTCGTTTAACGATAACAAATATAAGAAGCGACCCATGAAGGTCGTCACCCGGGCGGGACTCTCCCCATCCCGGGATTCCCGGTATTCCTTCTGCTTGACGTGACGTGACTGTGAAAAATATTACTCACATTTTTTGTACCTGAGCCGAAAGAAAAGAAGAGACTGGGAAAGTTGTTACCCTTTTCGTCCTGATTTCAGGTACGAACAGTTCCAGGGGCACGGTTAAGTGGATTCGACTGACAACCGGCAGGAGCCGAATCGTATGATCGGCAACAGGGGAAAGGCCGCCAAAGCCGCCACTGCCGTCGCTGCTGCTGCGGCACTGTCCGGTGGGGAGGGCCCCGAGGAGTTGCGGGCGCGGCTGGACCGTCTCTCAGCCGAACTCGAAGAACTCCGGTCAAGCCACCGGAGTTTGGCCGAATCCAATGAGAAGCTCAAATCCATCGATAAGCTGAAGTCCAATTTTCTGGCCGTGGCTTCACATGAGCTGCGCACACCAATCTCCATCATCAAGGGCTACAACCGGATGCTGCTGGACGAAGCCTGCGGCCCGATCAGCGAAGACCAGCGGCAACTGCTCACCGAGTGCAAGGACGGTTGCGAGCGGATGATCAGAATGATCGATTCCATGCTCGACCTCTCCAAGATCGAATCGGGACGGATGGAAATGAACCTGCGCTATGGTGACCTGGGCCCGCTGATCAAGGAGATGGTCCGGCAGATGGGCAGCATTGCCCAACGGGGAGACGTCAGGCTGGAGAGCGAGCTTTCTCCGGGTTTGCCCCAGACACTCTTCGACCCCGAAAAAATCGACCAGGTGCTGATGAACCTGCTGGAGAATGCCATCAAGTACACCCCGGCCGGCGGGACAGTGACCGTGCGGGTGGCATGCCGCAAGGGCTCCGCTGCCGGGAGGGAAACCGTGGACGCCGCTCTTGAGGAGTCCTCGGTGCTGGAGGTGGTGGTCTCCGACACCGGAATGGGTATTCAGCCCGAAGACAGGGACAAGATCTTCATGGCCTACCGGCAGGCCACCGATGCCAGCCGACTGATGAAGGGCACGGGCCTGGGGCTGGCCATCGCCAGGAGGATCGTTCAGGCCCACGGCGGGGACATCTGGGTCAGCAGCGATGCGGGCCGGGGAAGCGACTTTCATTTCACACTGCCCGTTGAACGGGTGAGGGGATAGCGGAACTCATGGCTGAAAACGTCAACGAAAGCAGGGAAGTGGCCATCCTCGTGGTGGACGACGAGGACTCGATCCGCAAATACCTCCAACGCCTGCTCAGCCTCAAAGGCTACATTGTCCACGAGGCGAACAGCGGCTCGGCAGCCATCGACTTTCTCCGGAACCGCGGTTTTCCCACGGTGATCTTCCTCGATATCATGATGCCCGAAATGGATGGCATGGAGACCCTTCGGGAAATCAAGGGCATGAACGAGAACATCCCGGTGATCATGCTTACCTGCCTTGGTCAGACCTCGACCATCGTCGAGGCGATGCAACTGGGGGCCACCGATTACCTGGTCAAGACCTGTGAACCGGAGGAACTGGATATCTCCATCACCAAGGCCCTGGAGAAGGGGAACCTGCTCAAGGAGGTGGAGGACCTGAAGAAGCGTCTCACCGACGGCACCAAGGAGGAGACCTTCATCAGTGTCAGCGAGAAGATGGAACGGGTAAAGGAGATTTCCATTCAGGTGGCCGACACCGACGTCACCGTGCTGGTCCATGGCGAGAGCGGCGTGGGCAAGGAGGTGGTGGCCCGCTTTCTCCACCGCAAGTCGCGACGGAGCAAGAAGCCGTTCATCAAGGTGAACTGTGCGGCCCTGCCCACCGAGCTGCTGGAAAGCGAACTTTTCGGCTACGAGAAAGGCGCCTTTACCGGAGCGGTGAAACTGAAACCAGGCAAGTTCGAGTTCGCCAACAAGGGGACCATCTTTCTCGACGAGATCGGCGAAATGAGCCTGGCCATTCAAGCCAAACTGCTGCAGGTGCTGCAGGACGGAGAGTTTTCCCGTCTCGGCGGCAAGGACGATGTGATCGTGGACGTCCGGGTGATCGCCGCCACCAACAAGGATCTGGAGCAGGAGGTCCGCGAGCGGAGGTTCCGGGAAGACCTCTTCTACCGTCTCAACGTGGTCAACATCCACATCCCCCCGGTCCGCGAACGGCCCGAGGAGATACCGGTGCTGGCCAAATTCTTCTTCCAGAAATTCAAGCGCAAATACAACAAGAATGTGCCCGATCTCTCCGAGGATCTGCTGAGGCAGTTCAGTGCCTACAGGTGGCAGGGCAATGTCCGGGAGATGGAGAACATGATCAAGAGGGTCATTGTGCTCGGCGAGGAGAGCTTCGTTTTGCGCGAGATGGAGCAGGTTAGGGGAGACCAGGATGACGACGATGTCCTCGACCTGGAGCAGATGGGCAACGAGGATGTTCTGCCGCTGAAGCAGATCAGCAAACGGGCTTCCATGAATGCCGAGAAGAAGGTCATCCGCAAGGTGCTCAACCAGACCAACTGGAACCGGAAAAAGACCGCCAAGATATTACAGATCAGTTACAAGGCTCTCCTCTATAAAATCAAGGAGAACCTGATCGAGAATCGCTGAGATCCTGCCGTTGACCCGGCTCCCTCCGCCGGGTGAAATACTTTGCCCAGTAATATGAAATCTCTGTCCATCTGCGGGTGTGGGAGAATGTTCCGGTCATGGTCTGCGCAACTGGAATTCGCACATCGGGCCCCATGTGGAGACCACTTTGACCGGGTATCCGCTTCCTCCCAGGTGGTGGAAGATGGGGTGGCCGGGTTCATGTGTGGCTTCTAACGTTCAGCAATAAAAGAGAATACAAGTATTCTGGTGTCTTGTGACCCCCGTGGGGGGGCAGAGGTGCGAAATCTAAGGGCCGGCGCTCCGCTCCGGTGGCATTGATATTGCTTTCTAGTTTAGCTGACCGAAAAGACGGAAACCGCATGAGGCGGTTTCAAAAACGGATTTCTGCCATGTGTGCCAGGACCTCAAGGAAAGACAAGGTGAAAATTCTCATCGTCGATGACGATGCCGCTTTTTGCCGCTACCTGCACAACATCCTTTCCCGATTCAATCATTCCGTGCATATCGCCCGCAGCGGTGAGGAGGCCCTGGAGTGCCTCGATGAAACCAGGCCTGACCTGGCGATTCTGGACCTGGTGCTGCCCGACATCAATGGCCTGGAGGTGTTGTCCCGGATCCGTCAACGCTCACACAAAATGCCGGTGATCATGCTCACCGGTTACGGACAGACGAGCACGGTGGTGATGGCCATGAAACTGGGGGCCAAGGATTTTCTGAACAAGCCGTTCTACCCGGCCGAGCTGGAGGCTTCCATCGAGAAGGTGCTCCAGGGGGCCCGGGTGAAGACTCCCACCATTGATGTGCCGCGCAAATTCGGGCCGGAAAAAGAGAATTTCGATTTCATCTTCGGCCACAGCCAGAAGATGAAAGATGTCAAATCGATCATCGAACAGGTGGCGGACACCGATATCACCGTCCTCCTGCGCGGGGGCAGTGGAACCGGCAAGGACCTGGCCGCGAGGATGATCTACGCCATCTCCGGCAGGCGCGACCGCCCCTATGTCAAGGTCAACTGTGCCGCCCTGCCCGAGCAGCTTCTGGAAAGTGAACTGTTCGGCTACGAGAAGGGCGCGTTCACCGGAGCCCAGCAGCGGAAGCCAGGCAAGTTCGAGTTCGCCAACAGCGGTACCGTGCTGCTTGATGAGATCAGTGAGATGAAACCCTCGCTGCAGGCCAAGCTGCTGCAGGTCCTCCAGGACGGGCACTTCAGCCCTCTCGGCGGGGCCGAAGAGATCAAGGTGGACGTGCGGATCATTGCCGCCTCCAACCGCAACCTGGAACGCCGGGTGAAGGACGGCCGGTTTCGCGAAGACCTCTTCTACCGGCTCAATGTGGTGAACATCCGTCTGCCGGAACTCAGCGAGAGGCGGGATGAGATACCGCAGCTGATCGATTTCTTCCTCGACAAATACGGCAAGCAGTACGAGAAGTCTCCGCGAAAATTCCGCGACTCAACGCAGCGCTTTTTCAACCGCTACCACTGGCCGGGGAATATCCGCGAACTGGAGAACATTTGCAAACGGTACGTGATCCTGGGCAATGAAGCAGCCATCTGTGCCGGGCTGAAGATGCCGGCCGGCGATTCCAGCGGTGGTGCCCTGACCGGTTCCGGCGGTGAATCGGATATCACCCCGCTCAAGGAGGTGGGGAAGGAGGCGGCCCGGGATGCGGAAACGAAACTGATCGGCCACGTGCTCGACCGAACCCGCTGGAACCGGCGTGAAACATCGCGGATCCTGCAGATCAGTTACAAGGCGTTGCTCTACAAGATCAAGTCCAGCGGGCTGGACAAGACTGACAGGCCCTGAATCCTGGTATCAAGAACCGGCTGCCGTAAGGGTGCGGCAGCCCGAACGCATAACCAGCTCCATCGCAGTATCAGCCGATAAGCGCAATTGCCAATGTTCATCAACGAATCCACCAAAGCACTCGCCGCAGATTCCTTCCACTACCTCTGCGACCTGGAGATCAAGAAGGCCCAGCGCTACCAGTATTTCATTTCGGTGCTGTTCATCCAGTTCGATCCTCATGACGAACAGCCGGTGGGTGCGCCGAGGCTGGGCAACCCCACCCTCGAGGCCCTGGGGAAGATCCTTCGCGACGAGATTCGGGAATGCGATCTGCTGGCTCGGCTGGGGGACAATCGCCTCTGCGTTCTCCTGCCCTTCACCGACGGGACCAGTTCCATGGGGGTGGCCGAGCGCCTGCGCAGCCGGGTGGAAAACCACACCTTCAACGATGCGGGCGACCAGCAGAAAACGGTGAGTGTCAGTGTCGCCTGCTACCCGACCAATGCCAGCGATTCCGCCTCGCTCCTCTTTCGGGCCGACGAGACACTGCTCCGTGTTCTCGAGGTGGGGGGCAACCGGGTGGCCAACGCCGAGTGAGACCTCTGATCAATCCACCTGTTCTCCGGAACCGCGGTGTACCGACCACCTCGGTGAGGTGATCTTGTGGTTCTTGATCTTGTAGTTGATCACCCGCCGGCTGATGCCCAGCAGGGCAGCGGCGTCCTTCTGCACCCAGTTGCTCATCTTCAGTGCCTCGATGAGCAGTGTCCGTTCCACCTCTTCGAGGCTGATTCCGGCCGGTGGAATCTTGATGGCCAGCGAACTGCGCCCCATCTCTTCGTCGATGAACCCGCCGAGGGTGATGTGGTCCAACCGGATTTGCGTCCCCTCCATCATCAGCACCGCTCGTTCCACGGTGTTTTCCAGCTCACGGATGTTCCCCGGCCAGTTGTAGCGGATAAAGGAACGGATAACCCCGGGGTGGAACCCCTTGACCTTTTTGCCGAAATCCCGGCAGAACCGTTGGAGGAAGAACTGGCTCAGCGCCTCGATGTCATCCTTGCGTTCGCGCAGCGGGGGCAGGTGAACCGAGACCACGTTCAGGCGGTAGTAAAGATCCTCGCGAAAGGATCCCTCTTCGATCTGCTTGACCAGGTCGCGGTTGGTGGCCGCCACCACGCGGACATCCACCCGGATGGTTCTCGTCCCGCCCAGGCGTTCGAATTCGTGTTCCTGCAGGACGCGCAGCACCTTGGCCTGGGTGCTCGGTGACATGTCACCAACTTCGTCGAGAAAGATGGTGCCGCCGTCGGCCTGTTCGAAACGTCCGATCCGTTGTTTGTCCGCACCGGTGAACGCGCCTTTCTCGTGACCGAACAGTTCGCTCTCCAGCAGGTTCTCCTGCAGGGCGGCGCAGTTGACCTTGACCAGGGTGTTGCGTCGCCGCGGGCTGTTGTTGTGGGTCGCCCCGACAATGATCTCCTTCCCGGTGCCGGTCTCGCCGGTGACCAGTACGGTGGCATTGCTGCCGGCGACTTTCTTGACGATTTCGATCACTTTGAGGAAGGGTTTGCTCTGTCCCACAATGTCCTCGAAGCGGTAGATCAATTTCTCGCGGTGACGCAGGTAGTCCACCGCGTTGGTGATCCGCTTGTAGTCCAGCGCCTTCTGGACCTTCAGTTCCAGTTCGGACAGGTTGAACGGCTTCTGGATGTAGTCAGCGGCTCCGGCCCGCATCGCCTCCACGGCAGCGTCCACTGAGCCGTAAGCGGTGATGATCACCACCACCGTGCTCTTATTCACTTCGAGGGCGGTACGCAGCACTTCCATACCGGTTACCCCGGGCATTTCCACGTCGGTAATCACCACGTTGTAGAACTCGTTGCGGATGCTGGTCAGCGCCTCGGCGCCGTCGCGGGCTTCCGCCACTTCGTGCCCCTGCCCCCGAAACAGCATGCTGATGCCGGTCCTCAGGGTGTCGTTGTCCTCTGCGATGAGTAGTTTCATAACCTTCCTTTGTCAGGTCACGACAAGTGGGTGGCCACCGGGGGCCTGGTGGGGAGCACCACGCTGAACGAGGCGCCCTCACCCACACGGCTTTCCACGTCGATCCGACCGCCATGGGCATCGACTATTTTCTGGGCCACCGACAAGCCGATGCCGGAGCCATCCTTCTTGGTGGTGAAAAACGGGTAGAAGATCCGCTCCAGCGAGTCGGGATCCACCCCGGGGCCGCGGTCGGTGATGGTCACCACCACCGGCGGCCCCTGTTCCGTGCCCGCTTCCGGCTCATCAACGGCCTGGTGCGGATCTGCTGCCACGGTTCCACCGCCGCTGACGCTGATGGTCACCGGTCCGGCGTTGTCCGACGCTTCGAGGGCGTTGCGAATGATGATCTCGAACACCTGCTTCATCTGGTTCCGGTCCAGCAGCAGCCGGGGGGAGCATTCACCGTTGACGATGCTCACGGCACTCTCTTTTGCTTCCGTGCCCAGCCGCACATGTTCCGTTGACTCTGCAAGCAGAGACAGCAGGTCTGTCTCTCGCGGGTTCACCGGCACCGAGCGGACATACTCCAGGCATTCGGTCACCGTGCTATTCATGCTTGTCAGTTCGTGGTTGATGCGCTGGAAAAAATCACGCATCTCTGCCGATTCATCCTTTTCAGCCATCCGGCGGCGAATGAGATCGATCATCACGTTGATGGCCGCTATGGGGTTGCGGATCTGGTGTGCCAAACGCGAGGCCATGTGCCCCAGGGCCTCCATTCGCCGGCGCAGGCGGTCCTGTTCGGCCAACTGCTCGATGCGGGTCAGGTCCTTGAAGGTCAGGGACACGCCCAACAGGTCGCCGTCGGGAGTCCGGATAAAGGTCATGGAGTAGCCGACGGTTTTTCGCTCGCCGCCGGCGTGCAGCGACATCTCCGCCCGTGAGGGCAGGGTGGGCCTCTGAAAGGCGTCCTGGATGAGTTCCACCAGACGCGGGTGCTGGCCCAGTGCCTGCTCCAGATCCTGCGATCCGTGTGACGGCAGGGACGGGAGATCGAGGATGCGGCGGGCCCGGCGGTTGATCACCCTGACCTGTTGTGTCCGGTCGACGGCGATCAGTCCCGCGGACAGGCTCTCCATCAAGCCGGTGATGAAGCCCTGGTCGGTTTCGTTGCTCAAATTCGTCATTGCTCTCCCCGGCAGTGATTTCACTTGTATTCTCACCCCGTATTGTCGGCAGGGCGCTCCCGTATCTGAAGTCCGCGGATACGATTCTGTAACAGCGTGCTC
>CBESOE010000132.1:0-11928 GCA_965531145.1 uncultured bacterium | reverse complement strand
CTCGCGGAGATAGATGGTTCCGGCGTTGATCAGCGGATCGATGAAATTCCTGTCGGCGTTGGCGCTCCGTTCGTAGAGCGCGGCGGCTTCGGCCACCTGACCTTCCTGGTAGCAGACGTGACCCAGGTTGAACAAGGCGGCGGCGCTGCACGGATTGAAGCGGAGGACGGCCTCGAACTGCTGCCGGGCCTTGCCCAGTCGCTGGGTTTCGAAATAGAGGGTGCCCAGCCGCAGCCGGCAGACGTCCAGGTCGTTCTTGAAACGCAGGGCCTTGATCCAGCTGGCTTCCGCTCGCTCCAGCTCTCCGACTTTGCGCCAGTAATTGCCGAGATTGTAGTGCCCGAGAGGGTTGCGCGGATTCCTCCGGACTTCCGCCCGGAACTCCAGAAATGCCTGATCCATCTCCTCCCGGGAGTAATGGTAGTTGCCGATGTTGACGTGCACGTTGGGGTGGCCCGGCTCCAGGCGAACCACCTGCCGCCATTCCTCCACCGCTCGATCGTAGTCGCCCAGCTGTTTGTAAATGATGCCCAGATTGTAGCGGGCGGTGGCATTTTCGGGGTTGAGGGTCAGGACCTTTTCGTAGAGCCCTTTGGCTTTCTGCAACTGTCCCGTTCCCGAAATGGCGTTGGCGTAGTGCATCACCGGCCGCTCCTTCTCCGGGGCCTTGGAGACGGAATCCTCCCAGAGGGTGAGGCCGGAGAACCAGACCTTGTTCCGTTGGAACGTGGCCACGGTGAGCAGCAGGCCCACCACCAGGGTGGCGGCCAGGGCGATTCTACCGGCCTTTGCCGGCCGCGGGGCCAGAATTCCGGGCAGGGCCGCCGCCAGCAGGGCCACCCCCACCATGGGCAGGTAGACCCGGTGTTCCGACATCAGATCCCGCAGAGGGATGATGGAGGATGTGGGCAGCAGGGCGGTGAACCAGATAAAGATGCCGAGGGTCGCCAGCGGCTGCCGTTTGCGCAGCACCCAGCCAAAGGCCAGCAGCAGCAGGATCAGTATCAGGGACAGGGTCACCGACGGCTCGAAGAGGCTCTCCGATGTCCGGATATCGGGGTCCACGTTCTGGTTCACCGGCAGGAACATCATCACCATGTACCGTACCACCACCCGGAACTGGCTCAGCAGGTTGTGCCACGGAGAACGGAACTCCGCCGGGTTGTGCAGCCGGAACATGAAGGCCAGCCGCAGCCCGGCGCCGAAAATGATCAGGGCCAGGAAGGGCAGGTGGTAGCGGACGATATTTCGTGTTTTTCCGGCCAGCGATGTGCCCCGGGAGAAGAAGAGGTATTCCAGCAGCAGCAGGATCAGCGGGGCGCAGATGCCCAGCTCCTTGGTGGCCACGCCGAGAACGAAGCTGACGGTGGCCAACCCCAGCCAGGCGATTCTCCTGCCCAGGGGCAACGGGCCGTTCTCTCCCTCAATCCGTGCGGCCAGAAAGGCGGCAACGGTGAGCAGGATGAATGTGGTGCAGAGCACCGAGGATCGGGAGGCGATGTAGGTCACCGACTCGGTCTGCATCGGGTGAAGACCGAAAATCGCCGCGCCCAGCAGGGCAGGGTAGAAGCGGGGAATCGCCTGCCAGCCCTGCTTGGTGTCTCCGGCCCCGCGGTTGACCACGCCCACCAGCACCGAAATCAAATAGAAGACCAGTGCCATGTTCAGCAGGTGGAGGCCGAGGTTGACCAGGTGGTAGCCAAAGGGGTCGGGGCCGCCAAAGTGGTAGTTCAGGGCAAAGGTGACAAAGAGCACCGGGCGGAAGTAATTGCTGGAAATGATGGTGGGCAGGTCAAACTGGAATAGTTTGTAGTTGTTGACGATGATGTTGTAGTCGTCGAAATGGAAACTGTGGTGCAGGGTGCCGCCATATGCCACACCGAGCATGACCAGCACCGCCGCGGCGGCCAGAATCTGCCAGCGGATGGCGGAGCGGTCCACCGGCGAAGCGGCGGCAGGCCCTGCCTTCCGCGCGGCGGCGGGTTTGCCGTCCTTTGCTGTGCCGGGTTTTTGCCGCGCGGAGATGCTGCCTTTCCGGGCCTTAGCCATCGTCTGATTCTTCCTCCGGCGGTTGTGCCATTCCCGTCAACTCTCCCTTGAGCAGAGTGATCTCCTGGCTCAGGATCTTGACCTGGTTGGTCAAGCCGGAAATCTTAACGGAATAGTGGAGGTTGATCAACATCAGGAAGAGCAGCCCGAGGAGAAACAGGGTGGAGGTTGGCCAGAATGCCCCGATGAAGTGGGTGAAGCGGACCAGCAGGTCGTAGCGCCAGACCACCAGCAGGATGCTGACACCGGTGATGATCCACAACCAGGAATACTCCTCCCGCAGTTTCCTTTTCCGTACCAGCTCGAAGATGGTCACCAGGATGATGACCGCCATCATGAAGGCGAAGATTTTCTGACGTAAGGGCATCATGATCGCATCTCCTCCTGCTGCTGGCCGGGTTCGGGGGAATCGCTCTTTCCCCGGGGGGCGGCGGGCAACGAGTGTTTGCGGAGCAGGGTAACGGCGATGGACAGAAACATTTTGAAAATATAGTAGACCGGCTGCAGACCACTGTGCATCGAGGCGTTGTCGTCGGCGGCATACATCCGCACCGGCAGTTCCTTGATCCTCAGGCCGGCCCGGTGGACCATCAGCAGCACGTCGGCGTCGGGGTAGTCCACCGGAAAGATGTCACTGGCGTAAAAGCGGATGGTCTTCCGGTTCAGCGCCTGGCAGCCGGAAGTGGGATCGGTGATGTGCTGACGGACCAGCAGCGAGGCCAGCAGGCGGAAGAGCAGCATCCCGGCCCGGCGGGCCAACGGCGCCCGGTAGTTCTTGCGGTCGAGGAACCTTGACCCCAGGGCCAGATCGGTTTCGTCGGAGCGAACCGCGTCGAGGAGCAGTGAAAGGTCCCGCGGCTCGTGCTGGCCGTCGGCGTCCATCTGGGCCGCGAAGCGGTAGCCCCGGCGCAGGGCAAACTTGTACCCGGTCTGCAGGGCCACGCCGTATCCCATGTTGAACGGCAGGCTGAGCACCATGGCGCCGGCCGAGGCCGCCGCCTGACGTGTCTTGTCTCTGGAGCCATCGTCCACCACCAGGATGTGGATTCCCGGGAGGCATTCCCTGATCGAGGCCACCACCTCCGGCAGGTGCGTCTGTTCGTTGTGCGCCGGGATAATGACCAGGGACCGGCGGTGATCGACTGTTCGTTTTCCGGTGGTCATGTTTCCATCACCGCCCCGCCGAAGCGGCCCCTGCGGTAGTCGGAGATTCCCCGAACCAGCATCCGCAGCCCCTCCCGCCTCCCGATTCCGGACGAGAACAGGAGAAAGAGCAGCCAGAGCAGTGTGACATTCACCCCCCTCCACCAGCGGCCGGGCAGGCCCTGGTCGGCATTTTTCCGCAGCAGCAGCAGGTGGTTCCGTGCGCCGAAGTAAACCCGCAGGGCCGACGAGGTTCCGCCAAACGATGCACCCCCGGCATGGCGCACCGTCTGCCCGGGGACCAGCAGCACCGGCCAGCCGGCCGCGGTCAGCCGCAGACACCAGTCCGTTTCCTCGAGATAGCAGAAGAATCGTTCGTCCATCAGCCCGGTGCTCTCCACGGCCTCCCGGCGCACCATGAAGGCACAGCCGTTGATCATGTCGGTCCGGTGGGGCTCCGCCGCCGTTTCCGACCCCGGCCAGGGCAGGCCGTAGCCCCGGTGGCGGATTCGACCGCTGCGCAGGTCCACTGTCCCGCCCAGGGATTCCAGCACCGGAGGCTCGGTACCGGTGAGGATGGCCGGTCCGGCCGCCCCGGAGCCGGGATGGCCGGTGAGCGCGTCCACCAGCCCTTCCACAGTGGTTTCGGTCACCAGGGCGTCGCTGTTGAGGAGAAAGATGAAATCGGCCCCCTGGTCCAGCGCCCGGCGGATCCCGATGTTGTTTCCCCCGGCAAAACCGAGGTTCTCATCGTTGACCAGCAGTTCCACTTCGGCCGGGAGCTCATTCTTGAGTTTTTCCGCTGAACCGTCAGCGGAGCCGTTTTCCACCACCAGGACGTTGAGATGTGGCCAGCTGGAGCCGAGCAGCGACTGCACCGCGGACATGGTGTCGTTCGGCCGCCGCCAGTTGAGCACCAGGGCGGTCACCCGGGGAATTTGCGCCGCTGTTTGAGCCTCCGTCATCACGTGTCCTCGCGGCCGGGTGGAGCCGGCACTGCCGGCCGGTAGAGCCCGCCGGCGCCGGCCAGGGCACCGGCGATCTTGTAGATCCGGTAGCCTGTTTCTCCCGGCCGGGATGAGTAAAACCGCTTCAGCACGGCTGCGGCAGCCCGTTCCCCGGCGCCAAGCAGTGCCCCCACCAGCCGGCCCAGCAACGGCACCCTGCGGCCGACATGATACAAGCGTTTGGCCGGGGCCAGGTAACCGCTCTCCCGCAGCCAGGGGATGGTGTGGCACATCGATGCCATACAGGCGGCCTGGCGCCCCCGGGTCAGCAGTATCCGGTCCAGGTCTTCCGGGTCGTGGTGCCGGACCCGCATCGCCGGGGCGCTCACCGTGCGGCACCCCTGGTGGTGCAGTCTGGCGCCGAATTCCCAGTCGGCGGCGTGGGTCCATTGGGTGCGGAATCCTCCCACTCGGTGAAACGTACCGGCCCGCACTGCGAAGTTTCGGGTGTCCGCCCGGTCGAGAGAATCCCCCCCGGTCATCCGGTCAAGGGTTTCGGCGTAGTGCCGCCCGCAGTAGTGTGACCAGACCGTGGCGCCGGCCTGGCCCTCGGTGTGGCCCTGAACCGCCTGCACCTCGTCGTTCGCCAGGGTTGCCACCAGCACCCGGGCCCAGCCGGGATCGACCTCGCAGTCGCTGTCGGTGAAGGCCAGAATGGTCCCGCCGGCGGCAGCCGCTCCGCGGTTCCTCGCCGCGTAGGAACCGCGCTGTTCCTCGTCAAGCAGGACGATCCCCGGATGGCGGGCCAGCTCCTCGCGGCTCCCGTCAGTGCTGCCGTTGTCCACCACGATTATTTCCACCGGGCAGCCCGGAGAGTCCATCCGTTCCATGGCCTGGATGCAGCGCAGGGCCGCCGGTCCGTCGTTGTACACCGGCAGGATCACCGAGAGGGCAGTGGTGGTTTCAGGCATGACCGGGTGCCTCCCGCGCCAGTTCGAGAATCTGCTGGGCCGCCGCGCTCCAGCTGAAACGCTCTCGGCTGCGCTCCGCTGCCGCGCGGCCCATGTCCCGGCAGAGTGAAGGGTCGCCGGCCAGGGTCAGCACGGCTTCGGTGGCCGCGTCCAGGTCCCCCGGCTCCACCAGCAGTCCGTCCACGCCGTGCCGGACCACTTCGGCTATCTGGCCCAGCTTTGACGCCACCACCGGTCGTCCGGCGGCCATGGCCTCCACCACCTTCAGCGGCGAGAAATAGAAACTCTCCTCCCCCGCCGGGTAGAGGGCCACCATGATGCGGCAGGCGGCCATCAACCCGGGTACCCGGTCGGCCTCCACCGCCCCGGTCCAGGTGAAGCGGTGGGCGAGCCCCTCCTGATCCACCAGCTGACGCAGCAGGGGCAGCCCCGGCCCGTCACCGACGATCAGCGCGCCCAGACGGCTGTTCGCCCGCAGGCTGCGGATCAGGCAGCGGGCCAGATCATCCGTCCCGTGCCACGGCTTCAGTGTGCCCACGTGGCCCACCAGGATCTGCGTGGCGGGCAGACCCAGGTCCTGCAGAGCTTTTTCCCGCTCCACCCCGGCCTGGAAGCGGTGGGTGTCCGCCCCGTTGGGCACCACGTGGATCTTCTCTTCCGGGACGCCCCGCTCCAGCAGATACTCGCGGATCTGGCCGGAGACGGCGATCAGTGCACTGGTCCCCTGGTGGAGCGCCGCCTCGCAGCGGGCGGCCAGTCCCTCGCAGCGGAACCGGCGGTAGTGCCGGCGCTCGCGGCGCAGGGGGGCGTTGACTTCCAGCAGGTGGGGCAGGCCCAGGCGGTGGGCCAGCCGAATCCCCCCGATATTGAACAGCGAGTCCCGTTCGTAGATGAACTCCGGCAACAGCCGTTGTGCCGTGCGCAGCCCTTCGGCAAGGAATCGGCGGCTGTACATCCACTCCTGAATGTCGGGCAGGGCGGCAAAGAGGATCGATCCCCGGGGCGGGCCCACCCCGCGGAAGAGGATGCCGGACGGGTCTTCCAGCCGCCGATGCCGTGGGCCGGCGCACAGGATCTCCGAGGTATAACCGGATCGGGCAAAGGCCCGGTGGAGGTCCCGGAGGTGCACCGCCGGCCCGCTGTTCATGGCAAAAGGATTGAGGCCCATCCCGGCGGCGATGGTCAGTATGCTGCGGGAGCCGGACATGGCGGTCACTCCTTGAGGGCCAGCTCGGCGGCCGAGATGCGGTAGCGCCGGAACCAGCTCCTGATCTCGGAGGCTTTCACCCTGGTCAGACGCCTGGCCTGCCGCCGCCGGGACAGCATGCGGGGCAGGCCGGCCAGGGCCGCGGCATTGGCCCGCACCAGTATCCATGCCAGCTGCCAGGGGGACTGTTCCCGGGCAAAGCGACCGGCGGCTCCCCTGCCGGTCAGAGCGCCCCAGGCCTGCAGGACATAGCGCACCCCGGCGTAGAACGGGTTGGCCAGCAACGTGGTGAGCGGGAAGTACTTCACCGCGATCCAGATCCGGTTCCGCTCCACGTGAAAAGCCTTGAACGGGGAGTAGTGGCCGGTGGAACCGGAATACTTGTGGTAGACCACGGCCATGGGCTGGAAAATGCAGCTCCAGCCGGCCAGCCGGCCCTTGAGACCGAGGTCGGTGTCATCTCCGTAGGCAAAGAAATCCTCGTCAAAGCCACCCACCTCGTCGATCATCGCCCGGCGATACACGGCCGCGCATCCGCTGGGGAAGAAAGCGTCGGTCTCCCGGTCATA
Source organism: uncultured bacterium (assembly GCA_965531145.1). Taxonomy (GTDB): domain Bacteria; phylum Acidobacteriota; class JAQAZP01; order JAQAZP01; family JAQAZP01; genus JAQAZP01. Next base: position 5,042 of record CBESOE010000132.1, on the reverse strand, counting down.
CTGGCCGTGATCCTCCTCCAGCCGGCCTCTCCCGCGGTTCAGACCGTCCCGGTAGATCAGGTGCCCGGTGTTGTCGATCACACGGCGGTTGTCGTGGTTGAGGATTTTCACCGCACACATCCCGGCCTGCGGGTCGCTTTCCATGGCTGCCGCTGCCAGTTCCAGCCAGTCGGGGGCCGCCACCGCATCGTTGTTCAGGAGGGCAAAGAAGATTCCCCGGGCCTGGCCCATGGCCAGGTTGTTGCCGGCGGCGAAGCCGAGGTTCTCCGGAGAGCGGATCAGGCGGATGAAGTCACCGTAGTTCTCCTGGAGAAACTCGGCCGAGCCGTCGGTGGATCCGTTGTCCACCACCAGCACTTCAAAGGAATCGATGGTCTGGGCCTTCAGGGAATCGAGACACCCGGCCAGGTGCTCCCGGCCGTTCCAGTTGAGGACGATAACGCTGAAGGTCAACGATCCGCTCCTTGCTGTCAGTCGAATGCCGCTGGAGAAGTCGATGAGGGGGGCACGGCCGGGCGCGGCGGGAGCGGGCCTGCGGGCCTACTTCTTCTCCTTGCCGCCCTTTTCCGGAATGGTCTTGTCGCCGCCAGGTTTGCCGAGGGATTTCCCGCCCCGGGGTGGAATCGGGGTGGCGCCGCGGCCCTTGCCGCCACCGAGGATGGGACTCTTGTTCACCCTGCCGCCGGCGCCACGGGAACCCACCGGTGGAATCTTGGTCACATTGGAGCGGTCACCCATGGTTTTCGTCGGAGGCCGAGTGGCACCCGCCGGGACGGTTCCCCGCTGTTCCTCCACTTCCTTGTCCAACACGCAGGCTATCACCCGTTCCACCAGGTCGACCGGAATCTCCATCACGCCCCCGGCCATGGTGGTAATCCGGTAGATGCCGTCCTCGAGCGTGAGCTCGTCGGCCCGGAGCGTGCGGCCATTCTTGAACAGAACCATATCGTCGGCAGCGGCCGGTGGCGGGAGAACGGCACTGAATGCCGCCGCCAGCACCGTGATGATCATGATCTGGATTGTTCTGGTCACCTGGTTGCCGGCCTCCGTGTCCGCAGCAGTGGATCTGTGTTCCGCGGCAGTTGCAAGTCACGTTCCAATATACGGTTCCACCGTCAGGGTGTCAACATTCGACGCCCCGGTGGAGCCTGCTTTCATCTACGCACAATCAGCCGTGCCTGTCTAGATGGGGGGGGCCGCTGGAGGCGGCGCCGCTGCTTTACAATGGCAGGGGCGGGCGATATCCTGCACGCCGTCCCGGCGCAGGGCGCCGTGGTGCGTTGGGGAAGGGGAAAAGGAGGAGCAACCGGTGGCCAGTGACTCGACTGCAAGCGGCGGGGAGAGCGCCATACACCCCATTCGCTGGGGGGATTGCTCCATTGGCGGGCCCCGTCACCATTTCAGGGAAATCTTCATGGTGGACATGCTCTGCCGCTACGTGCAGCCGCCGGCCCGGGTGGTGGACGCCGGGTGCGGCAGCGGCAGCCTCTCCCGCCGGCTGGTGGCCCGCGGCTTCCGTCTCTTCTCCTTCGACTACGCCCGTGACTTCCTCACCCGCCTCAACCGTGCCGTCCCCCCGGAGGTGGCGCCGCAACTCTCCCTCCTCTCCGGTTCGGCCCAGGACGTGCCGCTGCGTGATGCCAGTGTAGATGCCGTGGTCTGCGGTGAGGTCCTGGAGCATCTGCCCGACGACCACCGTGCCGTGGCCGAGATGTTCCGCGTGCTGGTCCCGGGCGGCCATGCCCTGGTGACCGTCCCCGCATTTCAGAAGCTGTGGGACGACAACGACGAATGGGCCAGTCACTTTCGACGCTATGACAAGGGTCAGTTGAACCGGGTATTCGAGGGTGCCGGATTCCGGGTGGAACTGGTCCGCTGGTGGGGGTTTCCCTTCCTGCATGCCTACCACCGCTGGGTCTACATGCCCTGGGCCCGGCGGGCAATGAAGACACCCTCCGGGACCGGGCGTAAAACCCTGGTGGGCCGGCTGGGCACCAGTGCGGCGGTTTCACGGATTCTGGGTGGAGTATTCCGGACGGAGCGGATCTTCAGCCGGATACCACTGGGGATCGGAACCTTGCTGCTGGCCAGAAAACCGTCCGCCGTTCCGGAGCGGGAACGTGCCGGTGAGCATCGGGCGGGGCAAAGCGGAAAATGATTGCCCACTTGTGGGAATAGGGTTCACCCGCGGCGGACAGGGTCAGCACTTGGTCCTTTTAGGATTCGTCCCGTGCTGCCGCGGCAGGATGAGCGGCAAATTCTTATCGCGTTCGCGCCGATCTCGTAAGTAAATCATGATGTTGAGGCTTTCCCGGTAGCGTCCGGTCACCGTGAGATAGGCGGCTTTCTTCATCAGCTGATCGCGGTCGAGAGATACAGATTCTTCCATCGTTGTGCTCCTCCTCGCTTACCCGCCACTATGATTTTGCAGGTTTCATGCCATGAAATTCGGGCCGGGGAGGGAAGTGCGCCTGCCGCGCTCATTCGCTGCGGGAACTCACCGGAATGCCGAGGCGGGACAGGTCCGAGATCATCTCGCTGGTGATCCGTTCCGGGGCAAGCCTGGTGCGGAAGAGCGTGGCGGCTGCCTGGCCCAGGCGGCCGGCGAGGCCGCGGTCCGCCTCCAGCTGGAGCACCGCTGCCAGCAGAGCCGGGGCATCGCCCGGAGGGCTGAGCAGTGCGGTGGTGCCGTGCTCCAGCAGTTCCCGGGCCCCCGGTGTGTCACCGGTGACCACGGCCTTGCCCATGGCCAGCGCGGCGTAAACCTTGAGCGGGATCACCCGCCGGGCCTTGCTGGTGGTACCGAAAATGCCGAGGCAGACGTCGGTGTCCTCGATCAGCGGGATCAGTTCGCGGTAGGTCAGCCACTGGTGGATGAACCGCACGCCGGGAAGTGATCCTGGCGGGTACGTCCGCTGCAGTTCGGGGGAGAGCTGGCCCTGTCCGCAGACGGTGATACGCACCCGGTCTCCCCGCGGGTGGTCCTCCAGCAGGCTGGCGGCGTCGAGGATGGTGGCCAGGCCGTGGAGGGGGATGTAGCTGCCGAAGTAGAGCACCTCCAGCAGTTCCCGGCCTGTTGCCGTGGCCGGTTCCCGGTGGCCGGTGAAGACACGGTCGTCCTCGCCGATGAGCACGCGGATGAACTTCTCCCGGGGCAGGTTCAGCGAGCGGGTGAAATAGTCGATGTGCGCGTTGGTGTCCAGCAGGACAGCATCGGCCAGCAGACAGGACGACCGGTCGATCAGACGGAGCAGGCGTGCCTTGAGGCTCCCCGGCCGCACCAGGCCGCGGTCGTCCACCATGGTGTCGTAAAGGGAAACAAAGGCGTCAAAGACCAGCGGTACACCGCGGAGCGTGGCCAGCAGCCGGGCGGTGAAGACGTCCAGCTGGCCCGGGTAGCCCACCAGCATCATCTGGGGCCGGGGCATCCTCAGAAAACGCCAGCAGAGCCGCAGGTGGATCAACGCCAGGCCCAGGGCCAGGCGGACGGCCCGCAGCGGGCTGGCCGCACCCTCCAGCTTGCTCCTGGCGTCGGCCAGGAAGGGGATACGGCACTGGTCGACCTGGTGGCCGGCCCGTTCCAGCCCTGCCAGCAGCACCCGGGGGCGCGGGTATCCTTCCTCCACATTGTAGGTTCCGAAGAAACAGATCCGCATGGGACGCGTGCGCTCCCCGGTTGTCACGATTCAGGTTGGTCGTCGCTGCGGTCGAACCGGAGCAGGGCGATCTGCTCGGAGATCAGGCCGAGGAGGAAGAAGAGGATGCTGGCCACCATCATCAACTGCGAGAAATTGGTGAAGCGGTGGCTGGTGAAAAAGGTGTACGCGTAGTAGAGCAGCCCGGTGAAAAAGATGGCGGCGCTCACCGGAATGAAAATGCGCAGCGGCGAAAAGAGCACCGCGATGCGAAAGATGATGATGAAGAATCGCGGCCCGTCGGTGAACAGCCGGATCTTGCTCTTGCCCACTCGCCGGCTCACCGTGATCGGGTGGTATTTTACCGACCGGCCGGCCCGCATCAGGGCCAGGGTGATGGTGGTGGGGTAGGAGAAGGTGTTGGGCAAGAGGTAGGCGAACTTGCGGGCCACCCCCGCCTTGATCGCCCGGAATCCGGAGGTGAGGTCAGCGATACGGCGGCCGGTGATATAGGAGGCGAAAAGATTGTAGATGCCGTTGGCCAGGTTGCGGTGCAGGGCGCCGTCAAACCCCGCCCGGGCGCCCACCACCATATCGTAGGCCCCGATCTGGTCGGCCATCCCGCGGATCTCGTCGGGGTCATGCTGGCCGTCGCCATCCATGAAGACGAACACCTGGCCCCGGCCGTTACGGATGCCGGTCTTGATGGCCGCGCCGTTGCCCATGTTGTAGGGGTGGGAGACCACCCGGGCCCCGGCCTCGCGGGCCAGCTCGGCGGTGCGGTCGGTGGAGCCGTCGTCCACTACCAGCAGTTCGTCCTGCGGTCCCAGCCGATCAAGGATTTTCCGGGCCACCTTGCCGATCACCGCTTCTTCATTGAAGGCCGGTACGATGACGCTCAGGGAGCGGGCATCCGGGGTGGGAGCAGCGGGTGATTCGTCCATCGGTGGCAGGACCTCGCTGGAACGGGTGGTTCAGGGTGATTGCCGCGGCGCGGCCTGGCCGTTGCCGCGGGCCCTGTTATAGCACAAGGCGAGGTTGTGGCTCAATTTGGCGTCATCCGGCCTGATGGTCCGGGCCCGCTCATACGCGGTGATGGCCTTGCGATACTCACCCCGTTGGAACAGCGTGTTCCCCAGGTACGCCCAGCCCTCGAAATGACCTGGATCGGCCTGGACCGACCGGCGGAAGGCCAATTCGGCATCACCGGTGCGGCCCAGCCTGACCAGGGCCAGGCCGGTTCCGCTCCAGCCGGCGGCACTGCGTGGATCGATTTCCGTGCAGCGCTGAAAGCAGACCAGGCCTTCGGCGGCTTGTCCCGACTTGAGCAGGGCCACCGCCTCGCGGGTGCGCCCGCGGCCGTTTTCGGCCAGGGCGAGATTTATCGCCACATCCACGCGGGAGGGG
>CBESOE010000131.1:0-12283 GCA_965531145.1 uncultured bacterium | reverse complement strand
CGTCCACCAGGTAGAGTCCGGCGGCATCCACCCACTCGAAGGAGGCCAGGTTGTCCAGCACCTGGCCCATGGCGTGTCCCACGCCCTGGGCGGAGGCCAGGATTTCGGCCACATCCCGCTGGAGCCAGAGGAGGCGCTCCAGCCGCCGCCGGTTGAGGGCGGCACCGAAGATCTCGGCCACCGTGGCCATGGTGTCAAGTTCGGCCGCTGAGAACGGCCGGTCCTCGACATTCTCGTCAAATCCGATGCCACCCCACCAGACACCACCGACCATGATCGGGAATATGGCCAGGGCCCTGACCCCGAGTTGCTGTAGCAACGGCTGTTCGCTCTCCGGAAACTCGCTCACCAGACCGTGGACAGCTTCCCCCGCGGAGAACAACTCGACCCACCGCCCATAGCCCGAGGCAATTTGCGGGAACTCTACGAATTCCGGTCGACCAATGTTCGAACTGATATCCGTTGCAGACCACTCGTATAACAATCGGGCGAAGATTTCACCGCCAGCACCGGGCCGAACTCTGATCACCCAGGCCCGGCTCACCCCCTGGGCCTCGCCCAACCGACGGAGAATCTCAGGAAGACGATCTTCGAATGCACCGAACTCAAGCAGGCTCTTGGCGGTGAAACTGATCTCCTGGAGTACCGCCTCCCGCCGCTTGACTTTCTCCTCGGCCGTTTTCCGTGCGGAGATGTCGCGGGCGAAAATGGCTAAACGGACAACATTCTCCTTGTCGTCAAACACGGGGTTCACGGTGTAGTCGAACCAGATCCCGTCCCGACAGTCCACCGTGCGGACCAGCTTGCCGGTCTGCTCAACTTGCCGAGCCACGGCCAGCCGCTGTTCCATGATTTCAGGGGAGAGATAGTCGGTCATTCGGCATCCGACGAATTGTTCCGAAGTACCGCCCAGACGACGGGCAGCGGTTTCATTGATAGCTACGATAGTGCCGTCCAGTTCAACGAGAATTGCCGACTCGTGCTGGGCATCGATCAGAGCCCGGGCGGCGCCCTCCCCCTCCCGCAGCGTGGCTTCGGCTCCCCGGACTTTGCCGGTGTCCCCGTCCGCTTCCGTGAGCTGCCGGCGCAGTTCGGCCAGTTCCTCCAGCAACAGCTCCCTGGTTTTGTCCCCATCCTTCATCGATCTGTATTCCGGGTTGCCTGGTCCTGCCCAGGCGTTTTCAATCTCATCGGCCGGGTCGTCTCATTCTACACCGCCGCCGGCCGGCTGGGGTAACGCCGTGGTCAGCGGATCGGGCAGCACCGTCAGCGGCGCCTGCACGACCCCGTCGGCGGCACCGGGCCGGGCCGGCCAGTGCCGCTTGTAGTGCTCGTAACGCTCGAGGATCTCCACCACATAATCGTAGGGTTCCTGCCCCCGGCAGTAGCCGTGCTGCACCGCCGGATCGTTGAAATACTGTCGCTGTGATTTGCGGAGCAGGTACTCGGCGGTATGCCCGTCCCAGAGGCTGGGGTCGCGGCCATACTTGAGGGCCAGTCGCCGGGCGTCCAGCACGTGCCCCGCCCCGGCGTTGTATGAAGCGAGGATAAATTTGATCCGCTCCCCGGCTTCCGGGACCAGTTCCTCCCAGAGCTCCTCCAACCAGGCGAGATAGCGGGTACCAGCCTCGATATTGGCCTCCGGATTGTAGAGGTCGTGGATGCCGAACCGGGCCGCTGTTTCCGGCAGCAGCTGCATCAGGCCAACCGCTCCGGCCCAGGATTGCTCGGTGGGTTGGAAGTGCGATTCCTGGTAGATCAGCGAGGACAGCAGCCGCCAGTCCCAGCCGATGTCGTCCGCCCGGGCCAGGACCATTTCATCCCAGCGGGAGATTTTGCCGCCGCCGGCGGAGTAGTAGGGACTCTCCGCCCGGGCCCGATACGCTGAACGGTTGCGGTAATACTTGTTGTAGATGACGTTGAATCCCTCGGTCTTCTTCTCCTCCGCCATCCAGTTGTTCACCGCCTCCAGCAGCAGCGGCGAACGCTGACGCACCGCCCAGGCGATACGCTGGGGCAGGCTCACCGCGGTGCGCACGTCGATGTTGGAGTGGTGGGCCTGGGCGATAACGGCGATGTTCTCGTCGGCCACCGTGTAGTCGATGTCACCATCGGCCACCATGGTGATCAGGTCTTCAGTGGAAAGGCTGCCCGGCATCTCGACAATCTGGATGTCCCCGCCCAGTTCCTCGGCCAGGTTCTCCAGCCTCGCGTAGTAGGAGGACCCGCCCCAGACGTGGACTTCCTTGCCCAGCAGCTGCACCGGGCTGCGCACCAGGGTGTTGTCGATGACGTGCAGTTTCAACTGGTGCCAGTTGGCCGGCTTGCGCTGCACCAGCACCTGCCGGATCTCGTTGTGGTGGGTGGTGAAGGAGATCTTTTCCGCCCGCGCCCTGGTCACCGTCAGCCCCAGGCCGATGATGTCGGCCTCGCCGTTGTCGAGGATCTCGAACATGCGGTCCATGTCCCGCAGGATCAGGATCTCCAGATCCACTTCCAGGTGGTTGGCCAGGCGCTCCAGCAGATCGTACTCGAACCCCATGGGGCGGCCCTTGTAGATAAAGTAACTGGTGGCCCCGTACCCGGTGGCGGCCACCAGCTTGCCCCGGGCCTTGATCTCTTCCAGGTCGGCCACCGGGCCGGCCGGCACCGTTTCTTCCTCCACCGGGGGTCGGCAGCCGGCAAGGGGCAGCAGGAAGATGAGGAGAAGGAAGACGGTGGGCAAGCCGCGCCGGAGGATATCGCCCCCCCGGCCATGGGCGGAATCCCGACACACCGGAACGTTGAAAAGCCAAAGACAAGACATGTTCTTACAAAAAAATATAGGTTATCCCCGGCGGGAAGTCAAAAACAGAAATTGCGGCTACGGGACCTCAGCGCAGGTACTGCCAGCCGAAATCACCCCACCAGCGGAGCTCGCCCGCCGGCCGGGGTAACGGCGGCATGGGGCGGTTTGCCACCGGTTCCTCCAGAACTAGGGTGAGCTCCCGCCCCTCGGGGCGACAGACGAGGTCGAGGCCGTTCATCACCTTTCCGGTCACCGGGGCTCCACCTTCGCCGGGAGCGAGATGGAACCTCACTTCCGATGCTTCCGGACCCACATTAACCTTGTGCCAGGACCAGCAGCCGTCCTGCCGCTCCACCTCCAGGTCCGCCGGATCCCCGTCCACAGCAACGGTGACCACCGGGTGGTCAGTCTTGTCTCCCTCTTCGCCATCCGGTTCCCAGAGCAGGGCTACGGTGGCGCCAGGGAAGCCGTCCCCCTGCGGAAAAAACTCCCAGACAATATCCCAGGATTCCGCGCCGCCTTCCTTTCTCCCGCCATGGATCTCCACCGAAGGGAATCCGCTCTCCTGCGGCAGACGGAATTCGGCCGGGTCGGTCTCTGCCCCGTCGTGGATCACCGCACTGACCGTCTCCGGGTTCAGCAACACTCCCTCCCCCGGTGAGTCGAGGCAACGCAGGGTCAGCCTGTCAGCGGTCTGCTCCGCCACCTCGTGCACCACCCCGGCCAGCAGCGGGCCGGTGGCTTCGGACAGAGGGTAGAGCTCGTAGACCGCGGTTTCGTACCCCTGCAGTTCCAGCAGCAGGGTCAGCCCGCTCTGGTAGAGCGCCGGCTCGATCAGCCGGGTGGGATAGACCCGGTCCAGCACCAGGTTCTCCGCCCCGGCATCGAGGCCCAACGCTGGTGAGATGGTGACCTCGAGAATCTGCGTCTCGGCGAACGGGTTGCGGACGGCGAGGATGCCGCGGTCTCCCTCGAAGTGAGCGTAGCCATAGGGTTCGCGTTTCCCGGGGTCGCCGCCGATCATCACCGTGGAGTCGAGGATTGGGAAGCGGTCTTTGGCCCAGAGGATCGATTTGGCGATGGCGGCCCACTCCCCTTCGTTCAGCAGGTCGGGCGAGACATAGAGTTCATACATGGCCACGCCCCGGGCAAAATAGAGCAGGGCGTTGTCGGTGAATTTGTCCAGCGGCTCGGCTTCCCCGCCCAGCTTCTGCAGGTCGCCCTTGATGATGCCGTGGGTCATCAGGTTGGCGATGGGGAACCAGAAATCGTTGGTCACCAGGCCGTCGTGGAGCACGTAGTCGCGGTAGGTGATGGCCCGGTCGCGGCGGCTGATGGAGGGGACATCGGAGTAACCGTAGTCGTAGCCCTGCATCCAGATGGTGTCGGCATAGCGGGTCCACCAGGGGCTGAGCCAGGTGCCGGAGGTGACGTTGAGGAAGATCTCCGGGTTCTTTTCTCGTACCGATTCACAGAGGTCGATCACCGTCTCCAGCACCGCCCGGCGGGAGTAGAGGCCCGTGGGGTGGCCGTGGTCCGGCTGGTTGCAGGAGAACTGGATACCGTCCCACTTGAAGTAGCCCACCCCGTGATCGGCCACCATGTCCACCACCCGCTGCTTGAACAACTGCCGGTATTTCTCCCCGGCCAGGCAGAGCTGGTCCCCCACCAGCTCGTAGTCGTTGGCGCGCATGTATTCCAGACGCCAGTCCCGGTGGGAGTAGCCGCCGGTGGGGCCGAACCAGATCCCCAGGTCGGTGCCCTGCCCGGCCAGGGCCCGGGCCACCGGGCCCAGCCCGTGGGGGAACTGCTCGTCCCGCAACACCCAGTCGCTGCGGTAGACGTCCCACCCGTCGTCGAGCACGAAGGCATCCAGACCAACTCCATGGGGTTCAATCATCTTTTCGCGAAACGAGGACATGATCCGCTCGATATTGGGCCCGTTCATCACGTTGGCCTCCTGCTCCACCATCTCCGGGGCACGGAGGTCATACCAGCTGTTGTAGAGGGTGTAAGGGCGGAGCGGAGCCACCCGCACTGAATCGAGGTAACGGTGGAACCAGACCCGGAGGTGCGGGTCGGGGGTCAGCCCCTGCACCACCCATTCGCTCTCCACCCGGTCGGTGCCGACCCGTTCCCCCAGCAGCTGGCCACAACGGACATCGGCCTTTGTCCCGGTCTGTCGGGCACTGTTCTCCGCCGCCGGGTATTCCAGGCCAAAGAAGGCGCCACCCGTTTCCCCGCAGACCAGGGCCACCGGCTGGCCATAGCCCCCCGGTTTGACAACCGTAATACCGCCGGGAGCACGTGCCGTGCAGGCCAGCGGCCAGATCTGATGCAGGAAGTGACCGCGGTCATCGGCATCGGTGAGGGACAGCCGGCGGCGGATGAAAAAGTCGTCCGGCTCCAGCCGGTAGCCAAGGTGTGCCTGCAGGCCGTCGTCCGGCAACTGGAACAGCAGCACCACTTCGCGGCCCCCGCCGGGCAGTTCCGTGGATTCGTGGCTGACCAGCCGGAAATCACCGGCGGTGAGGGTGACCGGGTTCTCGGAATTGTTCACCATCCCCGGAGCACGCCAGCCGGACCAGACCAGGTCAACGGCAAAACCGCCATCGGTTTCAATCACCAGCTCTCCGGCCAGGGACAGCCGTTCGTGAACCAGCCGGCCCTCCTCCACCGTCAGGGTGCAGTTCAGCTGACCGTTGCCCAGCCGAAAGGCGTGTGTACCTTCCAGTTCGACCTCGTCAAATACAACGGTGTTCCCCTGGGCGGCGGGAATGACGGCGGCCGCCAGGACAAGTGCCAGAACGCCTCGTTTGAGTTGCTGGATCAATGGAATCCCTCCCCGGTTCGAGATATCGCCCCGTTAATTTGCTTTCCCGGAGAATAGCCCCTCCACGCCCGGCGATCAACCGGTTGCGGGGGTGATTTGCCGGAACCCGGCTTCCGTGAGAATATTCTGAACATGCAGCTCAACACCCTGGACTGGATCGTCATCACCGTCTGTCTCGTCGCCGCCTTTTCGCCGGCACTCTTCTTCGCCCGCCGCGCCGGCCGGGGAACGGCCGAGTTCTTTGTCTCGGGCCGCGCCGCCCCCTGGTGGCTCATCGGCACCTCCATGGTGGCCACCACCTTCAGCACCGACACCCCCAACCTGGTCACCGATCTGGTGCGCGGCCAGGGCGTGGCCGCCAACTGGAGCTGGTGGGCCTTCCTGCTCACCGGAATGATGACGGTCTTTTTCTTTGCCCGGCTCTGGCGCCGCTCCGGTGTGCTCACCGACCTTGAATTCTACGAGCTGCGCTACTCCGGCCGGCCGGCGACCTTTGTCCGCGGTTTCCGCGCCATCTACCTCGGGCTGCTCTACAACTGCGTCATCATGGCCACGGTGACCCTGGCCGCGGTGAAAATCGCCAACGTGATGCTGGGCTGGGAGCGCTGGCAGACCGTGCTGATCTGCTCGGCCATCTGTATCGTCTTCGCCACCCTCTCCGGCCTCTGGGGCGTGATGGCCACCGACATCATCCAGTTCGCCATCGCCATGGTCGGTGTCTTTGCCGCGGCGTACTATGCGGTGCGCCAGCCGGAAGTGGGGGGTCTGGAGGGACTGGTCACCCGCATCGACCCGGCAACACTGAGCCTGCTTCCCGACTTCGGCGACACCGAGCTGCTGGTCACCCTGCTGGTGATCCCGCTGGCGGTTCAGTGGTGGTCGGTCTGGTATCCCGGATCCGAACCGGGCGGCGGCAGCTACATCGCCCAGCGGATACTGGCCGCCCGGGACGAGCGGCACGCCATGGGCGCCACCCTCTGGTTCAACATCGCCCACTACGCGCTGCGCCCCTGGCCCTGGATCATCGTGGCCCTGGCCTCGCTGCTGGTCTTCCCCACCCTGGGGGACATCAAGGCCGCATTGCCCGGCATCGACGACCAGCTGCTGGGCAACGACATCGCCTACCCGGCCATGCTGACCCTGCTGCCCCACGGCCTGCTGGGCCTGCTCATCGCCTCACTGCTGGCGGCCTACGTCTCCACCATGTCCACCCACCTCAATTGGGGAGCGTCCTACCTGGTGCACGACTTCTACCGCCGCTTCATCCGCCCCCGGGCCACGGAGCGGCACTACGTCCGGGTGTCCCGGCTGGCCACCGCCGGCCTGATGCTCACCGCCGCCGCCAGCGTCTACCTGCTCTCCACCGCCGGGGAGGCGTTTCAGTTGCTGCTCTCCATCGGCGCCGGCACCGGGCTGCTCTACCTGCTCCGCTGGTTCTGGTGGCGGGTCAACGCCTGGAGCGAGATCGTCGCCATGGCCTCGTCGTTTTTCATCGCCGTGGGGCTGCTGGCGGTGAAGAAACTGGGGGTGGACATCCCAACCCACTGGGCCCTCACCGGCAACGTGGCCGTCACCACGGCCCTTTGGATCGCAGTGACCTTTCTCACCCGGCCGGCGGACCGGGAGACCCTGGTCCGTTTCTGCCGGCTGATCCGGCCCGCCGGGCCCGGGTGGCGGGATATCCGCGCCACTGCGGGAGTGGAAGGATCGCCGGACAGCCTGCCCCAGGCCTTTCTCGGCTGGAGCCTGGGCTGCCTGCTGGTCTACTCCGCCCTCTTCGGTACCGGAAGCTTCATCTACGGCCGGCACATCCACGGAGTGGTCTGCGCCCTGATCGCCGCCCTCAGCGGCGGCGGCCTCTGGCTGCTGCTGCGGTCGATGTGGAAAACGAGTGAATGAATGAACGCACCTGACCCACGAGGAGATCCATGAACAGTCGCATCACCGGGTTGCTCATCATCGTCATCCACCTGCTGGCCGCGGCCTCCGCCCTGGCCGGGGGGCCGACCGACCCGGCACTCGTCCCGGCCCCGGTGCTGGTGGAGAGCGCTGCCGGGTCCTTCTCCGTCAACGTGGGCACCACCATCCTGGTGGAACCGGGTCACCGCGAGGTGCGCGAGGCCGGCGCCTACCTCGCCGATCGTCTCGAAGAGCATGGCCTGCCCCGGCCCTTCATACTCGAGGCCCGCGGCCCGGATGCACCCCACGGCGCCATCCTGCTCACCACCGTTGGCGCCGATGCCACCCTGGGGCAGGAGGGATATGAGCTGGAGATCACCCCGGGGGGAGTGTGTCTGCGAGCGCCCACCGCCGGCGGCCTGTTCCACGGGGTGCAGACCATCCGCCAGCTGCTGCCGGTGGAGAACGACCTGGAGGCCGAGGCCTCGCCCGCCGGGGATTCGCTGGTGGTGCGGATGGATAAAAGCCTGCCCTGTCTGCGCATCGTCGACCAGCCGCGATATCGCTGGCGGGGCATGCTGCTCGACTGCTGCCGCCACTTCATGGAGGCGGAATACGTCAAGCGCTGCATCGACCTGCTGGCCTACCACAAGATGAACGTCCTCCACTGGCACCTCACCGAGGACCAGGGCTGGCGTATCGAGATAAAAAAATACCCCCGGCTCACCGAGGTGGGCGCCTGGCGCGGGGAGGGAGAGGAGCGCTACGGCGGCTTCTACACCCAGGAACAGATCCGGGACATCGTCGAGTATGCCCGCTCCCGCCACGTCACCGTGGTGCCCGAGATCGAGATGCCCGGTCATGCGCAGGCCGCCCTTGCCGCCTACCCCGAGTTCTCCTGCACCGGCGGGCCCTTCGAGGTCAGTACCCGCTGGGGTGTACACAAGGAGGTCTACTGCGCAGGCAACGACCAGGTGTTCAGCTTTCTCCAGGATGTGCTGGACGAGTGCCTGGAGCTGTTCCCTTCCGAATACATCCACATCGGCGGCGACGAGTGCCCCAAGGACCGCTGGCGTGAGTGCCCGAAATGCCAGGCGAGGATGAAAGCCGAGGGGCTGGCCGACGAGGATGAGCTGCAGAGCTGGTTCATCAGGCGTATCGAGGCGTATCTGAACAGCAAGGGCCGCCGGCTCATCGGCTGGGACGAAATCCTCGAGGGTGGCCTGGCCCCCAACGCCACGGTGCAGTCCTGGCGCGGCATGGAGGGCGCGGTGGCCGCGGCCCGGGCGGGGCACGACGTGATCTCCTCCCCCATCACCCACTGCTATCTCGACTACCCCCAGGTGGCCGATCCCGGCAAGCCGGCCTGGATGGGGGTCATCGACTGGAAGCGCACCTACGGGTTCGAGCCCACGCCACCCGAACTGACCGCGGAGCAGGCCCGCCATGTCCTTGGCGCCGAGGGCAATGTATGGACCGAGCGCATCCCCCAGGAACGGGTGGAGCTGATGCTCTTTCCCCGGCTGGCAGCCCTGGCCGAAGTGACCTGGTCCCCGCCCCACCGCCGGAACTGGGATGATTTCTGGGGCCGGATGAAAACTCACTTCACCCGGCTCGACGCACTGGGGGTGGACTACTTCATCCCCCCGCCCCGTTCGCTCACGCCGGTGACCGTGTTCACCGACACGCTGGAAGTGACACTGGACAGCCCGCTGGAGGAGGGGGTTGTGCGGTACACGCTTGACGGCAGTGAACCGGGGCCGCACTCACCGGCCCACACCAGCCCGCTGAAACTCGACCGGACTACCCTGGTCAACGCCCGCACCTTCACCAGGGACGGAACCGCCGGCGCTGCCATGCAGTTCCGCTTCACCAGGCAGCAACCACTGGCGCCGGTCCGGCCTGAAGATGCCGTCCAGGGGCTGGACTATCACGCCTATCTGGGGAAGCTGGATAATCTCGACAGGCTGGCCGAGGCAGAACCGCTACCGCTGGGCACCACCGCCACCCTTGATCTGGGGCTGATCCGTCCACGGGACCAGCACTACGCCATCATCTTCAGCGGGTATCTTTCCGTACCCGAGGACGGGATCTACACCTTCCACCTCACCTCGGACGACGGCAGCCGGCTGTTCATCGGTGATGTGGAAGTGGTGGACAACGACGGCCGTCACGGTACCACGGAGAGGCCGGGGCAGATTATCCTCAAGGCCGGCCGGCATCCCCTCCGGGTGGAGTACTTCCAGGGGTGGGGGTTCCAGGACCTGCGGCTGGATTACGAAGGCCCGGGCATCCCCCGGCAACCGGTCCCGGCGTCAGCTTTCAGCCACTGATGCAAAAAATGGGGTCAGGCACTTTTCATTTGCATCGTTCTGCCCATGGCGTGGCCCCAGTTGAGATGCAAATGAAAAGTGCCTGACCCCATTTTTTGCACGTCAGCTGTTATTCGGCGTTTTTCTTCACCGCCTCCCAGCAGGTCCAGTGGCAGTCCCAGTTGTCGATATCACCGAACCGCGGGTGGTCGCAGCTCACGCTCTTGAGCACCCGTTCCCCGTCCTTTTCCTGCCACTCAACGAGCAACTTTGCCGTGCGCTGCTCGTCCCGGCACTCGAATGACCGTTCTTCCCGCACAGTTTTCCCGCCCATGGCTGACCCTCCTCAATATTGAACCGGCAAAGGTCAATAGTGTGTCGTTGTATATACCGCACTGAATACAGTAAGACTCGGCAGGGTTTTGTGCAACTTTTTCGTGCCTGGCACCATCTTGATGCAAGAATGGATCGGTGCTGCTCAGCAGCGCCGGGTGATGCGTTCCAGTTCGGGCGCGGCATGGACCAGCGAGCGGTGGTGGGCAAACTGGGCCCGGCAGCGCAGGAGGTTGTGGTCCGGCCGGGCGGTCCGGAAGTAGGTGTCGCCGGAGAGGAAGTCGGTGAGAAAACGAACCCCGATCTCCAGGGTGATCAACTGGCCGGAGGTCACCAGCAGATCCCTTTCCCCCGGCACCAACAGCGGGCCCATCTCCGCCAGATATCCCCCGGCCAGCGCCTCGAACAGGGGCAGGGACACACCGGCCCGGGCCGGGTCGGCCTCGTCCTCGGCCACCGGGCTGGTCATGGTGCGCACCATGTCGCCGAAATCGTAGAGCGCCAACCCCGGCATCACGGTATCCAGATCCACCACGCAGAGCCCTTCACCGGAATCCCGGTCAAAAAGGACGTTGCTGATCTTGGCGTCGTTGTGCACCACCCGCTCGGGAACGCGGCCCGCCCGGCCGGCCTCCAGCAGCAGCGGCGCGGCGGCCCGCCGGACCATGGCGTATTCGATCTCCTCCCGGGCCGCTTCCGCACGTCCGCAGGGGTCTTCGCTCACCGCCCGCTCCAGCGCCGCAAAGCGCAGCAGGGTGTCGTGAAAGCCGGCAATGGTCTCCCCCAGGCGCGGCCCGGGGAGATCGGCCAGCTGCCGCTGGAACCGGCCAAAGGCCCGCCCGCCCTCCTCCGCCTGGGCCGGGGTGGAGACCGACAACACGGACCTCGTATTCTCGATAAAGGGATAGAGCCGCCAGCAGTCCCCGTTGCGGTCGGTGACCAGGGGATGGCCGTCGGCGGCCGGGACCAGGGTCAACACGCGGCGCCCGGCGTCAGGAACGTTCTCCGATTGGAGCGAGGCGGCCAGGTGGACGGTCACCCGCCGGATATTTTCCATCACCAGCGCCGGATCGGGAAAGACCTGGCCGTTGAGCCGCTGCAGCAGGAATAGACCGGTGATCCCGTCTTCCTGCTCAACAGTGAGCCGGAAGGAGTCGTTGATGTGCCCGCCGGGATGGGCCTCCACCTCCCGCAGTTCGCCCTCCAGGGCGAAGCGACCGGCGATCTCCCGGACATCTGTTGCGAGGTTCATTTCCAGAGCTCCCGGGGATAGTCCCCCTGGTCGGTGAGGCCGGCAAGAATCCCCGCCACCCGGGCCTTGTCCTCCGGATTGGTGATCCCGCACCAGCGGCCGGCGCCCCCGAGGACCTTCACCTTCGCCGCGCCGCCGGCGATCAGACCATTGACCTCATTGGAGAGATAGAATTCGTCCCCGGCCCAGACCCCGCGGTGCTCGAGGAACCGTCCAAAGGCCTCGTTCAGCTGCGGGAAAATCGCCGGGGTAAAACCCCAGATATTCATCGAGACCAGTTCGTCACCTCCCACCTGACGGCTCTGCCCGGCGGTGTCCTCGAACAGACCACCGTCCCCGAATCTGGCAATGGCTGATATCTCCTCGATCTGCTCCAGCCAGCCGTCCCGGGTGCAACGGCAGAGTGCCCGGGAAACCGTATTGCCGTCGTCGGGCAGCGTGGCCCCCAGTTCGTACCCCACCATGGCATACACCGCCGGCCCGGCACCCGGATCGCCGGCCAGGAAGTGGCCCAACGAATCCAGTGCCCCGGCACCGTAAAAGTCATCGGCGTTCACCACCGCGAACGGCCGGTCCACCAGGTTTCTGGCCGCCAGCACCGCCTGGCCGGTACCCCACGGTTTGACCCGCCCCGGGGGCAGCGAACATCCATCCGGCAGATCGTCGATCCGCTGTCGGACAAAGTCCACCGGCAGGTGACGACCGAATCGTTCACCGGCCGCACTCCGCAGGCGGTCCTCCGTTTCCTCGCTCACCACCAGCACCACCCTGCCGAAACCGGCACGCAGTGCGTCATACACCGTGTAGTCGAGGATCGCCTCGCCGCCGGGACCCACCGGCTCCAGCTGCTTCAGACCGCCGAAGCG
>CBESOE010000130.1:0-12440 GCA_965531145.1 uncultured bacterium | reverse complement strand
CCGGAGGGGGATCGGTGGTCTTGCCGCATGCCAGTGCGGAAGTCTCGAAAGTCTTCTCAGTCGCGATCCTCGGCTTCTTGTAATCTTTCTTCATTACACAACCTCCTTTGATATAAAGAGTTTTGGTATTGTTTGCCATTACACCTGGAAGGCAATTGGCGCTCTTTATATCATAGGGCCCATGGTGTGTCAAGTTCATGCGGTTGACTCAGATACAGTTGCTGGACCCGCCTGCGGCGGCAAAGAAAACCAGTAACCAATCGGAACTTTCAATGTCAATGCTGATACTTGATTCAACCCGTTTGAGAAACCCTTTGTTGCCGAAGCAACGCATGGGTAAGTTCGCATGAATTGTGCCAACCGGAAGACCCCGACACCGCTCCCCAATGGCGCTACCGTAATTCATTATGGTGGAAGGGAATAGTTCCGCTCCCGCCGGTCAATCGGTGGCTGGTTGCCCGGTGGTCTGCGGTGGCCCTGCCCTGATCGCGGAATCCAATTGCCTACAGTCGGAAAACTATCACTCTTGGCAATCTGCTGCCGTTTTGGTCGGTTTGTTCATTTTCATCGGCTGACAGGCGGGGAGGAGGACGCTGTTCCAACGACCCGGGGAGAGGTGAAGTGAAAAATGCGTACCCGGGAGGAAAGGTGCCGGCTCGGGGATTCAGTTCCTGAGCAGCGCGCCGAGGACGAAGACCGGGCCGCAGAACAGGTAGCGGACCGCCGGCCTCAGCAGACGGTTCGAACCTGCCGGGAGACGTGCCGCCAGGGCGAGCAGGGGGGAGGCCAGGCGGCAGCTGAAGCGCGAGGCGAGGGCCATGACCCGGCTGCGGAAGCCGCGGACCAGGAATACGTCCTGGCCCTTGCGGCTGGTGGCGGCAATTCGACCGAGGAGCATTTCCGGGTGGTGGGGCGGGTCGAGGTGGGCCAGGGTATCACCGCTGGTCAGCATCAGCCGTTCACCCTCCGCCCCACTCCGCCATCCGAGAAAACGGTGGCCGATGTAGCGGCCGTCCCGAGTGGCGAAGAAGAGGATGTCTCCCGCCAGGGCCCGCTCCGCCCCCAACGGTTCGATGCGGATCATTTCCCCGTGGCGGACAACGGGCATCATGCTTCCGCCAAAAGCGCGGAAGGTGAACGATCCGTGACGGTCCAGCGTCTCGCGGATCATTCCGGGTGTGATCGTTCTGTGCTGGGGGCCGGGTGTGCTCATGGGGGCCGCCGGCGTTCAGGTTTCGATGTCGTCGATATCGGAGGCCGGGCGGTTCTCCTGAACCAGCCGGCGCATCTTGGAGGTCCGGCAGGCGAAGGAGGACGGTCCGAAGGCGTCACCGTCTTCCAGCAGGGCCACCCCCGGGCAGCGGAAACAGATCGGCAGCAGCGAACAATCACTGCATTTTTCCACGTCGGCCATGGTGGTCTGCCGGATCTTCTTCAGCACCGGCGAGTCCTCCCAGATCTCCTTGAATCGTGTTTCGCGCAGGTTGCCGGCGCGCATCTGGAACTGGATGCAGGGAAACACGTTTCCGTAGGGATCGATACTGAGGAAGTTCGTTCCCGCCTTGCACATGTAGGTCTCCCTGGTCATCTGGGCGCCCTCACTGTACTCCCGGGTGCCGAAGGTGAGCAGCCCCTGGTTGAACTGCTCGTCACTGAGGATCTGGTGCAGGTCCTCGTCGCTGATCCGGTTGCCGCAGGGGCGGGATGAACCGTCGATCCCCGGAGCAATCATCGGGTCGATGGTGTACTTGACGTCAAGCCGGTCCCCGAGGGTCTTGATCAGGTCGAACTCCTCGACATTGTCCTTCATCAGCGTGCATTTGAGGTTGACCTTCAGCCCCCGCGCCTTGAGCATCATGATCGCGGCGATGGTCTTCTTGAAAGATCCGGGGAGCTGGGTGACCCGGTCGTGGGTTTCCGCCGTTGCGCCGTAAACCGAGATGCCCATCTCCCACGGGGCCACGGCCTTGATCCGGTCGGCCATGGTTTCGTCGATCATCGTCGCGTTGGTCAACAGGTTGATGGCGAAATGCAGGCTCCTGGCGTATTCGATGATCTCCCAGATGTCGCGGCGGAGAAAGATCTCGCCGCCGGTGATCGAGAGATGCAGGGTGCCCGCTTCGGCCAACTGGTCGAGAATGCCGCAGATCTCGGCAGTGGTCAGCTCCTGCTTCACCTTGTCCTTTGACGGGTGGTCGAGGTAACAGTGCAGGCACTTCTCGTTGCAGCGGTGGGTCAGCTCGAGGATGACGCTGTACGGGATCAGCTTCTGGTGCGAGACACTGCTGATCTTGCCGACCACCGAGGGCTGGAACATCTGCTCGGGGGGCGTGTTGTCGGGCATTGGGCTGGCCTCCCTGGGAAAAGCATTCGGTGGGCTTCAAGCCCCTGACTGCGCACGGCCGGGGACGCCGCCGGGGCCGGATCAGTGCCGGCACTGATCCGGCGTGTCATCGAATCCGACACGGCGTCCCGTCTGGTGGGATCAGGAAAGGGAGACCAGGCTCTTTTCCTTCTTCATCAGCTCATCGATGAACTCCACCACGTCTTTTTCAGCGGTTTCGCGGTCCACCTCGAACTCCGAGACCACCTGGTCGACGATCTCGCTCACCGTTTTTTCGCCGTCGCACAGCTCCCAGATCCTGGTGCCCACCGGGTCCAGGGAGTGGACCGAACTGTCCTCCGCGGAGAGGAGAACCGCCTCGTCGCCGATGATGCGCCAGGCAACGTTTTCGTCACGGGTCACTTTCTTATCCAGCATTTTCAATGCACCTCCATACAGACTCGTCGGGCCTGAAATGCAATTCCGCCGACGGGATCTGCGTCATGAAATCGGTAAACACGGACAGGAGTTCGTTGGTCAACTCGAGACCGCGGCCGAAGAATAGCACGTTTTGCAGAATCTGTTTCATCTTGACGCCCATGGGCATCTGGTCGATCCGGTTTTCCCGCGCCTTGCGCAGAAAATAGAGGTGGGAAACCGGGGCCTGCTCCCGGGCCGTCCCTTTCTGGAAGTCGCCCCAGAACGGGTTGCCGTGGACGACGTATTCTCCGTTTTTCCTGAGCACGGCGGTCAGTTCGTCGCTGAGCAGAGTGGTCTCCGCCGACAGGCCGCTGATCGTGCTCTTTCCCGAACCGGACGAGCCGGTGAAGATATAGCCCTTGCCCTTGTGGACCACCGAACTGGCGTGGAGCATGAATCCGCCCCGTTTGAGCATCAGCCAGGTGTAGAAGACCCGGTAGAAGGCGTCGAAGGAGTAGACCGACTCGTGAACCTCCAGGGTTCCCCGGTTTTCGGCGATTCCGAACGCAGCACTGAAATCACTCCGCTTCATGTTCAGCCGGTCGCCCTCGAGGGTGAGGGTCGGCTGCTCGCCGAGGCGGCTCTCCCTGGCGGTCTCCTCCGACTCGGCGTCGAAGGTGGTGACCCGGAAGGTGGAAAACGGCTGGTCGTCGGTGATGAAGCTCTCGTAACGGTCCAGCAGCGCCGTGGCCAGCGGTTCCGAATCCAGTTCGAACCGGGTGGCAATGTCGGCAATGCTGATGGTGATCGACCTGTCCATGATCAGTTTCCTGCACCCGGGGAATGCGGCGAGCGGAACCGGTCCCCGGCTTCCGCCGCTCACTGTTTCCGATTGTGTCTCCAACCCCTCTGAAAGGGCAATAGATATAGCAAAGGGCTTATGTCTTGTCAATAATCCAGTGCTGTTTTGCCGTGGGCGGCCCGTTGACCCCCGGTGGTAAAAGTTGCTACCATGCCCCGCTTTCCGGCACGGCCCTCCCGGGTCGACATGGTGGCCGGCCGGCAAAACCAGGACAAATGGGTGACCAGTGTGGACCTTTCTCTCCTCAATCTGATTCGCTGTCCGGCGCAGACCGGCAATGGTGTCTGCCGTGCCCCGCTGGAGGTGGACTCTGCGGCCGCTGATCCACGCTTCTTCAGCGGGTGTACGGATGATCTGGCGGAAGGGGTGCTGCGCTGTAGCGGGTGCGGTGCCCGCTATCCGGTCCTCTGCGGGGTGCCGGTGCTGTTGCGGGCGGTGGAAACCTGGATCAGGGGAAACTACTGGTTTCTCCTCGGATTTGCCGGTGAGATGGGTGCACCACTGAGCACGGTCACGGGTTTTCTCCGGGATACGGCTTCCAGCAGCGGGGACCTGCCGCCCCGGCAGCTCTACGACCGACGGTGGTCCACCCGGGTGGCCAAGTTCGTCAGCAGTTACCTGATCAGTCATCATCTGGGCCTCGAGCGGCTGGAGCTGCTCGGTCCGGCCCAGAAACGGCTGGCCATGGAGATGGCCGATGCCGGTGGTCCACACGAGGTCCTTCAGGGCATGATGAACGACCTGGAACCATCCGGTGGAGCCGCGGGGCCGGCCCTGGACGTGGGGTGCAGCGTGGGCGGGATGACGGCCCGGCTGGCGGTTGGGTCCCGCCTGGCGGTGGGGGTCGATATCAGTTTCGAGAGCCTGGTCTGGGCCCGGGCGCTGCTCAGGGGGCGGCCCGGCCCGCATGAAAATCTGGCGCCGGTATTCACTGAGGGCGACAACCGGGTGGAGGTGCCGCTGATTCCTCTGGAGGGCCGCAATTGCGAGTTCGTGCTGGCCGGCGGCGAGGCGCTCCCCTTTGCCGACGGCTCCTTCCGGGTGGGTGCCAGTTGCAACCTGATCGATGTGATCGACAAGCCGCCGGAGCTGCTGGACGAGAAGAAGCGTCTGCTGGCGCCCGGTGGCGTGCTGCTCCTTTCCACGCCGTTTCTGCACACCGCCACGGGGGTCGGCCGCTGCCTGGCACCCGAAGGGCGGCAGCCGACGGAGGTCCTGCGGGCCATGCTGGTCGAGCGGGGGTTCGAGGTAACGGCGGAGCGGGAAGATGTGCCGTGGGTGCTGTATCACTATCGCCGCCGGCTCGATTTTTATCAGACATTCTGCCTGGCCGCCCGCCGGTGCGCGGCGGCAGGGAAGTGAGGTAAGTCGATGGTTCATGTGTACCGAGCGGCAGTCTACCTGATCATGATCGGTGCCGCACTGTTGTTCTACCTGCTGCTGCGCCGGCTCTTCGGCAAACGGACCCGGGTTTTCCCGGTGGTGGCGGCGCTGCTGGTGGCCGCGGGTTTGACCTGCTGCACGTACTATGTGCTCTCCAAGCCGGTATTGCTGAGAAAATACGCTCCGTTTCTCAAGGTCAAGAAAGGGAAATCGAAGATAAGCATAGTCTACATGCAGTCCGAGGCTCGGATCTGCAACCTGGACGGTTCGGGGGACGGGCTCTTTCTGCCCCGGGATTTCATCACCACCCGCGACATCACCTGGTCACCCGATGGCACCCGGGTCCTCTGCAGCCGCGTCAAGGACAGCACATCGGGGATGAACCTCTACATCTACGATGTCGACGGCGAAAACCAGGTCCAGCTCACGTCGGGCCGGGGGATCTCCCGCCGGCCCAGCTGGTCGCCCGACGGCACCCGGATCGTCTTTGACTACCGTCCCAACCTGCGTCAGCTGGCCACGGACATCTGTGTCATCAACGCCGACGGCAGCGGCCGCCAGCGGTTGCTGGCCGGTGACCAGGTTCACGCCTACCATCCAGTCTGGGCTCCAGACGGCAACTCCATCTACTGCTGCGTCAAGGAGAACCGCCGCGATGACATCTGGGTCATGGACACCGACGGCGGCAACCTGCGCCAGCTCACCTTCACCACCGATCAGTCCGAGACCGAACCGGCCGTGTCCCCCGATGGGGAGACCATCGTCCTCTCGGTCAACCGCCGGGAGATCTATCTGGTGGACACCGACGGAGGTCGTTTCCGCCCCCTGGCCGACGAGGCCGGCAAAACCTTCCGGGGCCGGGACCCCAGCTGGAGCCCCGACGGGCAACGGATCCTCTATGCCGGGTTCGGAGTCAAAAACGCGGGACGGTTCATCAAGGAGGTCGGTGTGGACGGGATCGGTTTGCGGCAGATCCCGGTGGAGGACGGCAAACTGCTCACGCCGATGCAGACGCCGGACGGTTCACGCCTGGCCTACCTGCGGTTCGTCAAGACGGTGGTGCGTACGGTGTCACCACTCAAGAATCCGGCGGGCGGTCCGGGGCTGCCGGGCGGGGACGAGGACTGAGGCCGATCAGGACGATCTGGCCTTCAGTTTGAGGCGCTTGATCATCTCGCTGAGGGTGGTGGGTTTGACCTGCAGCAGCTGGGCCGCCGATTTCTGCACCCCGTTGGACAGGGAGAGGGCGCGGAGAATCAGGGCCTTCTCGAACTCCTCCATGGTTTTTTTCAGCGAGAGCCCGCCGTCGGGGATGATGATCTCTTCCGCCGAGGGGATGGCCGGGTTGCGGATGTGGCCGGGGATCAGGCCGAGATCGATCTCGTCCGTCCGGCACAGCACCACCGCCCGTTCCACGGTGTTCTCCAACTCGCGCACGTTTCCCGGCCAGTGGTAGCTTTCCAGCACACCCAGCGCTTCCCGGGAGAAGCTGCTGACCGTCTTGTTGTTTTCCTGGTTGTACGTGCGCAGGAAGTGCATCGCCAGCAGCGGGATGTCCGAGGCGCGCTGGCGCAGCGGCGGCAGGGCGATGGTGATCACGTTGAGGCGGTAGTAGAGGTCCTCGCGGAACTCCTTTTTCTGCACCGCCTCTTCGAGGTCGGAGTTGGTGGCGGCGATGATCCGGGTATCGACGCGGATCGAGTCCACACCGCCCAGCTGCATGAATTCCCGCTCCTGGATCACCCGCAGAATTTTGGCCTGGGTCTCCGTGCTCAGGTTACCCACCTCATCGAAGAAAATGGTTCCATGGTCGGCCAGTTCGAAGAGGCCTTTCTTGTTGTTGATCGCCCCGGTGAATGCTCCTTTTACGTGCCCGAACAGATTGCTCTCCAGCAGGTCCGCCGGCATGCTGCCGCTGTTCACCACGATGAAGGGCTGGCCCGAGCGAAGGCTGTTCATGTGGATCGCCTTGGCGATCAACTCCTTGCCCGTTCCGCTTCCCCCCTGGATCAGGATCGTCGATCGGCTCGGCGCCGCCTGGGAGATCAGGTCGAAGATTTCCTTCATTTCGGAGCTCTGGCCGATGATGTTGGAGAAACCGTACTTGTCGGAGAGCGCCCGCTTGAGGTTGCGGTTCTCCTGGGTCAGGCGACGGTGCTCCACCCCCTTGCCGATGGTGAGCAGCACCTCTTCGTTCTTGAACGGTTTGGCGATGTAGTCGAAGGCACCGTTCTTCATTGCTTCGATGGCGCTTTCCACCGACGCGTAGGCGGTGATCATGATCACCACCTGGTACGGGTCGTCCTGCCGGATGGACTGCAACGCTTCCAGCCCATTCATCCCGGGGAGCATGATGTCACAGAGGATGACGTCGAAGTCGGTCTCGGCCAGCCGCCGCAGCCCGGCCTCGGCCGAACCGGCGCACTCCACTTCGTACCCGCGCCGCTGGAGCAGGCGCAGCAGCACATCCTGCATCACCTCTTCGTCGTCGATGACGAGGACCCTGGCCTGATCCGTGCTCATCATGCCGTTCCCGGTTGTGGCGCCGGATCCCCAGGGGCCCGGGCCGGTTGCCTGTGATGGAGAAGAGCTGCCGCACCGTTGTCCGGCAGTGGGAGAATGGCTGGTCCGGGCGCTCTGCTCCTTCTACTCGACGCTGCCGCCCCCCCGGGGCAGGGTCACGGTGAACACCGTTCCGGCGCCAGGTCGGCTGTCGACGGATATGTCACCCTGATGCTCACGAATTATACCATAGCAGATCGAAAGCCCGAGGCCGGTGCCGCTTCCCGGAGGCTTGGTGGTGAAGAAGGGTTCGAAGATCCGGCGGCGAATATCAGCGGGGATCCCGGGGCCGCTGTCCGAGACCGTCACGCTGGCCGCGGCCCCGGCGGACCGGGTGGCCACCCGCAGCAGGCCGCCTTCCGGCATGGCCCCCAGGGCGTTGCTCATCAGGTTGATCAGTACCTGCTGAAGCTGTCCGGCGTCACCGGTCACCGGCAGCGGTTCATCGGCGAGATCGAGGCGGAATTCGACGGCGGTCCCTTTCAGCAGGTGCTCGAAGAGGGACACCGCCTGGCCGGTCACCTGGTTCAGGTCGGCGGGCATCATGGTGCTGCCCCGGGTGCGTGCGAACTGCAACAGGGAGGAGACGATTTTTTCGGCCCGTTCGGCCTGCTGGCCGATCTTTTTCAGCATCTCCGCCTGCTCCGAATCGCTGGCGCCGGCGGGGACGTTCTCCAGCAGCATTTCGGTGTAACTGGAGATCCCGGTGAGCGGCGTATTGATTTCGTGGGCCACCCCGGCGGCCAGCTGGCCGATGGAGGCCAGCCGCTGTTGTTCCATCAGCCGGTTGGTCAGGGTGTTGTTCTCCAGGGCCATGGCCAGCATTTCGGCGGCGGGGAGCAGCGCATCCAGATCCTGGCTGGAGAGCAAGGCGCCGCCCCGGCGCGGGCCCATGCCGATGGCACCCAG
The DNA here is from genome assembly GCA_965531145.1 of uncultured bacterium. GTDB lineage: Bacteria > Acidobacteriota > JAQAZP01 > JAQAZP01 > JAQAZP01 > JAQAZP01. The sequence goes on along the minus strand of CBESOE010000130.1, from coordinate 3,981 downwards.
GCAGTGGCCGCCCGCGGAGCCCTCCATGATCAAGAGCTGGTAACAGCCCTTCCAGGGTGAGGTCAGCCGGGTGATGCGGCAGCGGCCGTTTCCCGACCCGGTGCCGGTTGCTGACGGTTGCCGGGGATCAGGCGTCCAGGCCCCGGAGGGGATTTCGGCGGGTGGCACGAAGCGGATGGAATCGATATCCATGGCCAGGGCGACGTCGTCCATGAACATCTCCACCAGCCGTTCCGGGGAGAGGGCGGGATCCAGGCGGAAGGGGTCGAATTCGGCCAGCCGCTCCCGGTGGCCCATGCGGTCCCCGAAATGGAGGCGGTCCGCCGACCGGGCCAGCGAGTCCCTGATCCGGGGGAAGAAAATGGCTGAGACCGTAACCGCGGTCACCGCCCAGAAGATCATGCCGGCGGGCCGGCGGGGGTCGGAGAGGGCGGGTATCCAGCGGGCGGCGGCGGTCAGGGCCAGCAGTACGGTGAAGAGGGTCACCGCCGAGGAAAGGGAGTAGACCATCGACTTCTTGAAGACCAGCTGGGCGTCGGCCAACCGGAAACGAAACACCGCCACGCTGAACGCGGCGGGAACCATCGTCAGGGTGAGCAGCGAGAGGGCCTGCCAGTCTGCCGGGTAGAAGCCGGCCAGGTAGGGCAGGAAAAAGAAGAGCAGGGGCGGTGTCCCCCCCAGCAGCAGGCCGAGAGAAATCCAGAGCAGTTGCTGTCGCCGGATCGGGTTGCGGGACCTGGCGGTTCGCACGGCCGCCACCAGGCCGCCCAGCAGGATACCGCTGCCGAGCCAGCCCAGGCCCAGCCGGCGCAATACGGCATACATGGTGGTTGTGGTGTAGGGGTTTCCCGGGCGGGCCAGCAGCCCGATGTTCCAGGCGGCGTAGAGCAGGGCCAGGCAGCAGGAAACGGCCAGGGCCCCGGTGATCACCAGGCGGCGGTAGCGGGTTCCCGGTGCTGGAAACCAGAGGCAGAAGCCGAGAAAAAGTGCGGGCAGGATCAGGGTGCCGGCGTCGTCGAGACCGTTGACCAGTTGGTCGAAGGTATCCCAGGTGCCGATGGGCGAGAGGAGGGTCACTGCGGCAAAGGAGAAGCAGATCCCGGCCAGCAGGAGGCCCTCCCGGCTCCGGCGGCCAAAGACCCCCACCATGCCCCCGAGCAGAAGTGCCGCTGTTCCGGCCAGGGCAAGAACGGCGTAGACGAATGTGCCGTCAGGACGGTGAGCCACCCGCACCACGCGGTTGATCTGCCGCCCCTGTCGCAGCAGCGAATAGACACTCTCCGCTGCTGTTCCCGAGGCCGCCAGCACCTGGCCGTATCCCATGGCCGTGGACACCGGGAACCCGTTGATGGCGACGACGATATCACCGGTTTCGATGCCGGCCAGCTGTGCCGGGCTCGATGTCCCGATACCGATGACCGCCACGCCGGCAGCCGTGTCCCGGATAGCCAGGCCATCGTGGGGGACGTCCACCGCAGACTTGCGCCAGATGTTTATCCCACCGAGAACCAGCAATACGAGGAGCAAGAGCAGAGTCCAGGTAATCCGGGCCTGTCCTTCTTTCCACCCCAGCCTGGCTCTGGTGCCGGTCACGCTCTCCCCTCGCTTCAAAAAAATGGCGGCATCCTCGTACCGGTAAAAAAAACAGTCCACCGTGTGTTTGACTGTGCAATTCCCGTACCATCAGATAAGGTCGGGTCTTCATTTTAAGTCATTTGTTAACAATCACATGTGACGGTTGTTTTTAGCCGCCCCATCACTTTATTCAATTCATTGGATGCCCTTCCGCTAAATACAAAAAATTGAATCCCCAACGGGCGGCTGACCGTTCCACTCTTTCCCGGTCCCCCCTTCATTTTGCGGCCCCGGCCGATACAATGGGCGTGCCGGAAATGTGGAGGTGAATCTGGAGGATGGTAAGAAGACTGGCCAGCCTGTCGGGAATGGGGAAGTTGGTCGGGCTCCTCTGCATGATTCCCTCCACGGTGAAGATCTCCCTGGCTCTGGTCCGCCAGGAGGAACCGGTCCGCTGGGTCACCCTTCCCTGGGGGTTGCCGTCTTCGTCACTGCTGGCGGTGACGGCCCACACGGCGGCACCGCTGGCCACCGGCCTGGGCCTGGGATTGTTGGCCGGTCTGGCCGTCGCCCTGGTGGGCCTGGCACTGGTGCCGACCAGCCAGCACCGGCAATTTCACCGGTCGTACTGGGACGTTTCGCTGCTCACCTTCTTCCTCTGTTTCGCTCCGCTCTGGTCACGGCTGTGGGGCGTGGTGCGCTGGTTGACCGGAGGAGCCGGTTCACCGGTGGATCTTCACGGTTCCTTATGGCCCCGGGGACTGCCCCTGGCCGCGGCCGTCGGCCTGGTCGCAGCCGCCTCGGTGATCCATCTCCTGGCCCGAAGCCGGGGTACGGATGACCAACCGGTTCGGGTCGGGCGGTGGGCGGCCGCTACCGTGATGCTGTCGGTGGCGCTCCTGTCCGTCGGCCCGCTCCACGGCCTGCTGGTGCGCGCCGGTGTCCCGCTGGTCCCTCTGCTGGTCGGCCTCGGGCTGTTGGTGGCCGTCCCGCTGATTCTCTTTCTCCTGATCACCGTATTCCGGCCCGCGATCACCGGCCGATTCCCTGCCGTTCTTGGCGTCCGGGTGGAACGAGCACGGATTCCCCGGCGGTTCCAGCACGCCGGTCTCCTGCTGCTCTGGGCCGCTCCGGCGGCACTGCTGCTCTGCACCGCCGTGGCTGCCATTGCCGGATCATCAGGGGGCGAGACCGGGCCCCGGGCCGAGGCACCGGTCCGGCGACCGAACCTGGTGCTGATCTACGTCGACACCCTGCGGCGTGACCACCTCTCCTGCTACGGCCGGGAACGCTGGGCCACACCCTCTTTCGACCGTCTGGCCGCCGGTTCGGTTCAGTTCCGCAATGCCACCTCGCCGGCCAGCCACACCGTGCCGGCGGTGTGCAGCGTCATGACCTGTCGCTACCCGCACAGCAGGGGGCTGGCCAGGGGTGAGCCTTTCCAGCTTCCCGGTGACAGCCTGACCCTGGCCGGACTGCTCCGGGGGGCGGGATATCGTACGGCCGCCTTCATCGGCAACTACGTTCTGGGCCGCGATTACGACACCCGGATCTGGCAGGGCTTCGAGGTGTTCGATGACCGGTTCCCCCAGCGTGAATCGGAGCGCCGGATCCCCGAGCGGGAAGCCGGTGCCTTGAGCCGGGCTGCCGTGAGCTGGATCCGGGCCCACCGGGACCAGCGATTTTTCCTCTGGCTCCACTTCCAGGATCCCCACGGGCCTTACACACCACCGGAAGGTCCGGCGAACGGCTCGTTGCTGACCGAGTATGGCCCGCAGCGGGTGGTACCGCTGGCCCCGGACAACTTCAGTCCGGGCGGTATCCCGGTATACCAGTGCCTGGGGGGCGAAGACGACCCCTGCCACTACCTGGCCGGATACGATGGGGAAATTTCCCACACCGACCGCCACGTGGGCCTGGTGCTGTCCTGGCTGCGGCGGCTCGGCCTCTACGAGGAAACGGTGGTGGTCCTGCTCTCGGACCACGGCGAAGCGATGGAGGACGACCACGGCTACTACTTCTGCCACGGGCACGATCTCACCGAGGACCAGGTCCGCGTGCCCCTGCTGCTTCACGTGCCGGGGGAGGGTGGGGGCCGGGTGGTGAGCCGGGAAGTCTCAACCCTTGACCTCTTTCCCACCCTGCTCGGTCTGGCCGGTGTGGAGGTCCCCCCGGGGCTGCCCGGCCGGGACCTGTTGTCGGCGACGGACGAACCCGGAACGGAGGAGGTGGTGCTCACCTTCACCGGCGGGGGAATCCGGGCCATACGTTCCGGCCCCTGGAAGTTGATCCAGCGTGGTGGGCGGACATTCCTCTACAATACGGATCTGGATCCGGAGGAAACCGTGGATCTGAGCGGGGAGGAACGGGAGCGTACCCTCCGAATGACCAGGGCGATGAAGAACG
>CBESOE010000129.1:0-12589 GCA_965531145.1 uncultured bacterium | reverse complement strand
TCGAAGACACGCGGCGACGGCTCAAGGCCCTCGGCTACCTCGAGTAGAACGCGGTTAGCTGGCGACCTTGAGAAACGGCGGCTAATGGGTGGCCGCCGGTGAGGGTTGCGTTCCGCCCCGGGATCACAAGAGCCGTATATTATTCTTCTTCAATTCGTCCAGCATATCCTCGGGCCACACTCCGCACTGAACCTCGCCGATGTGGGCCTTGCCCAGCAAGAACATACAGAGCCTCGATTGCCCGATGCCGCCCCCCACTGACAGGGGAAGTCTGCCCTCGAGCAGTGCCCGGTGGAATGCCAGTTCTTTTCTGTCCTCGGTCCCGGTCATCTCCAGTTGCCTTGCCAGGGCCTTCTCATCCACGCGAATACCCATGGACGACAACTCGAATGACCGCTCGAGGACCGGACTCCAGACAACGATATCGCCGTTCAGTCCCCGACCGTGTTCGGTCTCCGTGGACCAGTCGTCGTAGTCCGGGGCGCGGCCGTCGTGGGGCTCTCCACTTGCCAGCGGTGCTCCAATGCCAATGAGGAACACAGCTCCGTGCTCCCGGCAAATTCGATCCTCCCGCTCTCTGGGGGGCATGTCGGGAAAGCGCCGCTCCAACTCAGCGGTGTGAACGAATGCGATGGACTCGGGCAATACCGGCCTCAAGTTCGAATACTTTTCGCACAAATAACTCTCCGTGGTCCGCATGGCGGTGTAGATCTTCCCCACGATCTCGGTGAGAAACCCAACGGTCCGATCCTCGGGACTAACGACCAACTCCCAGTCCCACTGGTCCACGTAAGCCGAGTGCAACTCGTCGAGATCCTCATCCGGACGAATAGCGTTCATGTCCGTGTACAGCCCCTCTTGCGGCTTGAACCCGTAGTCGGCGAGTGCCATGCGCTTCCACTTGGCCAGAGATTGCACTATCTCCGCCGGGGCACCGTTGAGGGACTTGATTCCAAACGCCACTGGCTTTTCCACACCGTTGAGATCATCGTTTATTCCCGTACCCGCCATGACGAACAGGGGTGCACTCACCCTCGACAGGTTGAGGCCCTCGGCTAATTCCCGTTGAAAGTGGTGCTTTATGACCAAGATGGCTTCCTCGGTTTGCTTGAGATCCATGAGCGGATTGTATTTCTTCATTGTCCTTGCCCTCAGTTTCTATTATTGGGTCCCGGTAAATCGGGTCTTTTTCATCTGAACCTTCCGGCGTCTATTCTGCCACCGCTTTTTGTTAGTATTTGATGATATACGGTAAAGCCTTGGGAGTAGCGACAGACCACAGCTTCTTTTGCCTGAGTCCGGGTTGCTCTTTCACCCTGGAGTACTTATATTCAGATCAAGGCGATGCACGTGCTTGCTGCCCGCAGTCTCTGTTCCGGTCCCCTTTAGAACTTGAAAACTGAACATGATCCAATTGATCGTAAGAAAATCGTTCAGGAAAACGGCGGCGGCGTATTCGAGATGGCGATCATCGGATCGACGTTCGGACCAGGCCGGACCTTCTTCCAGGAGAGCGACACGGTGCGCATCATCTCTTCCTGGTCGCCGGCACCATAGGTGCTCAACTGAACGTGGATGCAGTCTCAGCCCAAAGGGGTTGCTACGAGGAGGGTTGATTCCCCTCAGTTCCACCAGCACTTTCAAGGGGTTACGGTAACGCCGTAATCCTTTTTTGTTGCTCGCAAGCTAATGGTAAGCTGCAGGTCCTCATATATGTCCAAGGATCCCCCCCCGCATCCTCCCATGATGTCCTTCCCACTTTAAGTAAAACTCTCCTGCTAACAATTCGTTATTAGTGGTGTCTATACAACTGACGAGTGGGGGTAACGACATTGGACGACACTGACGCCCTGTTGGTTGAGCAAACACTGAACGGATCGCTGGAGTGCTTCGACGTGCTGATGCAAAGGCACGAGCGGGACGTCTACCGGGCGGTCTACGGATACGGCAAGAGCCGGGAAAACACAATGGACATCTGCCAGAATACGTTCCTCAAGGTCTACCACAACCTGGGCAGCTTTGATAACCGCAGCAGTTTTCGGACCTGGATGATGCGTATTGCCATGAATGAAGGGCTGAACTGGGTCCGTTCCCAGGCGCGAAAGGTGCCGCAGAGCAGGGTGGAGATGGATCCGGCACTGCTTGCATCCGAGAACGACCAGGAGAGGATGCTCCTGGACAAGGAACAGCAGGAGCAGGTGGTGGCGCAGTTGCAGTGCCTCAACCATCGCCAGCGGCTTGCCGTGACCCTGCGCTACTTCCAGGAAATGTCGATCCGGGATATCGCCGCCGTGCTGGAATGCAGCGAGGGCGTCGTTCGCAACATCCTGTTCAGAAGCGTTCGCCGGCTGAGAGCAGCCGTTGACTCGCCCTAGGAGAAGAACAATGAGCGAGTGTGAGCACTATTTTCATCAGGTCGAGCAACTGCGGCAGCACAAGTTGGACGACGAGTCGCGACAGCAGCTCTTTGCCCACCTCGCCGAATGCACTGACTGCCGTGGTCTGTTCGACCTGCAGAATGACCTGGCAGTCGCCGGCAGCGGCTACGGGGACCCTGCTCCCGGCGACCTGGCCGCCATGCGGGGCCGGGTGCTGGACGAGATTCGGCGCACGTCCCCGGTCACGGCCGGGGGAGGACAGTCCTGGATGGCGGGATGGGTAAGACCCGCCCTGGCCGCGGCCGCGGTGTTGCTGCTGGTCATCACCGGTTTTATCGGCGGGCGGCAGAGCGGAACGGAACAGCCGGCAGCTCCGCTGTCATTGCTCGATTCCATCGAGAATGTGGCTTTGCAGAACCGTTCGCTCAGTGACGTGGAGGAGTCCCCGAGCATTTTCTCCCAGGTCAGGTTACGGGAACAGGAGGGTGGACAGGTGATGCTGGCTTTCGACGTTAGCAGGCATGTGGAACTGACCCGGCCCCAGGATGACCCGCTGGTCCGGGAGGTGCTGGTTCACGCCCTGCTCAACCCCTCCTCCCTCGATACCCGGCTGAAGGCGATCAGGTATGCCAGCGGAGTGGTGGAGCCCAAGGTCCGCCAGGCCCTGGTCTTTGCCATGCTCAATGACCCCAGCCTTCCGGTGCGCCAGCGGGCCATGGATTCCCTGTCTGAAGGCCCGCTGGACCCGCACACCGAAGAGGCCCTGCTCGAGGTCCTCATGCATGATTCATCGGAGCAGATGCGGCTCAAGGCCATTGAGCTGCTGGCAGCATACGAACCGAGTCCAGAAGATTTTCACCGGACGATGACATCGTCCGGCGCCCTGGAGGATCCAGTTGTCGCGGCCAGGATCCACCAATTGACTGACCTGTAAATGATCCAGACTCAAGGAGCACACATCATGTTCAAATTTCGACTGGTTATCCTGATCCTGCTGGCCTTCACCATCACTGGCGGCATTTCAGCCGCGACCACGCAAAAAGAGATCCAGGTCCAGCCCGGGGGCACCCTGGCTCTTGACCTCCAGGCGGGCGGTGACGTCATCATCACCTGCTGGTCCAAAGGTATGGTGGCGGTGACCATGGATACGTCCGGGCCGGATCAGGAGAATGTGACAGTTGACGCACGGCTGGATGGATCCCGGGTGGTGGTGAGCAGCGAGTTCATCCAGAAGAAAAATATGCAGCAGTCGGACATCACCATCGAGATCAGCCTTCCTTTCACTTTCGACATAGAACTGTTTTCAATGGGTGGCGGGCTGTCCGTCAACGGTTTGGAAGGACGGATCTCCGGTAAAACCATGGGCGGCGAACTGACACTGCAGAACCTGAAGGGTGAACTGAAACTGACGACCATGGGGGGTGATGTCTCGCTGACCATGTCTGAAGTGGACGGTAGTCTCACAACCATGGGCGGCAGAATGCTCCTGGAGGATGTGGTCGGTGATGTGAAGGCCAAATCCATGGGCGGTGAGGTCATTCAGCGCAACGTCACCGGGCGGGACGGCAACAGCACCGGCGAGACCGTGAAGATATCCACCATGGGTGGTGATATTGAGGTCTCCGAGGCTCCGGCGGGAGCCGACGTGCACACCATGGGCGGCAACATCACCATCGAGTCGGTTTACGAGTTTGCCAGGGTCAAAACCATGGGTGGCGATATCCTGATCAAGGCTGCGGACGGCCAGGTGAAGGCCACCACCATGGGAGGGGACGTGGCTGTGACCGTGGTTGGCGGAACTGGTGGAGACGTGGAACTGGTTTCCATGTCCGGTGAGGTCCATCTCACCGTGCCGTACGGGTATTCCATGGACGTCGACATCGAATTGGACTACACCAAGCAGAGCTCGAGAGATTACAAGGTGGTCAGTGACTTTGACCTGAGCCAGAGCGAGTCTCCTGATTGGGACTACGACAACGGTTCACCACGTAAAACCATCTCGGCAACGGCTTCTGTTAACGGCGGCGCCAACAGGATCAAACTGCGCACAGTGAACGGCAACATCTACCTCCACCAGGGGAACTAGTATCCGGGAAGGGGAGACAGGGGTTACGGTGACTTCACCGTAACCCCTTTTTGCTGGCTGCCGTCGGTTGTAACCACTCCGAGCTTGTTGACGAATCGACCCTGAACCTCTAGGGACCGGGGTGGACACTATTCCGTGTATCCCAGGGAACGCAGTTGTTCCTTGAGGTCCTCGGTCACTTCCACCCGAGGGCCTGCCGTTGCCTCCGGGAGCCGGGCCAGGATCAGCGCCAGTTGCTGTTCCAATTCGGTGAGGATTTCCGGATGCCTGGCCGCCACGTTCAGCGACTCCAGGGGATCGCGCCCCAGTTCGAAGAGCAGCGGTTCCTGCGGGGGAGGCGGTCGGTAATACTTCCAGTTCCCGGATCGCAGGGTAACCGGTGTTTGGTCCTGCAGATCCTGCTGGGCAATGGCCGGTCGGGGTTCCTCGGATCGGCCTTTCACCAACTCCATCAGGCTTTGTCCCTCGAATACGTCGAGCGGCGGAATGTCCACGATATCGAGAATGGTCGGCAGGATATCGATACTCCGCACCATCGGCCCCACCGTCTTCCCGGAAAAATGGTTGCCGGGAAACTTGATGATCAACGGCACCCGGAGCAGCTCATCGTACAGTGTGTGTGAATGCCAACCCATGATCCCGTGCTCGCCAAACTCCTCGCCATGATCCGAAGTGAAGATCACCAGTGAGCTGCGGTAGATCCCCTCCTGCTTCAGCCACTCCACCAGCACGGAGAATGCCTGATCCATCTGCCGGATCTCCGCGTCATAGAGCGTCTTGATATGCGCTTTGTCTTTTCTGGTGAGATGGAGCTCACCCCGGTTTATTTTGTTCAGCAACTCCAGGGAAATGGCATCGGGCAAGTCACCCTGGTAGTCCTCATCAAATTCATCGATGAACCTCTTCTCCGGGGTGTAGGGATGGTGGGTGTGATAGCTGTGCAGGAACAGGAAGAACCGGCCCTCCTCCCGGTTCTCCAGCCAGTTGACGGCGCTGCGAACCGTGTCCTCGAACCGCGAATACTCGCTGGCGCCATGCTTCACGCTGGTGTATTGGTCAAAGCCCTGGGCAAAGCCGAACTGTGCAGAGAGCTGAGCTCCGTCATTGAACGAAACCGTCTGGTAGCCATCGCCCTGCAGGAGCTCCGCCATGGTGACCGCCTGCGCGGGCAACGGGGCGTTTCTGGAATAGAAGGCGCCGTGGTGGCTGGGCAGCAGTGACGTGAATAACGAGGCGTGGGATGTTGTGGTCGACGGGGCCTGGGCAGATGTGGAGAGAAAGGTGACACCGTCATCACTGAGCAGGTCGATGTTGGGTGACGTGCTCCGCTCATACCCGTAACAGCCCAGGTGATCGCTGCGCAGGGTGTCGATTGATATCAGGAGGACATTACACCCTGGTCTACCGTAGTCACCCAGCGAGAAGCGAGGGCTGAAAATGGCAAAATAGAGTGCGGTGCAGACCAGTGCCACTGTTGTCAGCAAAACAAGAATGGATTTCATTTTCCGGCTGGACGTCGGCACCTGCAACCCCTCGCATGGTCTGTTCAGCTGGGAATATACCACTGAATGAAACGGCTACACACTATGTTCGTGCCTGCTCCCTGCTCCAGAACCATTGACGGTTTTGGGGTGGATGGCTATGCTTTATTGTCAATCTCAATAATATTCCTCCCCTGAATCATCGATAGTTATCACTCCGGACGACACAGATGGAGCCTAGAGACATGAAAATAATCAGCTGTATATTCACCGTTTTTCTGTTGTTCTGGATGCCCGGGCTGACCGGTCCGCTGGTTCTGGCCCAGGACCAGGCCGCGATGGATGAGCCGGGGGTGGTCGAAGCCGAGCCGGTTGAACGGACGAGGGTCGATCGCCTGATGGACACCAAGCAGACCCTCGAGCAGTACCGGCTGATGCTTGCGGAGCTGGACCATGAGCAGGAAGAGTGGCGGCAATTCGTCGATAGGCTCGCCGGGGATATTGAGTACGTCACCGGGACGCTGGAAAAAGCCCAGGTGAAACTGGATGAACTGGGAGCTGAAGATAGTACCGGCGAGAGAGCCGATCTCGAGGCCATGATCCCACAGTTTGAAGCGTGGCTGGTGATTCTCAAAAACCAGACGGAACTGGCGCTTACCGGTGAGACCGCGGCCGGGGAGCAGAGGCTGGCTCTGGCGAAGTTTATCGAACGGGAAGAACGCCACTGGGCGCAACTCCGGGGAGAAAAGCCAGTTGCGACTGTCCAGGTGCCCACTGCTGTGTCCACGGTGACGCAACCGGCCCCGAGCGGTGATTCAGTCCTCCCCCTCCTCATTCCCGGCATGCCTGCCGGGCCAGCGGCAACAGCGCCCGCACAAATAGAGGCACGGCTGGAAACCACTGAACAGATCACGGCCCTTCGGGAGCTGGAGAGGCTGGAACTGCAGCTGGCAGAGGCTGAACAGGCCGTTGTGGAGTTCGTCAAACGGAAGGAATCCCTGGAGAGGGTGATTCTTCTTGAAGACCGGCTTCTCCAGACAGCCCGGGAGGCCCAGGCAAATCTGGAAAGGGCCCGGCGCTGGTGTGTTGAAATGCAGGAGCGGCGTATAGACGCTGAACCACGGTGGTGGCAAAGACGAGATTTCAAACAGAGTGAAAAGCTCATCGTTGAGCTGATCGATCTGACCACCGCTAATATCGAAGAGCACACTGCAAGCCTGGCGTTTCTCAACAACCGTCTGGATCTGGCCGATCCGGAGGAACTGCTGGTTACGCAAAAGGTGGAGGCTGCCCGTCTGGCGGTCAAGGAGGCCAAGGACCAGCTCTTCTGGCTGCAGAGCCCGCTCCATCCTCGGAACCTCCTGCAGTGGGCCCGCACGCGGGGGCCGCGCATGCTGCTGGTGCTGGTGGTGGCTGGTGTGCTGCTTTTGCTGTTACGGCTCACCGTGCGCCGTGCCACGCGGCTCGTGGTCCGCAAGGGGCGGGACGCGCACACCAAGGGGACCAACCGCGCCGATACCCTGGCCTTCAGTTTCCGCAGTGCCTTCAGTGTCATCGTCCTGATTGGCGGATTTCTGCTGGTGCTCCAGGAGGCGGGGCTGGACATCAAGACCGTTCTCGGCGGCGCGGCCATTCTCGGTGTGGCCATCGCCTTTGGCGCGCAAAACCTGATGCGGGACTACTTCACCGGTTTCCTGATTCTTCTCGAAGACCAGTATGTACTTGGTGATCTGATCACCATCGGCTCGGTCACCGGAACCGTCGAGTCGGTTAACATGCGGATCACGGTTCTGCGCGATCTGGAGGGTCGGGTCCATTTCATCCCCAACGGTGAGATCAAGGGGGTCACCAACCGGACCTACGGCTGGGGACGTGCGGTGCTGGAAGTCCCCGTCGGCTTCGATCAGGATGTGGACCAGGCCATGGAAGTGCTGCAGGGGGTTTCAAAGGAACTGAGAACCGACCCCGTATTCGGTGAGTGGATCGAGGAGGAGCCGGTGATGCTGGGTGTGGACAAGTTCACCGAATACGGTGTGGTGATCAAGTTCATGCTCAAGACCCAGCCGGACAAGGTGTTCCCCATCAGACGTGAACTCCTGAGAAGGATCAAGAATAAATTCGATCAGGTGGGGATCGTGATATCAGTGCCGCACCGGGTGATCATGCAGCAAAAGCCCGAAGACTAGCCCGCGTCCCTTTCGGGAGGCGGTTCTTTGGGGTCGAGACCCAGCCAGAAGGCCGCGGTGAGCATCAGCCGTTCGGCCGGGTTCATCTCGGCACGCTCCTCGATCACCTGCCTGGCCAGCGCCGGGTGGTCGGTGATCAGGCCATCCACACCCCGGCTGATCATCCGCGACATGTTGAGCCGGTCGTTGACGGTCCAGACGTAGACCTGCTTGCCGGCGGCGTGGGCGCGGCGCAGGAAGCGCGGACTGGCGATGCCGATGTGGACGGCGAGGAAGTCCGCGTCCCGGGTGGTCAGGTCACCCACCACCTTGGCGGTGAGCAGCCCCACCGTCCACCGGGGGCGCAGGGCCTTCATCGACAGCACCAGATCGTTGGCCAGGGACATCAAGACGATCTGGTCCTCCATCCCCGTCCGCTCGACGATTTCAGCCACCCGCTCCTCCAGACGGTCGTTGTGCCCGTAGTACTTGAGCTCGATGTCGACCATCGCCCGGTCCTTGCAGAGCTCGAGCACCTGCTCGAGGGTGGGCAGGCGCTGGCCGTTGAACTGGGGCCCGAACCAGCCGCCGATGTCCACCTGCTGCATCTCCCACAGGGTGGCTTCCCAGATCTTGAGCGGTGATCCGCCCACCCGTTTCAGGTCGCTGTCGTGGATCACCACCACCTCTCCGTCGGCGCTTTCCTGGACGTCGATCTCCACCATGTCCGTACCCTGTTCCAGGGCCAGCTCCACGGCGGCAAGGGTGTTTTCCGGTGCGTCCCCCGCCGCTCCGCGGTGGGCAATGACGATCACATCATCGTTGAACGTCTCGCTGTCCACCAGCAGGTAGCCGGCCAGTGCCGCAAGTGCAGTGGTCAGGGCCAGGGCGGTGACCATACGCATCGGCGTCAGCCGCCAGGTATTCCCCGCGGCCGTCTTTCCGGAGGGGGCCGAAATGGAAAGCTGTGCTTCGGGCGTACTGCCCAGCGTGTCATAGAGGCGGACCGTGAGCAGGGCGAGCATCGCCGCATTGACCAGCATGGCGATCAGGGTGAGCAGACCCCAGAGCAACAGGACTGCGCCCACGGCCACCACCAGCACGGCCATGGTCCCTGAAACCCTGGGTACCATCCAGGACCCCACCGCGCCGGCCACCGCCAGCGGTAGTGACGACAGCAGGGCCGCCGCGGCACCCCAGGTTACCAGGGTGACGCCCACGGTCTTTTTGTGCCCGGCCGTGCGTTCGGTGCTGGCGGTCAGCGATCCTGCCGGCGAGAAACCTTCGAAGAGCAACAGCGGCAGGGCCATGGCCCAGCTCAGCAGACGGCGGATGATCAGAATGGCCATTACCGCCAGCAGAACACCGATGGCACCTGCCGCAACGTAGAAGACCGTGGGGCGCTGGGACAAGTAGAAATTGATGTCGTATTTTCTGAGGAGCAGCAGGTAGACCAGGCCGCCCGCGGCGAGGAAGGGCAGGGCAATGAGCAGCGTGCGGACAAAGATGCGCAGAGCCATCAGCACAACCTTCCATGCGTGCCGGGCTCCATAGCGCAGGGCATCGATGGTTGAGATGTGCTGGTTCCTGGTCTGCCCGAAACCGATAGCCATCAGGCAGGCCTGCTCCAGGGCGAGAATGGCCAGGCCTAACGACCCCATCAGCACCAGGGCGGCCATGCCCGCCGGGCTGAGGACGAAGAACAGGATATCCACGTCGGCCACCACTGAACTGCCCCTGGTCATCATGAGAAACTTGAGGGTGAGGCCCGCCAGTGGCGTGAGCACCACGAAAGCGATGATCTGGTAGATCAGGGCGGTGGCCAGCAGTCGCGGCCATGTTCGCAACAGATCGTTGACGGACTTGAAGAACAGAGATAGCGATTGAGTTGGCATTGTATTTTCCCCTGTCCCGGAAATTGTGACGAACAGGCCTTCTTGACGCGCCCTGCCGGGCCAACTATGCTCTTCCAAATGCTTGTGTATGGTCACTATACCGGAGCCATCGCAGGATTGCCAAAACGTTCATGAATGAAGCCGAACCAGACGTGGACCGCAACGACGCGGCCGGGAGTGTTGCCCCTTCCAGTGAGAAGTTCGGGACCTTCCTCGGCGTGTACACCCCCAGCGTCCTGACCATCCTCGGCCTGATCATGTATCTGCGCTTCGGCTGGGTAGTGGGCAATGTGGGTCTCGGCATCACCATCCTCATCGTGCTGCTGGCCAGCGCCATCACTTTCATCACCGCCCTGAGTGCATCGGCCGTTTCAACCAACATGCAGGTGGGGGTGGGCGGCGAATACTTCATGATCTCCCGCAGCCTGGGGCTGGAACTGGGCGGGGCCATCGGCATCCCGCTCTTTCTCTGCCGCACGCTGAGCATCACCTTTTACAGCTATGGCCTCTCCGAATCACTACTGGCGTTCTGGCCCGCGGACTGGGGGGTGATCCCGCCCCACACCGAGATGGCCCTGGCCGCGGCCATCATCGTGGTGATCACCCTCATCGCCGGCAAAAGCGCCGGGCTGGCCCTGCGGCTGCAAATTCCGATCATGATCGCGGTGGGGTTGTCACTGGTGGCCCTGATCATCGGCGCTCTCAGCGGCGGTTTTCAGGCACCTGAAATGGTGCCGACCTACCGCACCGCGCCGCTGGGCTTCTGGTATGTCTTTGCCATCTTCTTCCCCGCGGTCACCGGGTTCACCGCCGGCATCGGCATGAGCGGCGACCTGCAGGACCCCCGGCGGTCGATCCCCCGCGGCACGCTGTGGGCTGTTGCCACCGGGACACTGGTCTACCTCTGCATCCCGGTGCTGCTGGCCGTCACTGCCCGGGTCAGCGGAGCGGAGCTGGCCGAACCCGGGGTGGTCTGGGTCAAGGTGGCGGTGCTCGGTGCCTGGCTGGTCTTTCCCGGCCTCTGGGGCGCCATCCTCTCCTCGGCTTTCGGCAGCGTGCTGGGCGGCCCCCGGGTGCTGCAGGCCCTGGCCAACGACGGCCTGGCCCCCGCGATATTCGCCCGTCTCTCGAGAACCGGCCAGCCGCTGATCGCCACGCTGATGAGCGGGGTCATCGCCCTGGCCGCGGTGGGTCTCGGCGATCTCAACTCGGTGGCCCGCTTTGTCACCATCCTCTTCCTCACCCTCTACGTGATGATCAACCTCAGCGCGGCGCTGGAGAAACTGGTGGGCGACCCGTCCTACCGCCCCACCATCACCGTGCCCTGGTATGTCTCGATTCTCGGGTCGTTAGGGGCCATCGTGGTGATGTTCCTGATCAGCCCCCAGGCCTGCGTCATCGCCATCAGCCTCGAGCTGCTGCTCTATGCCTACCTGCGCCGCCGCAGCATGCGCAACCGCTGGGGTGACGTGCGGGCCGGGTTCTGGATGGCCCTGGCCCGTTTTGCCCTGCTGCAGCTGAAGCGCCACAGCAGTGCGGCCCGCAACTGGCGGCCCAACATCCTGCTCTTTGCCGGCGACCCCAACAAGCGAATCAGCCTGGTACGCCTGGCCTGCTGGTTCAATCAGAACCGCGGGGTGGTCACCGTCTGCCGCCTGATCACCGGCGACCTGGAAGAAAACGCGCCTCGGGTCGAGGAGGCGCGGCAGGAGATGGACCGCGACCTCGAGCAGGAGGGGCTGGTGGCCTTTGGCGAGGTGAACGTGGTCAAGGAATTCGAGAGGGGAGTGGTGGACGTGGCCCAGGCCAACGGCATCGCCGGCCTGCAGTCCAACACGGTGATGTTCGGCTGGTCGCGGCAGCCGGAGCGGCTGCAGTCGCAGCTGCGGATGATGCGAACCCTCTCCGCGCTGGGTTTCAGCACCGTCATCGCCCGCATCAACTGGGCCCACGAACCGGGCCAGCAGAAACGGATCGACCTCTGGTGGGGCGGTCTACAGAACAACGGCGACCTGATGCTGCTGCTGGCCTACCTGCTGACCCTCAACCACCAGTGGAACGACGCCAAAATTTTTGTTCGCTCCATCGCCCGCAGCGAGGAGGAAAGGCAGAAGCAGCTGGCCGCCCTGGCCGAGCTGATTCCCGGTACCCGCATCCAGGCCGAGAGTGAAGTTATCCTGCTGGGGGAGAAAGAGACCATCCCCGAACTGATCCGGGACCACAGCCGCACCGCCGATGTGGTCTTCCTCGGACTCCGCGAGCCGGAGCCCGGCGCCGAGGCCGACTATGCTGCCACCCTCGAGGCGCTGGCATCGGGCCTCAAGACCACCATATTTGTCCGCTCCGCCGGAAAATTCGCCGGCCGGCTCATCTGATGATCAGAACCTCAGACGGTGGCGTCCCTGTTGAGGTGCTCCACCGCCGCGTGTGGATTCCGCCATCACCGTACCGACCACGCGTCCGCCGTGGGTGAACCAGTTGTCATAGGCGAAGAAATCGATGCCGGGGACCAATGAGACTGTGCCGCTGTCGGCGTTCCAGGCCCGCAGGTGGGCGCCCTGCTCCGGCCCCGGCCCGGACATGG
>CBESOE010000128.1:0-12620 GCA_965531145.1 uncultured bacterium | reverse complement strand
CCGGCTTTTCCTCACCGGCGGGAAGTGGTGCTTCGGTCTCATCGGGCTCGGGCAGGACAATCGCCGCAATCTGGTCGGCGATCTCCACCGGCTTTTCCTCACCGGTGGGGAGTGGTGCTTCGGTCTCATCGGGCTCGGGCAGGACAATCGCCGCAATCTGGTCGGCGATCTCCACCGGTTTTTCCTCACCGGTGGGAAGTGGCGCAATTTCGGCCGCAGTATCGGCGACCATGGCGGGCTGCTGCACGGGGTGGATGGCCGGTGTGCTCGGCAGCACCTCCGGTGGCAGGATGAGGATGTCGCCAACCACTATCACGTTGAACTTGCCGTCACGGAGCTGGTTCAAGTCGGCTTTTCGGACCAGGTCGGCATTGGCGGTGATGGTCGCCTTGATCGCTACGATGAGCGCTCGCCCGTTCCCCTTGAGTTTGGGATTCAACCTGATCAACACCCGGCCGATGCCGTTGTCGCCCTCTTCCACCGCGGCGATGGCGGGCAGTTGCAGTGTGGTTCCCGGCTCGACCCGGTTGGCGGTGGGATCGTGCAGTTCGGCCGGGTCGGTATTGGCCACCAGGCCTTCGTTCAACGCGATGGTCTCCCGCAGCAGCCTCGTCCAGGTGCTTTCCATTTTCGGGAGATCCAGATCGGAATAGGCAAGGCACATGATGCTGGAAAGAGCCCCACCGGCCTCGATGGAGAAACCGAATTCCTTGGCGGTTTTTTCAGCCCGATCGAGATTTTTCCCGGGGAGTGTGGTGGTCAGTTCGGTGCGCTCCGCCCAGGAGGCGTGAACGCAGAAAATGAGCAGCAGGATGGTCAGGAGAACGGTGATCTTGCCGAGACTGTTCATCACTTGACCTGTCAGTGGGTACGGCCTGTTACTCCGCTGGTGCGGATATCTCCACTTGGACGACATTGTACCGGAAAATTATTTTTTTAGCAAGTGAAAAATGACCAGGCACCCTGATTCTCTCAGTCGAGCAGGGCCACACTCTTGATCTGGACCCAGATCCGCGATCCCGGCTCCAGCTGAAGCCCCGCTGCCGACTTGCGGGTGATGCGGGAGAGCAGCGGCACGCCCCCGGCTTCCAGGCGGACCACCACCTGTGCCGGGGGCTGCTCGGCCAACTGCAAGACCGTGGCGGGAAAGATGTTGAGGATGCTGGTGTCGGTATGCGGCTCAAGTGACAGGCTTACGTCCCGAGCCAGCACCCGCAGCCGCACTGTTTCGCCGATGTCCAGTTCCGATCCCGGCAGGGTGAACTCGCCCCCGGGAAAGCCCAGGCGGGTGAGGTGCCAGGTATGGTCACGGCCGGTGACCCGGGTCTCGATGATGGACGCCGAGTCCCGGCTTTGGGCCGGCGGCAGGTCCACCCGGGTCAGCATCTGATCCATGGGTCCGGCGGCCTGGATTTTGCCCCCTTCCATCAGCACCAGGTGGTCGGCCAGGCGGGCCACCTCCTCCGGCTGGTGGCTGACGTAGAAAACCGGGATCTCCAGCTCGCGGTGCATCCGCTGGAGAAAGGGGAGGATGCTTGCCCGGCTCTCCTGGTCCAGTGCGGCCAGCGGTTCGTCCAGCAGCAGGAGCTCGGGGCTGGCCAGCAGTGCCCGGGCGATGGCCACCCGTTGGGTCTCGCCTCCAGAGAGCCCGTCGGTCCGGCGGTGGAGCAGCGGTTCCACACCCAGCAGACCAGTGGCATGCTGAAAGGAGACCCGTCGCCGTGCCCCGGGTACCCGCTTCATGCCATACTCCAGGTTCCCACGCACCGTGAGATGTTCGAAGAGGCAGGTCTCCTGAAAGACGTAGCCCAAAGCCCGCCGGTGGGATGGCAGGGAAAAGCTGTTCTCCTGCCAGACCCTGTCGCCGATTTTCAGATAACCGCCGGGACAGTGCTCCAGGCCGGCCAGGGCGCGGAGCAGGGTGGTCTTGCCGCAGCCCGATGGGCCGACGATGGCGGTGACCCCGCGGGCGGGAACGGTGAGCCGGATATCGAGGGAGAAGTCCTTGCTGCGGGCGATGGAGAAACGGGCTTCGATGCTCATGGCCGCACCAGCACGAAGCGGCGGTTGAGGCTGTAGACCACCAGCAGCATGAGGAAGGAGAGAAGCAGCAGCCCGCCGGCCAGCCAGTGGGCCCGGCCATACTGTAGCATCTCCACATGGTCGTAGATGGCGATGGAGAGGACCCGGGTCTCGCCGGGGATGTTCCCGCCGATCATCAGCACCACACCGAACTCGCCCACCGTGTGGGCAAAGCCGAGCACCGCGGCGGTGAGGAATCCGGGGCGGGCCAGGGGCACGGCCACGGTGAAGAAGCGGTCCAGCGGTGAGGCACCGAGGGTGGCCGCCGCTTCCAGTGGCCGGCGGCCCACCGCAACAAAGGCCCCCTCCAGCGGCTGGACCACGAAGGGCAGCGAGTAGATCACCGACCCCAGCACCAGCCCGGCAAAGGTGAAGGTCAACGGCGGCCGGCCCAGCAGTGCCATCAGACGGCCCAGCGGTCCCTGGGGCCCGAGGGCCACCAGCAGGTAGAAGCCGAGCACCGTGGGCGGCAGCACCAGGGGCAGGGCCACCACGGCCTCCACCAGGGTTTTGCAGCGAGCCTCGGTGCGGGCCAGCCACCAGGCCAGCGGTGTGCCCAGAACCAGCAGGATCAGGGTGGTGATCCCGGCCAGCTTGAAGGTGATCCAGAGGGCGGTGAGTTCCGGGTTCACGGTAGCGGTGCCTCCGGTTCGCAAATGCTGTAGCCATACCGCAGGATGATCTCCCGGGCTTCGGCACCACCGAGAAAGGCCAGGAAGTGCCGTGCGGCTTTGGAATCGTGCAGCAGCACGGCTTGCTGCTCGATCGGCTGGTGCAACTCCAGCGGGACGAGCCAGAAGGAGCCCTCGGTTTTTTTACCTGGTCCGATGACCTGAGACAGCGCCACGAACCCCAGCTCAGCGTTGCCGGTGTGGACGAACTGGAAGGTCTGGCCGATGTTCTCGCCGCGAACAAGGCGTGGTTCAAGCCTCTTCCACAGCCCCATGGACCGCAGCGTTTCCTCGGCGGCGGCGCCGTACGGGGCCAGCTCCGGACTGGCCATGGCCAGATGCCGGAAGGTCCCGTTTGCCAGCACCGTGCCTGCGGGATCGACAACGTCGTCGGTTCGGCTCCAGAGCACCAGGCGGCCCACGGCATAGGTGAAGCGGGTTCCCCGCACGGCCCGGCCCTCGCTTTCCAGGCGTTGCGGCCGTTCCGCATCGGCGGCCAGAAAGGCGGCAAAGGAGGCGCCGTTGACGATCTGGGCGTAGTGCTTGCCCGTGGAACCGAAGACCGGGACCACCGTGTGGCCGCTGATGGCCTCGAAACGGGTGACCAGCGTCTTCATGGCGTCGGCGAAGTTGGCGGCCACCGCCACCCGGATCTCTTCGGCTGTTGCGGCGGTTGCCGGCAGGAGCAGGATCATGATGGCGACGGTCTTCAGTGCATGTCGAAACATCTCATTCCTCGGGGGAGTGCGCTGCTGGCGAGGGATCAGAGGTTGAGTGTGCCCGTGCGTTGTTCGAGAAAGCGGTCCAGTTCATCCCAGGCGGCACGGAAGGCGATGATTGCCTGCTCTCCGGTTTCGGTCAGCCTGGTTCCACCGCCCCCCTTGCCGCCGGTGCTGGTCACCACCAGCGGTGAACGGCCCTGGCGGTTCATCGAGTCCACCAGCTTCCAGGCGTGGCGGTAGGACATCTTCATCGAGCGGGCCGCGGCACTGATTGAACCGTGCTGGCGGATCCGTTCCAGCAGCACCGCACGACCGAACCCGATATAGGTTCCCTCCGGTCCCTCGATCCAGAGTTTGCCCCGCACCCGGTACCGCTGGTCTGATTTCAACGTGCCCACGACGAATTCTCCCCTCTCTGGAACCGTAATATACAGCTGAACATAACGAAAAACAAATCAGGATATGGTGGAATCAGTTGACTTCGCTCCCTCGTTGACATATTTCTTGTATGTGTAGCTTCAGGTTTCCATTTTCCCGTGGTGGAGAAATATGAAAATGTGGATTCGGTGGCCGGTGATTGGTGTTTTGTCCCTTTGCCTTCTGTTGACCACCGGCACGATCAGTGCGTTCGGTCAGACCGAACGGTGGATCCACACCTATGACGGGCCCGCGCATCTGGACGAGACACCGCCCACCACCATCATCGGTGGTGACGGCAACGTTTACTGCGCCGGATACGGATATGGCAGCGGCACGGGGGTGGACATCGTCGTGCTTTCGGTCGATCCGGACGGGGAGCGGCGCTGGGTGTACAGATACGACAACGATGGGAATGACGGCGCCAATGGCATCGTTTATGGGTCGGGCGATTACCTCTATATCGCCGGGCAGAGTGCGGGCCCACCCTCGGAAACCGGGGATCTGGTTGTCATCTGCCTCGATAACGCCGGTTGCGAGCAGTGGGTCTACCGCTACAACGGCCCGGGCAATGTCATCGACGGCGCTTATGACATCCACGCCGGTATTGACGGTAACCTGTATATCGCCGGTTACAGCGGCGGTGCGGGGACACAATACGATGCCATCGTCATCAGCCTCCAGCCCGATGGCAGCGAGCGGTGGGTCTATCGCTACGACGGCACGGAGCACGGTCAGGACCGGGCCTACTGTGTCACCAGCGGCCATGACAACATGGTCTATGCCGGCGGCTACTCCAAGGAGATTTCGGCCACGGACGGCTTCATGGTCATCGCCCTCGACACCGATGGGATCGAGAAGTGGATCTACACCGACAGCGGTTCCTATGCCCATCAGAATGCGGCCTATGCCCTCACTTTCGATCCTGCCGGCGACCTGCTGGCAGCGGGCACCAGCGGAGACCATGACTTTGCCGTGTTCAAATTGGACTGGAAGACCGGCGAGGTGTTCTGGCGCTACACCTGGCCCACCGCCACGTTCAACCAGAACCGGGCCAATGCCATCATCTGTGGAGATGACGGGAACATTTACGTGGCCGGTTCCATCGAGGTGATGTTGAACATGAACGATTTCGTTGTGGTCAGCCTCGATGGCGACGGCAACCAGCGCTGGGTGTACCGCTACAACGGCACCGGGAACCAGTGGGACGAAGCCTGGTCGTTGGCCCGTGGAGCTGACGGCACCCTCTATGCCGCCGGGTATTGTCATTCGGCGGATACGTTCTATGATGCGCTGGTGGTCAGCCTTGACGACAATGGAGGCTTCAACTGGTCCCGTCTGATCAACCAGCCGTCGGTGGAGGCGGCCGACAGTGCCGAATCGGTGATCTGTGGTGAGGAGGGCCACATTTATGTGGGCGGGTTCCTGGTCAACGATCATGGCCGTGATATGGCGGTGATCAAGATTGATACCGACAACACGGTCAGCGCTGAAATCGACGGCATCCCGGACACGGGTTCCCTCCCGCTGGAGACGGTGCTGTCCATCAATCTGGTGAACAACTATCGGGATCAGGCACGAACCCTTGCGGCCCGGGTGGATCTCACCCTGGCCGGGGGACAGTTCTACTCCCGCTGGCGGTCCGGATACACGAACATCCAGTCCGGCGATTGCTATACATCCTCACTGCCCACCACTATCCCGTTCTTTACCTCGACGCTGGGCGAGAACCGTTTCCGGCTGGTGGTGGAGGACATTACGCCACCTCCTTACAACCAGCCGCCCTATCCGCCTTCCGCGGACACGGACACCGATCTGTGCATCGTGACCGGCACCAAGTAATCGATCTCTGAAACCCGCTCCTGCTACACGTCTCCGTGACAGGGGGCGCAGTCCCAGGGGTTGGGTGTGGTGTGGCAGATCTCCAGCGTCTCCAGGGCTGTGCGCACCTGCTCCGGCGCGATCTTTCCCTGCCGGGCCAGGGCGGCCAGGGCGGATGCCGCAATGTGCTCGGCGTCGATCTCGAAGAAGTAGCGCAGGGCCTGGCGGGTATCGCTGCGGCCGAAACCGTCGGTGCCCAGGACCGTGAAATCGCCCGGTACCCAGCGGGCCACCAGATCGGGCACCGCCTTGAGGTAGTCGGTCACCGCGATCACCGGCCCTTCGCCCCCGCCCAGGAGTTCGGTGATGAACGGTGTGCGGGGCGGCTCTCCGGGATACATGGCGGCGTGCCGTTCGCAGTCCAGGGCGTCGCGGCGAAGTTCGCCGTAGCTGGTGACGCTCCAGACATCGGCTGCCACCTGGAACTTCTCGGCCAGAATCGCCTGGGCCCGGATTGCCTCGTTCAGCATCGGCCCGGAGCCGAGCAACTGGACACGGAGCGGGTGGTCCGCCTCGGCCGGTTGGACCAGGTAGAGGCCCTTGAGGATCCCCTCCCGTGCGTCATCGGGCAGGCGGGGCATGATGTAGGCTTCGTTGTAGAGTGTCAGGTAGTAGAAGATGTCCTCACCCTGATCGAGCATCCGTTTCATGCCCTCTTCAACAATCACCGCCATCTCGTAGGCATAGGCCGGATCATAGGCCCGGCAGGAGGGCACGGTGGCGGCCACCAGCAGGCTGTGACCGTCCTGGTGCTGCAACCCCTCGCCGTTCAGCGTGGTCCGCCCGGCGGTGGCCCCCAGCAGAAAGCCCCGGCCCCGGTTGTCGGCAAAAGACCAGATTGAATCGCCAACCCGCTGGAAGCCGAACATGGAGTAGAAGGTGTAGAGCGGCAGCATGGGCTGGCCGTTGGTGGCGTAGCTGGTGCCGGCGGCGGTGAACGAGGCCATGGCCCCAGCCTCGGTGATCCCCTCCTCGAGGATCTGGCCGTCCACCGCTTCCTTGTAGCTGAGCACGAAATCGGCGTCCACCGCCTGGTAGTTCTGTCCCTGGGGCGAGTAGATCTTGAACTGGCTGAAGAAGGGGTCCATGCCGAAGGTCCGGGCCTCATCGGGGATGATCGGCACCACCCGTGAACCGAAGGACTTGTCCTTCATCAGGTTGCGCACCAGCCGGGCAAAGGCCATGGTGGTGGAGGCCTCCTGCTTCGCCTCTTCGGTGCCGGCGTGGAACTCGGTGAATACATTCTCCCCGGGCAGGTCCAGCTCCACCGGCAGCACCACTCGCCGGGGCACCAGGCCACCCAGGGCCTGCCGCCGCTCCAGCATGTAGCGAACCTCTTCGCTCTCAGGGCCGGGGTGGTAGTAGGGCGCCTCGGAGATCTTCTCGTCCGGGATCGGCAATTCCAGCCGGTCACGGAAGACCTTCAGCTCCTCCTCGTTCAGCTTCTTCATCTGGTGGGTGGCGTTGCGCCCCTCGAACTCGTCCCCCAGGGTCCAGCCCTTGACCGTCTTGGCCAGGATCACCGAGGGCCGGCCGCCGATCTCGGTGGCCGCCTTGTAGGCCGCGAAGAGTTTGCGGTAGTCGTGGCCGCCGCGGCGCAGCCGTTTCAACTGTTCGTCGTCCAGGTGTTCCACCAGTTTCTGCAGTTCGGGCTCCGGGCCGAAGAACTTCTCGCGGATATAAGCCCCGGTCTCCACCCGGAAGCGCTGGTAGTCGCCGTCCAGGGTGTCGCCCATCCGTTTCACCAGCTGGCCGTCCAGATCATTTTTCAGCAGCTCGTCCCACTCCCGGCCCCAGATCACCTTGAAGACATTCCAGCCGGCGCCGCGGAACACCCCCTCCAGTTCCTGGATGATCTTGCCGTTGCCCCGCACCGGACCGTCCAGCCGCTGGAGGTTGCAGTTGACCACGAAGGTCAGGTTGTCCAACCCCTCGCGGGAGGCCAGCCGCAGCGCGGCCAGCGATTCCGGCTCGTCGGTCTCGCCGTCGCCGAGGAAGGCCCAGACCCGCCGGCCGCTGGTGTCAGCGATACCGCGGTTCTGGAGGTAGCGCAGGAACCGCGCCTGGTGGATGGCATTGAGCGGGCCGAGGCCCATGGAGACGGTGGGGAACTCCCAGAAGTCGGGCATCAGCCGCGGGTGGGGGTAGCTGGAGAGCCCGGGGGCAAAGGCCTCCCGGCGGAAGCGGTCCAGCTGTGCCTCCTCGAACCGGCCCTCGAGAAACGCCCGGGCGTAGATCCCGGGTGAGGCGTGGCCCTGGAAGAAGATCAGGTCGCCGGTGCCGTTCTCGTCCTTGCCGCGGAAGAAGTGGTTGAACCCCACCTCGTAGAGGCTGGCCGCCGAGGCATAGCTGGAGAGGTGGCCGCCGAGACCGGCGTAATGGTTGTTGGCCCGGGTGACCATGGCCACGGCGTTCCAGCGGATCAACCGCCGGATCCGGCGCTCCATCGCCTCGTCACCGGGAAAGTCCGGCTCCTGCTCGGGGCTGATGGTGTTGATGTAGCGGGTCTGGGTGGTGGGCGGCAGGCCGAGGTGCAACTGCTTGGCCCGCTTGAGCACCTTGTAGAGCAGGAACTGGGCCCGGTCCGTGCCGGCGCGCTGCACCACCTCGTCCAGCGAGTCGACCCATTCCCCGGTTTCCAGCGGGTCGCTGTCCGGCAACTGCTCCTTGAATTCTTCGAAGATCATCGCTCACCTCCCCGGTTGCGGTACTTTTGAGCATCCTATTGTACCTCTTTCAGGGTGGTGTGCACCGTAAAATCAGCGAAGGTCCGATCCTGCAAGGGATCGGACCTTCTGGATGATTTCGATTTTACCAGCGGAAGTCGATACCGAGGACCGGGCCATGAAGCGTGGCATCCCACACGTAGCGATCCAGCCCATCACCGTCCTTGTAACTCTGCTCCAGGGCGCGGTAACCGGCCAGAATGGCCGCATGGTCCCATGGCTGCCAGACAAAGATCATGGCGGCATTCCAGGTGTAATCACACCCGACCCCGAATCCGCCGTAGTCGAAGCGGGTGTTCAGTGTCCACTTTTCATGGAAGTTCCAGAGCCACCGGCCGCCGACGAACGGGTCCCACCAGCTCTCATCGACGTAGCCACTGTGCACGGGCAGGGTGACGGACGTTTCCATGTCGGTATAGCGTGCGCCGAGGAGGATATCGACGGCGTGGATGCTGTCGGCCACCCGGTAATAGCCGCCCAGCTCCACCATGGTGCTCTTGACGTCGAGGCCGCTCTGGCCTCCCGTGGGATCAGTCACGGTGTTCCCGATATCCATGTAGGTGACATCGAGGAGGCCGCCCCAGGCATTTTTTCGTGCCTCGAAATGAACCGTGAATATCGCTTGCAGGTTGTCGATGATATTCCCGATGCTTACGTCCAGCGGAGTATCCACCGGCCCGATCGCGGTGTCACCGCTGATACTGGCACCCCAGAAATAGAACGGCGCCAGTTCGAACTCCCATTCGTCATCCGCCGTACCGGCCCGGGCCGCCGGGACCACCAGACTCACGGCCAATAGAACGAGTAGCAGGACGTGTGTCTTTCTCATCAGTTCCCTCCTTCACTGAAGTTGTGAGTTTCCCCCGGCGGCTCCAAGGATTGCCCTAAAATCCATGCGGGAAATTTTATCACATTCCCCATTTGATAGAAAAAAGCGAAATGTCATCGATATCCCCATCGGCTCTTCAGGTCGGGTACCGATTTGCTCTATACTTCCAGGTGTCTGCATATCCATGGCACCACTTCCGGGTTTGGAGATACGGAGCGATCGTGAAGATCAACTCACCGGTTTCACCGTGCATCCTCTTTGTGCTCCTCATGCTAGTGGCTTCGTTCCCTGCCTTTCCTGACCCCCTGGTCAGTGTCGACCCCCGGCCGATCAGCGGTGAACCCGGGTTCATCGCTCTCTGCACCTGGAATGTCTCTGCGTCGGTGGGGCACTGGGGCCACATCCACCAGCGGCAGAATCAATACCAGGCCGAGATGACCGTCAAGCCGGTGGACGGTATGTGGAAGATCACTGATCTGGAGTTGATCCAGGAGGAGCGGCTTTGATCAGGATCACCGACCTCCTCTTCCGCTACCCGGTGGGCGACTTTGCCCTGCGGATACCGGATCTGGTGGTGGCCGATGGCGAAACCGTGGCCTTTATCGGCCCCAGCGGGACCGGCAAGACCACCCTGCTCAACCTGATCGCCGGCATCGCCGTGCCGGACAGCGGCAGGGTGGAGACCGGCGGGGCGACGATCAGCGAGCTGGGGGACGGCGCGCGCCGGGAGTTCCGCATCCGCCGGATCGGCCTCGTCTTCCAGGAGTTCGAACTGCTGGAACACCTGCGGGTGCTGGACAACATCCTGCTGCCCTACCGCATCAATCCGGCGCTGTGCCTTGATCGCTAGGTTCGCGGTCGGGCGGCCCGGTTGGCGGAAGAGGTGGGCCTGGGCAACAAGCTCCGCCGCCACGTGGGCCGGCTCTCCCAGGGTGAACGCCAGCGGGTGGCCGTTTGCCGGGCGCTGTTGACCCAACCCGACCTGATCCTCGCCGATGAACCCACGGGCAACCTCGATCCGGCCAACAAGGGCCGGGTCCTCGATATCCTCTCTGATTTCGTGCAGCAGAACGGGACCACCATGGTGACGGTGACTCACGACCACAGCCTGCTGGAGCGCTTTGGCCGGGTCATCGAGTTCGGTGAGTTCCACACCGGAGCGGAGGCGTCCATCAGGCCGGCCGACGAGGGTTCCGGCCCGGACGGGGAAACGGGATGAAGAACACGCTTTATCTGGCGCTGCGCTACCTGGCCTACAACCGGGTCAAGACCCTGATCCTGGTGGCTTCCATCACCCTCATCGTCTACCTGCCGGCGGGTCTTCGGGTGCTGGTCAGCCAGAGCCAGGACGAGCTGGCCACCAGGGCAGCGGTCACGCCGCTGCTCATCGGCGCCAAGGGAAGCCCCCTGGAACTGGTGCTCAACTCGCTCTACTTCGAGTCGGATACCCCGGCCGAGATGGCCAGCGTCGAAGTTGGCCGGGTCAATGCCTCGGGACTGGCCACGGCCATCCCCCTCTACACCCGCTTCCGGGCACGGTCGCACCCCATCGTTGGCACCAGCATCGATTACTTCGGGTTCCGGGGCCTGAAGATCGCCGCGGGCCGAAACCTGGCCGTGCTGGGGGAGTGTGTGCTGGGCGCCGAGGTGGCCGAGGATCTGGACAGCGGGCCCGGCGACCACGTGATCTCGTCACCGGAGAACGTCTTCGACGTGGCCGGTGTCTACCCGCTGAAGATGGATGTCGTCGGGGTACTCCAGCGGATGCACACACCCGACGACCGTGCCATTTTTGTCGATCTCAAGACCGCCTGGGTGATCGCGGGGCTGGGGCACGGCCACATGGACATGTCCAGCCCGGAGGCGGCGCCGGGGGTGCTGGCCGTGGAAGGGAGCAAGGTGGTGGCCAACGCCTCGGTGGTAAACTACAACGAAATCAACCCCGAGAACATCGACTCCTTCCATTTCCACGGCGATACATCCGCGTTCCCGGTGACGGCGGTGATCGCGGTTCCCGATACCGACAAGTCCTCGGCCCTGATCCAGGGCCGCTATCTCGGCGATGAGGAGCAGGTCCAGGTCACCGTGCCGGCCACGGTGATGGCCGAGCTGCTGGAGACGATCCTCACCGTGCAGACCTACGTGGTGCTGGCGGTGATCATGGTGGGGCTGGCCACGCTGGCCACTGCCATCCTGGTCTTCATGCTCTCCCTGCGGCTCCGGCAGCGGGAGATCGCCACCATGGTAAAGATCGGCGGCTCCCGGGGAAGCATTCTGGGCGTGGTGGTGTCAGAGATGGTGGGAGTGCTCACCGCGGGGGTCCTGCTGGCCGCCGTGCTGACACTGTTGACCCGTCATTTTGGCTCGGCACTGATCCGTGCGCTGATTCTGTCCTAAGGGCTGTGTGGGGCGAAAAAGGTGAGGTCCGGCAGGTCAGGATCCAACAACCCTCTTGACGATGTCCAGCAGGTGGTGGTCCAGCAGCGGTTTGTGCAGAAACTCCTCCGCGCCGGCCTCCCGGGCCGCCGCGGCCATCTCGTCGTCACCGTGGCCTGAGATGAAGATGATGGGGATCTTGAGCCCCTCTTCGGTCAGCCGCCGCTGCAGTTCGAGACCGCTCATCCGCGGCATACGCACATCGAGAATCAGGCAGGCCGGTGCTTCGGGGTATCTCAGCCGCAGGAACTCCCGGGCCGAGTCAAAGGTTTTCACCTCATACCCTTCCGCGGTGAGCAGCCGGCGCAGCGCCCGGCGGATGGCCGGATCGTCGTCGATGACGAAGATTGTATTGTGCTGGCTGCTCATGATTTCCCCGGGGGTAAAGCGAGCGGCCCGGGGTTGCCCCCGGGCCGCTGGAGGTCATCGGTCAACGGTCCCGCTCCGATGGAGCGGACCGGGATGATGTTTAGTTACCGGTCACCACCGCGGTGGACGACTGGACCACGCCGGTATCCAGATTCTCGAAGGTCAGGGTGAAGGTGTTGTCGCCGACGAGGGTGTTGTAGGCCGGCAGGTTGAAATTAAAGGCCGGGGTCTTGCAGTCGTTCGACGGCACCGTCACCGTGCCGTGGCGCCAGTCGGTCAGCCCGCCGCCACTGGCATAGACCACGTCGATCTGGCCATAGTACTGCTGGAGGGCGCTGTCAAAGTTGCAGACCGTGGGAGTAAACGTCGCCGTGAAGGGCAGCGTGCCGCTGTCCGGGGTGACGTCGAGGGCCGCGCCGAAGTCCGGGCCGCCGTAGCAGATGGTCAGATTGTCCACGCCCACGTCCCAGCCCTGGAAGATGCCGAA
>CBESOE010000127.1:0-12628 GCA_965531145.1 uncultured bacterium | reverse complement strand
GGGCATCTCCGACTCCTCGCGACGAAGGTCTGTGAGAAATGGGGGCTTAAGATACACCGGTATTGTCCCGCAGCACGATTCATGGTTCAAGTGATAAAGGGAGTGGTGAGCCGAAGGGGAGGGAAGAAAAAAAGGCAGGGGAATTATTTTTTGTCAAGGGGGTTGGTTGAAGCAGGTTTTGATCCCCGGTAAACCGGGAACCAAACGTTTCCTTGGGTAGCAGAAACTGTCTCTCAAGGTTGCAGGAACAAAAAACGACCCCCCTGCCTGTTGTACACCTTGTCCTGTTGCCGGCGTTCCTTTCCCGGGCAATCAACTAGTAATTGATTTCCCGTGCCTGACAAAACCGGGGAGGCCATGTTGCCTTTGAAAGGAGAGCCTGGTGGCCTGCCCGGTGGGGCTGTTAGGCCGTAATCGGCCCAACATAAGTGAAATCATTCAGTTGTGAGGAATTTCAATTGCCGGATCGTGTCGAACCTGGTTAGTTTCCAGCCAGGTTCTTTTTGATTTCTATATAAATATAAACTATCAGTTGATTCCTGTCAAGGGTTTTATGGTCTTTTTTTTCATTGTCATAGGGAGTGGTTGCGTCCATGAACTGAACAGCGGAATCGAACCCGGGCCGCCTTTCGGCGTATTCCTGTAAGGAGGTGCGGTGGTGTTTCCGGGGAGGGCCGGTCCCAAAGTGGTTTCATGTACTATCCCATCTTGTTGAAAGGGGTTGTCACCAACCCCGGTCCAGGCTTCGGTGGCAGGTCACTGTTCGGGGCCTCGGGAATCGGGGCGACCGGATGGATCGCCGGTGGCCGATCCAGGGGGGAGGAACGGTAAACAGTAATAAACAGGAAATTTATTGACAAAGAGTGTGTAATCTTTTAAATTTAGAAATTATGGAGGGTTATCTGCTGGGATGAATTCATTCGCCCTGAAAATTACCAAGAATCGTAAAAAGCTCGCATATACCAAGAAGACCGTTGCCAACCTCGTTCAGTGCAGCGAAACCTACATTGGTAACATCGAGAACAAGGGTGTGGTCCCTGAGGATGAAATCGTCATCCGCCTGGCCAATGCCCTGAACCTTGACGAGCGGGATCTGCTCCTGCTGGCTCACAAGGTCAAGGCCCCCCGGGGGGCCAAACAGTATTTCGAGGCTCCGCGGGCCACCTACCCCCAGGTTCGGAGGTATCTCCTCGACCGGTGCGGGAACCGGGAAACCATGGCCGAGGAGTTTTCCGGGTCGCCCTTTTCCACCATCGAGAAGTTTATTGCCCGCAACATCCTCTTTGATTCGCTGCAGCTCTATTCCCGGGTGCGGCAGGATTCCGCCCTGCGGGTGGAAACCCTCGAATACCTTTACGAACTGCTGATTCCCAGCCCCCAGAATTTCGCCGATTACCTGTCGGTCTACGAACGCGAGCTCACGGCCGTCCGCGGCAATTCGCTGCGGTTCACGGCCAGCATGCAGGACCTGGTCCAGGAGTGGACCTTCGATGCCGAAGTTTTCCGGCTGAGTGTTGTGTCCGACCACGATTTTGTCAGGCGCGACCTCTCCTTTGCCCGGGAAACCCTGGGACAGTACATCGAGTATCACCGCCAGCAGATCGGCCTGAGCATCGAAGATGTCGCACGGCGGGCCCAGATCGTGCCGGGCGCGCTGGAGCGGATAGAGAAGGACGACTACCCGCTGGAACTGAAGCTGGAGACCATAGGCCACATTCTGCTGGCCATCGGGATCGGGCAGACGGCGCGGACGGATGAAAAATACTCCACGACCGATTACCGGTTGCTGGATACATACAAGCGGCTCTCCTCTTCGAGCAGGAAAGAAATCGACAGTTTTATGAGCTACAAGCTCTCCGAAGAGGACCTGGCCGATCTATAATGTATAATGACCGAGAAGGGGTTGATGAAAGTGGCCGCTACCTCCGTTGGCGGTCGCTGAAAAAATACTAAAAGACAGGTTCAATCACTATTTGTTGAAGCAGGGTATTGATCCAGAGGCTCCCGGCCGCACGACAGCGTTCCCACGGCATGCCATCGCCAGCTGTTCATCGACGCTCGGAGCGAGGAGGTTAGGACAATGAGCAGCAGGGTAGCAGCAATCGGGCCCCCCAACGACATCGCCGCACTGAGGCAGACCGGTATCGACCTCTGCACCAAGGGGTTCTACCAGAAGGCCCTGAGCGCGTTCCAGAAGGCGCTTTTCCTCGCCGCGGCACCGGCGGTCAACTCCGAAATCTATTGTGACATCGGCGTTGTCTACCGCTATCTCAACCGGCTGGAGATGGCCGACGACATTTTCCAGTTCATTCTGGAAAACGATCCGCCGGCCAGGGTCCGGGTCATTGCCCACATCGAGCAGGCCATCGTCAAGCTGCGTCAGCTGGACCACCGCTCGGCGCTGGAAAAGATCGCCCTGGCCGATACACAGGACGTGGACGATGTGGTGTTGCAGACGCACCTCAATTCCACTTACGGCCGTGTCTACTTCCTGCTCTCGGACTACGAGAACGCACTGGAAAAATACAATAAGGCCCTGGCGATCATCGAGTCGCACGATGGCGCGTCGGCGATTCCCATCATCCTCAACAACATCGGTGATTGCTACGTCCAGCTGGGCGACTTCCAGCGGGGGGAGGAGTTCAACCTCCAGGCCCTGAACATCGCCAAGGAGCGCAAGAACAACCGCTGCATCTCAGAGTGCCTCCTCTCCCGTATGGATGCGGCGATTCTCCAGGACCAGCACGAGCAGGCCAAGCTGTTCGGCAAGCAGTCCCTGTCCATTGCCCGTTCATTCAAATTCAGCGACATCATCGGCGAGGTGGAATACCGTCTGGCCAACATCTACCGGGATGAGGGGAAGGAAAACATCTCCAATTTTTTCCTCAACCGCGTGCTGCAATCGCACCGGAACCTCAACTCGGAGGTACTCGACATTCTGGCCAAAACCGGTTGACAGGATATGGCCCCTCGGCTCCGGGGTTTCCCCCTCCCGGATATCGAGTTTCAGACGGTGCATGAGAAAATGATTTGGAGAATAACATGAAGAACAGAACGAGCTGGTTTCTCCTCCTGCTGTTCCTGCTCCTTCCGCTGGCTGCCCAGGCCAATACCGTGTCGGAGGGCAAGGACGGCCCCACCTGGACCTTCTCCTCTGTGGTCCGGATGAGCACTGACGGCGAGCGCTACGACATCTTTTTCGAAAACGATCACACCCAGGGGTGGATCACCCGCGACCAGGAAATGGACATCGAGCCCTTCGGCCAGCTTGACGAGAACGGTCTGCCCTGGATCGTCTGGTCTCGTCAGAAGGGCGACGGCTACTTCCATTTGTTCATGAGTTATTTCAACGGTGTCCAGTGGTCCGCTCCCGAGGAACTCAACAGCTATGTCGAATGGGTGAACGACCGTGAATGCAACATCCGTCTGGGAGAAAACGGCCGGGTCCATATCACTTTTGTCCGCCGCGCGGACGGTGACCAGAAGGTGATGTTCGGGATCTACAAGACCTGGTCCGGTGGCTGGACCGAGCTGGGCCCGGTGGCGACTCTCGATGAAGGGCACACCGCCAAACAGCCCACCCTGTACCCGATCTTTGACGATCTGGGCCTGGCGCGATACCTGCTCAGTTTTGTTCACGTCTACCCCGATGGCGAGGGTAGCCCGCCTCCGGACGGCGATGGCCTCTGGGAGACCATCGACCAGTACTTCAGGGTATTCAACTCGGGAGATACGAGCCCCTGGTTCCAGGTTCAGTGAGCTGGCGGGGGTCCCGTGGTACACCTGCTGAATAGTGGCAAGAAGCCCTCCCGGCCCGGTGCGGGAGGGCTTTTCCTGTGTGCCTCGCGTTGCTTCCTTGTTCTTCTGTTGCTGCCGGGTGTGGCCGGCTGCGGCCCCATTCCCCCCCCGCCGGTGCGCGGTGTTTCAGGCACCGAGCACTCCCCGGCACCCCCACCGCCCCCCGCGGAGAGTCCTGACGCTGCTCCGCCATCGTCCCCGCCAGCGGAAACACCGCCGGAGATGCTGGCGGACACTGACCTCGGCATCCCCGGTGTCTTCCACGTGGTGCAGCCGGGACAGACCGTCTGGCGCATCGCCAAAACCTACGGTATATCGCTCGAACTGCTGGCCGGAATCAACCAGTTGGAAGATCCCACCGTCATCGAGACCGGGCAGCGGATCTTCATCCCCGGTGCCGACCAGCTGCTCGAGGTGGACGTCTACCAGCCCCAGGACAAGCCGGCAAAGGAGCGCACCGGTGACATCTCGCTGCAGTGGCCGCTCACCGGCACCATCACCTCCCGGTTCGGCGGCGGCCGCCGTCACACCGGCCTGGACATCGCCGCCCCCCGCAACACACCTGTCCTCGCCGCTGCTGACGGTGAAGTGACTTACAGCGGCAACGGGCTTCGCGGGTATGGCAATCTGGTGGTGATCGATCACGGGAATGGGGTGGTGACCCTCTACGCTCACAACAATCGCAACCTGGTGCGAAAGGGGGAGCGGGTGCACCGCGGCGACCGGATCGCCCGGGTCGGCTCCACCGGCCACTCCACCGGCCCCCACGTCCATTTCGAGG
The DNA here is from genome assembly GCA_965531145.1 of uncultured bacterium. Classification (GTDB taxonomy): domain Bacteria; phylum Acidobacteriota; class JAQAZP01; order JAQAZP01; family JAQAZP01; genus JAQAZP01. Next base: position 8,049 of record CBESOE010000127.1, on the reverse strand, counting down.
TGCAGATCGACGGCCAGCGGGTGGATCCCCAGAGGTATCTCGATTCAAATTGAGATTGAAGATGCCTTGAAAACCTCGGATGCGGTTCAAGGGCAAGGCTTGCGCCGTTGGAAAAGCGGAGCATACTCCTGTGGTATGCGAGCATTTTTCAGTGGCGCATAACGCAGCCATTGGGCCGCATCTGAGGTTTTCACCCCCGGATGGACCAGCCGGCGTTCCCAACCGCCCGCAAAATGGCTTCATGGAGTTTGGCGGCCTGCTTCTGGTCGAGAGTCTTCTTTTCCGAGCGGCAGAGGATGCTGAAGGAGAGGCTCTTCATCCCCTCGTCCAGCTGGGCGCCGCGGTAGGTGTCGGTCAAGTTCACCTGACGGATCAGTTTGGGATTGGCGCCGGCCACCACCTTTTCCACCGCCCCCACCTCGGTGCGCAGTGGAACCACGACGCTGAGATCGAAACTGACCCCGGGGTAGCGGGGTAGCGGGGTATAGGCCTGTTCTTTCCGTCGGGCTTCCAGCAGGGCGTCGAGATCGAGATCGAACAGTCCCACCGAACCGCGCAGGCCCAACGCCCGGCTGGCTGCCGGGTGGATCTCGCCACAGGTGCCCAGGCACGTGTGGTCCTGACGCCACTCGGCGAAATGAGCCGGATATACCCAGGGGGGATGATCCTGGTCTTCAAGCCGGGTGAGATCGGGTTTGTCCAGCCGGGCCCTGGCGGCCAGATCCTCGACAACGCCCTTGACCCGGAGAAACATTTCATCGCCCGCGGACGCACGGCCACCGCTGTACATGGCGCCGCAGAGCCGGCGGTTTTCCCGGGGCAGGTGACCCCCGGCGCCGTCATCAAGGCCCTGTGATTCGGTGAGGTAGACGCGACCAATCTCGTAGAGAGAAAAGTCCTGGAAGTTGTTGACGTTCTTCAGCACCGCCTGCAACAGTCCGGGAATCAGGCTGCGCCGCAGGCTGGACTCCTCGCTGGACAGCGGGTTGCGCACTTCGAGGTGTTGATCCAGAGTCAGGCCCAGTGTTCCCGCAGTGTCATTGCGGGTAAAGGAGTAGCCGTAGATTTCGCTGAAACCCAGTTCCAGGGAGAGGATGTCCCGCAGTTCGTCCTCCAGCAGCTTTGTCGGCGGTGTGGTGGGCGGCAGCATGGTGATGTCGGGGGCAACCGGCGGGATATTGTCGTAGCCGTAAATCCGGCCCACCTCCTCCACCAGGTCTTCGGGGATACCGATGTCCTTGGTGGCCCGGAAGGTGGGGACATCGACATTCCAGCCTCCGTCCGCTGCGGTGAGGCCGAAGGAGAGGCTGGTCAGGATGCCTTCAGCCCGCTCAGCCGGCAGTTCCAGACCCAGCCGGCGGTTGAGGAACTCGTGGCCGAGGTGGATGCTCACCGATTTCCGCTGGTGGTGGTCCTCGTCGTAGAGCGGTGAGACCTGCCGGGCCCCGGGGATCAGCTCCCGGGCCAGCTGGAGGAACCGGCGTGCCGCCACCGGCGGCAGCTCGGGGTCGAGGCTTTTCTCGAAACGCATCACCGCCTCGGTGCGGAAACCGAGGGCTGCCGAGGTGCGCCGGACGTTGATCGGATGGAAGTTGGCCGACTCCAGTACCATGGCCGCGGTGTTGCCGGTCACCTCGCTGTTTGCCCCGCCCATCACTCCGGCGATGGCGATGGGCTTTTCGCGATCGGCGATGACCAGCATCTCCTCGGTCAGCGTGCGTTCCACATCGTCCAGTGTGACGATCTTTTCCCCGGCTTTCGCGCGGCGGATCAGGATCGCCGAATCACCCACTTTCGCGAGGTCGAAGGCGTGGAGCGGGTTGCCCAGCTCGAGCATCACGTAGTTGGTCATGTCCACCACATTGTTCAGTGCCCTTACGCCCACCGCCTCCAGGCGCCGGGCCATCCAGGCCGGCGAGGGGCCGATGGCCAGGCCATCCACCACCGCTGCGCAATACCGCGGGCAGAGATCCGGGTCCAGGGTCTTTACCTCGAGGGAGACGCTCTCCGCTTCAGGGTTGGCCAATGCCGGATCCAGGCCGGGCATGACCGCCAGTTCCCGGCCGGTGATTGCCGCCACTTCCCGGGCGATGCCGTAGTGGCACCAGAGGTCTGGCCGGTGGGTCAGCGACTTGTTGTCGACCTCCAGCACGTGGTCGGTGAGCCCCAGGGCCGCGGGAATCGCCATCCCGGGTTCGATCCCGTCATCCAGGACCATGATGCCGTCTTCGCCGGCACCCAGGCCCAGCTCCCGTTCGGAGCAGATCATGCCCACGCTCTTTTCGCCGCGGATCTTGCCCTTCTTGATCTTTGTGCCGTTGGGAAGGTGCCCTCCGGCCCGGGCCAGCGGCACGGTCTGCCCCTCGGCCAGGTTTGGCGCGCCGCAGACCACCCGCTTCTCGCTTTCACCGTCGAAGACGTCGGCCAGCACCAGTTTTTCCGCGTTGGGGTGTGGAATGACCTTCAGGACTTTTGCCGTCACCACCCCGTCCATGCCGCCGCCCAGCTCTTCAATCCCTTCCACCTCGGCGGTGGACATGGTGAGCCGGTCGGCCAGTTCGGCCGGGTCGAGACCGCTGAGGTCAACGTATTCCGCGAGCCACTCCAGCGAAATTTTCATCGTCGTTCACCTCAGAACTGTTGCAAAAAGCGAAGGTCGCCGCCCGACAGCAGGCGGATGTCGTTGATACCGTAAAGCAACATCGTCAACCGGGTGAGCCCCAACCCGAAGGCGAAGCCGGAGAACTGCTCGGGGTCGATGCCTCCGTGGCGCAGCACGTTCGGGTGCACCAGGCCGCAGGGCAGCACTTCCACCCAGCCGACCTGCTTGCAGACACTGCAGCCCTTGCCGTCGCAGATCAGACAGTGCATGTCCAGTTCGAAACCCGGCTCCACAAAGGGGAAGTAGCCGGGGCGCAGGCGGATCTTCACGTCATCGCGGCCGAAGATCAGCCGCAGCAGGGTCTTCATCGAGTAGATCAGGTTGGCCACCGAGATGTCACGGTCGATCATCAGGCCTTCACACTGGTAGAACATGTTGTCATGGGAAGCGTCGGTGGCCTCGTAGCGGAAACAGCGTCCGGGGGCGATGGCCTTGAACGGCGGCTCGAAGCGCTGCATGCCCCGCACCTGCACTGGCGAGGTGTGGGTGCGCAGCAGGTGGCCGTCCTTGAGCCAGAAGGTGTCCTGCATATCCCGGGCCGGGTGATCGGGTGGGAGGTTCAGCGCCTCGAAGTTGTAGAAATCCGATTCCACCTCGGGCCCGTCGAGAACGTGGAAGCCGAGGGAGCGGAAGATCTCTTCCAGCCGGCGGGAAACGGTGGTGATGGGGTGCAGGTGACCGCGGGGGGCGCGATAACCGGGCGCGCTGATATCGAGCCAGGCTGACTCCCCGGCCAGGGCGGCGGTTTCATCCTTCTCGATCCGGGCCAGCCGAGCTTCGATGGCCGCTTCCAGGTCCCGTTTGGCCAGGTTGAGTTCCTTGCCTGCCTCGGCCCGCGCCTCGGGCGGCAGTTCGGCCATGGAGCGCAGCAGGCGGGTCAGCACCCCCTTGCGGCCCAGATACTTCACCCGCAATTCTTCAACGGCGGCGCGGTCCTGTGCCTGGTAGAGTTCCCGCGTTACCTCGTCTTTGCGGAACTCGGCTAATTTGGTGAGAATCAGGGCTGAGATCTCTTTCTGATCCATTGCAACTCCTTGGCAAGTGGCTGAAAATACTACAAGGTCGGCCTATGGCTGTCAAGAAAGGTGACCTGCTTTGCCCCGGGCCCGCTTTTTCGATAGAATGGCCCATCTTCTGATGATCGTTGTGTAACTGTCCTGGAATCCCGGCGGCTGAATCTGTTTTATTCTGTGCCGCGTTGAGTTGTGCCCCGGATCCCTGGCTACGAGGCGTGCTATGACCGACAAACCCACGGCCGTCTGGTTCAGCCGCCTGAGTTCCCTCGGAAAATTCCTGCTGATCTGCCTGGCCCTCAACTTCTTTTTCGTCAGTATCAAGCTGCTCGGCGCGTTCAAGGACCTTGGTTCAGGCTACGGCGAGGAACTGATCATCCAGTTGGCCAACAACCCGCTGATCGGCCTGCTGATCGGTGTGCTGGTCACCAGTATCGCCCAGAGTTCCTCCATGACCACTTCGCTGGTGGTGGGCCTGGCCGCGGCCGGGGCGCTGGGCAGCGAACCGTTGCTGGTCCTCGCCCGGGCCATCCCGATCATCCTCGGGGCCAACGTGGGCACCACCATCACCAATATGATCGTCTCCATAGCCCACATCGGCAATAAACGAGAATTTGAACGGGCATTCTCCGCCGCGGTGGTCCACGATTTCTTCAACCTGCTGGCCATCGTCGTCATCTTCCCCGTGCAGGCGACGACCAATTTTCTCGGGCACGCGTCGTTGTGGTTGTCCCGGCTATTCGTCCACTCCGGGGGTGACACCTTTCCCAGCCCGCTGAAAGCGCTGATCGATCCCCAGAAGAAGTTTCTCATCGGAGTTTTCAGCAATCTGGAGTGGATCACCCTGCTGATCCTGTTCACCGTTTCGGCGGCCTTCTTCCTCTCGATGGTATTCCTCATCAAGCGGCTCAACGAGGAAAAGGATATCTGGACCATCACCCTGGCGATCAGTTTTCTCTTCGCCCTGCTGGGGACGGCGGTCTACCGTCACGCCGATGTGGTCTTCCGGCCGGAGACGGCCATCTTCATCTTCGGCCTCGGCCTGCTGTTCACCTCGCTGACCCTCTTCGTCAAGGTGATGCGCACCGCGGTATTGTCCAAATGGACGTCGCTCTTCGACGAGTACATATTCAAAACACCGCTGCGAGCGCTCTCCCTGGGGGTGGTGATGACCGCCCTGGTGCAGAGCAGCTCAGTGACAACATCCATCGTGATCCCGCTGGCCGGCGCGGGTATCCTCACCATCCATCAGATATTCCCCTACACCCTGGGGGCCAACGTGGGTACCACCATCACCGCCATGCTCGCCGCACTTTCCACCGGCGAGACCATTGCCGTGGCCGTGGCTTTTGCCCACCTCCTTTTCAATATCATCGGTATCGTCCTGCTCTACCCGGTCAAGCGGTTTCCCATCGCCTGTGCCCAATGGCTGGCCCGCCTGACTCTGCAGTCGAGGGTGATCCCGGTTTTGTACATTATTGTGCTCTTCTTTGTGATACCTCTGTTGCTGATCTGGATTACCGGATGAGCCGGTGAAGGAGTAAACCGATGCTCGATAAATTCCTCAAACTGATCAAAGGGAGCCAGGGGCTGATCGACGAGGCCCGGCGGGACTCCTTCGAGATGATCATCATGGGTAAGGAGATGTTCATCCTTGCCGTCGAGGCGGTGCACGAGGAGACCACCCGCGAAGTGATGAAGACCCTGGCCGGCATGGACAAGAACGTGAACAAGCTGGAGATGGGTGTGCGGAAAAAGGTCTTTTCCCACCTGGCCATCTCCCGCGGGGCCGACCTTCTGGAAGGCCTGCAGCTCAACATCATCATCACCGACCTGGAGCGGATCGGCGACTACACCAAGAACATCGGCGAGCTGGTGGAGATGATGCCGGGCAGGATGGACTTCGGCCGCCACGACGCAACCTTCCGCAAGGTCAAGGACCTGGCCCTGGAACTGTTCGACATCACCTACAAGGCGTTGGAAGAAAAAGACGAGATTCTGGCCAATGATGCCCTCCGCAAATACGATCAGGTCTCCAAGGCCGTGGACGCCCGGATCAAGAAGGTGGTGGCCGGCAAGGAACTGAGCGAGACGGTGGAGAAGCGCCACGTGGCCCTGGTGCTGCTGCTGCGCTACACCAAGCGGATCTGCGCCCATCTGAAGAACATCAACACGTCGCTGGTCAACCCCTTCCATCAGATCAGCTATCGGCCGGGCGCGTACAAGATCTAGAAGCGGCTCCAGAACTTCGCCTGAGGCCCAGGTGCGCGCCTTGCCCTTGGACCACAGACGAGGTTCTGAAACCACTTCAACGTTATTAAGGTTGGCTATCAATTCGAATCGGCCGGCCCGACCCGTCCACCACCCGCAGGAAGAAGCCCCAGTCCCCCGGGGTGCGTGCCGCGATCACCCTCAGCCTGTTTTCTCCCTCCCCCAGGTCCACCGGGCAGCGCCACTGGTCGATCAGTGCCATGCGGTTGGCGTCCCTGTTGACCAGCAGCGGTTCCCCGTTCAGCTCCAGCTGGAACGGCCCGCCGGAGCCGAAGCGGATTTCCGCTCCGGCCACGGCCTGGTCCAGGTGGATGACGGTTTCGGCCAGTGCCGCCGGGGGTGCCATGCCGCCCAGGGGGAAGAAGGGCCGGAAATCGACATAGCCCACCTGGATGCCGCCCGGTGGCGACGACTGGTGGTAGGGGCTGCGGGGCAGGTCGTCAGGCGGCGGGTGGAAAATGGACTCCTGGCCGTCGATGGCTCCTTCAGCCAGCGGTGCCACCTCCCAGGTGGTGACGAACCCGGGATCGTCGTCCTGCAGCGAGAAGAGGACGAGGCTGCGGCCCTGGTAGATCTTGATGAACCGGGGGTCGCGGCCCAGACGCCGGAGGAGTCGCTCCTGGCTCTTCGAGGCCACCAGGTGCCGGCTTTTGAACAGGCCGCGGACAAAGGGGTAGGAGTCGGCCAGCTTCCCCATGCGCAGGTTCTGCCAGATGTCGAGATACTGCTCACCGTGGGCCAGCATCAGCATCGGGTCCGAACCCACCAGGTAGCGCTGCCGGGGGGCGTAGAAAAAGAGCTGGGGAAAGTGGATCCAGCGGGTGTGAAAGACCACCTCGCCGGCACCGGCTTCGGTGTCGAGGATGGCACAGACATCGCGCATCTCCGGCGGGGCCGCCTTGGTCCATTCCGCCAGCAGCCGGTCGCTGAAGAAGTCGTGGGTCCGGACGCCTGCCACCGCGAGGATGATCAGGGCCGGCACTGCGATCCGCCGCCACTGCCGGGCGGGCGGGGGGGGATGGTCGTTCCCGGCCAGCAGGTCGCGGAGCAGCAGGGCCGAGAAGAGCGTGGTGAACAGCGCCCAGAAGAGAGTGTAGCGGGCTGCGGCCATGGTCAGCCCCAGGGCGGACAGGCTGCAGAGGAAGAGCGAAACCGTTGCCGCGGAGATCACCGGAGCCTGCCGCCGCCGCACCAGCAGGGCGATCAGCAGAAAGGCCAGGGGCAGGATCACCAGCTCGTTGTGCAGCAGCAGGTCGTCGAGGCCCGGCGCTTTGCTCTCCACGGCCTGGACCTGAGCCGGGACCCCGCTGCCCGCCACCAGGTTGGCCAGCAGGGCCCGCCAGTTGAGCAGGGCCAGCAGGCGGGCGAAGTCCCAGCGGTCGGGATGAACCAGAATTCCGGCTGCCGTACCGACCATGCTGTAGAGCAGCATTCTCCAGTCCAGAGACTGTTCTCCCGCCATCCGCCGGCCGAGGTGGAAGAGGAAGGCCATACCCACGAAGAGGTACGGGGTTGGTCCGGTGAGCGTGAAGAGCAGGCCGAGCAGGACATGGGGCCAATACCGCCGTTGCCGGCGGGCGAAGAATGGAACAGCCAGCAGCAGCAGGAAGAGCGAGAGGACTTCGGGTTGCGGCTGGGCCAGCCGGAAGAGGAACCCGCCGGCCCCGCAGACCAGGGCCGCGGTCCAGAAGAAGGCACCGGGGCAGCGGAAACGGCGGAGCACGAAATAGAGGAGGGTCAACAACGCCGCTCCGAAGAGAGCGGCAGCGGTCTTGGCCCGGGCTTCCAGCACCTCCGGCTCACCGTTGCCGGCAAAGGGGGCCAGCGCCAGGTGGTGCAGCAGTTCCAGGTCGGCGTAGCCCGTGCGGAAGACGCTGAACTGCATCCAGGGGAAGTCGTGCGGGATGCCCTCGGCGCGGATCAACCGCGCCACACCCATGTGGTAATAACCCTCGATCCCGTAGATGTGCGGTGCGATCCCCTGGGCCCATTGCAATACGGCAAAGGTGCAGAGAAACACCAGCACCAGGCTCAACAGCAATCGTGTCATTTTGACATGGGGGACGTACATAACTTTATAACTTACGGCTAACCATATTTATG
>CBESOE010000126.1:0-12742 GCA_965531145.1 uncultured bacterium | reverse complement strand
GCTTTACGGCGCCGAGCGCAGCCTGCACCTGCTGGCCACGGGGCTGGACCGCCGCCGGTTCCAGCCGCTGGTGGTGTTGCCCGAGCGGGGGCCGCTGGCGGAGCTGCTGGAGCGGGACGGCGTGGAGGTGGAGATTGTCCGCTGCCCCTGGTGGGTGCGCAGCGCCGGCCGGGGCGGGCGGGTGGTGGCTCTCCTGGCACTGCCCGCGGTGATCGCACGCGAGGCACTGGCCATCACCCGTATCTGCCGCCTGATCCATCGACGGGGAATCGACCTGGTCTACACCAATACAGCGGTGATTCTCGGCGGGGCGTTGGCTGCCCGACTCTGCGGCCGGCCCCACCTGTGGCACGTGCGGGAGATTCTGCCCGACAACCAGGACCTGCTGTCGCTGCTGCCCCTGGGCTTGCTGTACCGGCTGATCCTGCGGCTCTCCCGCACGGTGCTGACCAACTCGGTGGCCACCGCCGCACCGCTGGGCCGCTACGACCCCCACGGAAAACTGCAGGTGGTGCCCAACGCGGTGGCGCCGCTACCGGCGGAGCGCCCGGCGGGGGATCTCTCCGGGGTGGCCGGTATTGGTCCGGAAGACTGGGTGGTTGCCTGGATCGGCTCGCTCCAGCCGCGCAAGGCGCCGGAGGACGCTATCCGTGCCGTGGCCCTGGCCCGGGAGCAGATCCCGGGGCTCAAGCTGCTGATGATGGGTGACGGGTGGGCCGACTATGTCCATGGGCTCCACCGATTGGCCGTGGAGTTGGGTGTGGTGGAGGAGGTGGTCTTTGCCGGGTACCGCCCCGATGCGCGGCACCTGCTGACCGGTTGCCGGGCCCTGGTGATGACCGCAACCGACGAGCCCTTCGGCCGGGTGGTGGTGGAGGCCATGCTGGACGGGGTGCCGGTGGTGGCGGTTGACGGAGGCGGGGTGACCGAACTGGTTGCGGACGGTGTGGACGGGCTGCTCTGCCCGCCGAACGACCCCCATCCCCTGGCCCGCCGGCTGGAGCAGCTGTACGATGATCCGGAGCTGGCGGCCGGGCTGGTGCGGGCGGCCCGGGAGAAGGCGGCCGCCGCCTGGGCGCCGGAGAGGTATGTGCGGGAGATCACCGCGGCCATGGCCGCGGCGATGAAGGAGTGATGATGGGCGAAGACCGGGCCGTGGTGTCGGTGGTGCTGGTGCTCTGGAACTGTGAGGCGTTTCTCCGTCCCTGCCTCGACTCCCTCCGCGCTCAGACCCTCGAGAGCCTGGAGGTGGTGGCCGTGGACAACGCTTCGGATGACGGCTCGGCCCGCCTCTTTGCCACGGAGATGCCAGAAAGCAGGCTGCTGGAGAACAGTGAAAACCTCGGCTTTGCCGGGGCGGCCAACCAGGGAATTGACGCGACCTCCGGCGAGTTCGTGCTGCTGCTCAATCCCGACGTGCTTCTGCAGGCCGATTTCCTCGAACAGTTCACCGTCGCTCTGCGCGCCGCCGGTGACCGCACCGGCTGGGGTGCGGCCCGGTTGCTGCGTATGAACCGGGGGGAGCCCACCAACGTGATCGATTCCACCGGCCACTTTCTCACCCGGGCCCGCTACCCGCACAACCGGGGGTGGGGGGAGGAGGACCAGGGGCAGTTCGACGATGCCGTTGAGGTCTTTGGCAGTTGTGCTGCCGCCGCCCTCTATCGCCGGGAAATGCTCGACGACATCCGGGTGCGGGGCGAGGTCTTCGACGCCGACTTCAGCAGCTACTTCGAGGACGCCGACCTCGACTGGCGGGCGGTGCTGGCCGGCTGGCACTGCCTGCACGTCCCCGAAGCGGTGGCCTGGCACGAGCGGGGCGGATCGGGTGGGGAAGCCCTGGCCCGGGTGAAGAAGGACATGATCCGCAACCACCTGCTGATGATGGTAAAGAACGACCGGTTGGGGATGATCATCGCCGACCTGCCGTACCTCACCATGTACTGGACAAAGATGCTGGGCCGGATGGTGGCGGCCCCGCGTCTGGTTGGCGGGTTGTTCGCGGCGCTGTGGCTCCTGTCGCGGATGTTGGGCAAGCGGCGCCGGATCCAGGCAAAGCGCACGGTGTCGAACAAAGAGATGCGTTCCTGGTTTGTCGATCTGGGCCTCAGGGAGAAGGTGGCGGTGGTGCTCCAGCGGGCCACGGGAGGTCGGAATGACTAGTGCGACCACTCCACCCCTGGTGGCCCATTGCCTGGGTACCCTGAGACTAGCCGGCACCGAGAAGGAGGTGCTCTCCTTCCTGCGCTACGGCAACCCGCAGCGTTTCCGCAATTTGGTGCTGTTGCCCCCCGGGGAGGGGCCGCTCCGCGGCCTGCTGGCCGAGACCGGCCGGGCGGAGGTGCATGATGTGCCACCATCGGTGACCGGCCGCGCCGCCCTCTTCCGCCGCCTGGGAGTGGACCTGGTGCACGTGCTGGCCTCCCGCCGCGACGCCCTGGCTGGAAGGCTGGCCGGCGCCCGGGTGGTGCAGAAACGGAATCTGCCCATCCGCGGCTACGCCAGCCGGTATGTCAGACGCCCGCTGGCCGACCGCCTGCTCACCAGGTTTCTCTGCCACGGCACGGTCACCGTGGCCCGGGCGCTGAAGAACGACCTGGTGGCCCATGGCGGATTCGACCCGCGGCGCATCGCCGTGGTGCCCAACGGCATCGAGACGGAACTCTACCAGGCAGGGGAGGGGGAGGTGGAAGCGGTGCGGAATCGTCATGGTCTGCCGGCCCCCGGTTCGGGCACCCTGCTGGCCGGTACCGTGGCCCGTCTCCACCGGCAAAAAGGCCTCCAGCACCTGCTGGCTGCCGTGCCGCAGGTGCTGGAGCGCCACCCGGAGACCCTGTTCCTCATCGCCGGTGAGGGCGAGGAGGAGGCGAGCCTCAAGCAGGCCGCCCGGCAACTGGGGCCCGCCGGGGAGCGGGTCCGTTTCCTGGGGTTCGAGAGCGAGGTGCCGGCACTGCTCTCCCTGTTCGACATCTTTGTCCTTTCCAGCCTCTGGGAGGGGATGCCTTTTGCCATCCTCGAGGCCATGGCCGCCGGCCGGCCCCAGGTGGTCACCGACGTTGACGGTTGCCGGGAACTGGTGGTGGAGGGGGAGACCGGGTTGCTGGTTCCCCCGGAGCGGCCGGACCTGCTGGCCCGGGGGATCTGCCGCCTGGCGGGTGACGGGGACCTGCGGCAGCACATGGGGCGGGCCGCCCGCCAGCGGGCCGGGGAGGAGTTCTCACCGAGTCTGGCCGCCCGGCGCCTGGGGGATGTCTTCGAGGCCCTTCTGGCCGGACGACTGGCGGAGACGGCCGGCGTCTGAATCGGTGTGAAGGAGGGACCATGGCGGTGGAACAGACTGAAGTGCAGGCCCTGGTGGACAGCGCCGAACGGGTGGCGGCTTTTACCGGTGCGGGCATCTCCGCCGAAAGCGGCATCCCCACCTACCGTGGTGATGACGGGGTCTGGAACAAATACGACCCGGCCAAATATGCCGAGATCGGCAACTTCCTTGCTGACCCGGCCTACTACTGGAGCTTCTTCCGCGAAGTGCGCTACCCGGTGCTCCGCAACGCCCGGCCCAATCCGGCCCACCTGGCCCTGGCCCGCCTGGAGCAACAGGGGAAACTCAGCGCCGTGATCACCCAGAACATCGACGGTCTGCACCAGGAGGCGGGGTCGGAGAAGGTGCTGGAGCTCCATGGCAACACGCGGCGGATATCCTGCCTTGGCTGCGGTATGGGTTACTCTCTGGACCAAGTCCACCACCGGCTGGAGGAGAAGTTCCCGCCGGACTGTCCGGCCTGTGGCGGCGTGCTCAAACCCGAGGTAGTTTTTTTCGGTGAGTCCTTGCCCATGGAAGTACTGGACGATGCGGTGGAGGAGACGAGGAGCTGCGACCTCTTCCTGGTGGTGGGCAGTTCACTGGTGGTTCAGCCCGCGGCCTCCCTGCCGCCCCTGGCGGTTGAGAGCGGTGCCCGCCTGGTGATCATCAACCGCGACCCCACCCCGCTGGACCGCCTGGCCCACCTGGTGCTCCATGAAAAGGCTTCGGACGTTTTGGGTCCGCTGATCGGACTGCCTGACTAGAACGCTGACCCGGCACTGATGAGAAAGCTGGTGACCTTGTCGTCCTTCAGGTGGGCGATCACCGTGGTGTTCGGACGGATCACCGCTTCGGACAACCGCAGGAACTGGTCCATCGACTCCCAGGTGTCGCCGGAGCCCTCGATGGCCAGGCCGTTGGCCAGATGAATGGTGTAGGAGACGCTGGCGGTGTTCGCCGGGTCGAGATAGATGTCGAAGGCCTTGACCCGTTCCTGACCCGAAATTCCCAGACCGGCCTGTCCCGATTCGGGCGGGATGAGCAGGAACAGGGCAAGGGCGGCGGCCGCCAGCAGGGCGAGACGATACTTTTTCATATTGCTATCCTCCAGTTCCTTACGAATGGGTTGGCGGTCCCTTTTCTCATCGTTTAGAATAAGTATACGCACCTCGGGGGCTCCGCGTGTAGCGGACCCCTGGTATCTCATTCCCCTCAAGTCAGTGGAGAGGTTGATGAAGCAGCGGCCCGGCCCGCAATCCGACGGCGCCGATCATGACGAACTGGCCCGCCAGCTGGCCCTGTTCGGCGTGTCATTGCTCCAGCGTAACCACAACGTGAGTTACGGTGACATCCGCTTCACCTCGCGGACGGAGCGATCCCTTTCGGTGAAGAACGGCGAGATGGACCGGGTCACCGACAGCGAGGACAGCGGTTTTGGCGTCCGCCTGCTGGCCGGAGGTTCCTGGGGCTTTGCCGCCGCCTCCGAACTGAGCGAGGAAGCCGTGGCCCGCGCCGTGGTTCAGGCGGTGGAGGTGGCGCGGACCAGTTCGGCCCTGGGCGGGCGGACCGTGGAACTCTGCCAGGCCGAGGCGGTTGTGGCCGATCATGAAGAGCCGGTGGCCGAAAATCCGCTGGAGGTTCCGCTGGACGTTCCTCTGGACCTGATGGTCCGGGTCAGCGAGCAGATGATGCAGGTGTCGCCGTCGATAAAGGTGGCTTCCGCACATATGGACTTCAGCGGCCACGGCCGGCTGTTCGCCAGCACCGAGGGCTCGCTGATCCGTCAGCGCTGGTTCCAGACCGGCGGCGAACTGGCGGCCACGGCCATCGAGCGCGACCAGGTGCAGGTGCGTTCCTGGCCGGCCTCCATGGGCGGCAACCACGTGCGGGGCGGATACGAGTTCATCCACCTGTTGGACTTTCCGGCCCACGCCGAGCGGGTGGCTTCCGAGGCGGCCGAACTGCTCACTGCCCCGCCCTGCCCGGCCGGCGTGACCGACCTGGTGGTTGATTCATCCCAGATGGCCCTGCAGATTCACGAGTCCTGCGGGCACCCGGTGGAACTGGACCGGGTGATCGGTGACGAGATCAGTCTGGCCGGCGGCAGCTTCCTCGGCCTGGAGAAACAGGGCCGTTTCCGCTACGGATCACCGCTGGTCAACATCGTGGCCGACGCCACCCTCCCCGGTGCCCTGGGCACCTTCGCCTACGACGACGAGGGGGTTCCCGGTGCCCGGTTTCACCTGGTGCGGGAGGGCCTGTTCACCGGGTATCTCGCCTCCCGGGAGACCGCATCGGTGCTGGGCCTCCAGCGGAGCAACGGCACCATGCGGGCCGACAGCTGGCGCAACTTTCCCCTTATCCGGATGACCAACATCAGCCTCGAGCCGGGGGAGGGCAGTCTTGAAGACCTGGTGGCCGGGGTGAAGAGGGGCGTGTACGTGGAAACAAACCGCAGCTGGAGCATCGATGACCAGCGGCTCAACTTCCAGTTTGGCATGGAGCTGGCCCGGGAGATCCGCGATGGCAAATTGGGCGGCCTGCTGCGCAACCCGATCTACTCCGGGGTCACCCCGCACTTCTGGGCCGCCTGCGATGGCATTGCCGGCCCGGAGGCCTGGCAGGTCTGGGGCATCCCCAACTGCGGCAAGGGGGAACCGCTGCAGGTGGCCCATGTGGGACACGGTTCCTCTCCGGCGCGCTTTCGCAACGTCCAGGTGGGGGTGAACCCGTGATCGACAACGGTGCGGTAGAGGAACTGCTCCGGGAACTGGTGGGGCGTGGCCCGCACCAGGCCGAGGCGGTGTTCCAATCTTCGAGCACCGGCATGACCCGCTTTGCCGCCTCGCGGATCCACCAGAACCTGGAGCGCCGGGAGGCCGATGTCGTTTTCCGTGTGGCCCTGGACCGGCAGATCGGGGTGGCCCGCACCAGCGACCTTGGCCGGGCCGGCCTGGAATCCTGTCTCGGCCGCGCGCTGGACATTGCCCGGCTGCAGAATCCGAACGCCTGGTTCACCGGCCTGCCTGCCGGGCCGGCCCCGGATTCGCCCGCGGCCGGGGAGCAGGTCGAGGCCAAACCCTCCCGGCGGTTGGAACTGGCCCACGACCTCCTGCAGGAGGTGGACAGGTCTGGTCTGCAGGCCGCCGGTTCCCTGTCGGCAATGGGCGGTGAACTGGTGGTGGTCAACTCCGAAGGGCTGTTTGCCCGCGCTCCCTACCAACTGGCGGAGAGCATCCTCATCGCCATGGACGGCGGTGGCGAGAACGGTCCGTCGGGCTATGCTTCCTGGGCCGGTACTGACCTGGAGAAACTCGACCCCCGCCGTCTCGCCGGTCTCGCTTCGGAGAAGTGTGTGGCCGGGCGGCGGGTGGTGGACCTGGTTCCCGGCCCACTGGACGTGCTGCTCGAACCGCCGGCGGTGGCTGGACTGCTCAACTGGCTCAGCTATATCGGGTTTGGCGGCAAACAGTTCAACGAGGGTACCAGTTTCATCGCCGGCCGGTCGGGGGAGCGGGTTACGGGCTCCGGGGTGACCATCTACGACGATCACGCGGAGATCGACGGTATGGGCCTGGGCATCGATTTTGAAGGGGTGCCCCGGCAACGGGTTGATCTGATCCATCAGGGGGTGGCCGCCGGCGTGGTGCACGACAGTCTCACCGCGGTCCGGGCCGGGGTTTCCACCACCGGCCATGCGTTGATGGCGGACGGCGAATGGGGGCCGCTGCCCCTGAATCTGTCCCTGGCGCCCGGAGACTCCACCCGGGAAGAGATGATCGCCGCCATGGACCGCGGCCTGGTGGTCACCCGCTTCCACTATCTCAACGGGCTGCTGGACACGAGGCGGGCCCTGTTCACCGGGATGACCCGCGACGGCACCTTCCTGGTGAGGAAGGGCAAGGTGGCGGGCGCCGTGGCCAACCTCCGCTTCACCGAGCCGATGCTCGAGGCCTTTTCCCGCATCGCGGCCATCGGAGCTGAACGGCAATCTCTCGGCACCTGGATGGGCCGCGGGGCCACCTGCACCGTGCCGCCGCTGCTCATCCGGGATTTCCATTTCGACAATGGTGACTGACCGCTTTCCATGTACGGCACGATGAAGTAGAGTCAAAAAACAGTGATCGTCACTGTTTTGGGGAGATACACCATGTCCGGATCCCATGCCAGTGTTGTCGAGGTTTCCCGTTCCGCGCTGGCCAACAACCTGCGGGTCTTCAAGCGGCTGCTCCGCGGGGGCGAGAGCCTGCTGGCCGCCGTGGTCAAGGCCAATGCTTACGGGCACGGTCTGGTGGAAGTGGCCCGCCTGGCCGCGGACTCCGGGGCTGACTGGCTGGCCGTGGATTCCCTCGATGAGGCCCGGCGGCTCCGCGAGGCCGGCATCGATCTGCCGCTGTTGCTGATGGGCTACCTGCCCCTGGACCAGGCGGGCCAGGTGCCGGAGTTGGATCTCAAGCCCACCGTCTTCAACCTCGAGACCCTCGACGCACTGGACACCGCCGCACGGCAGGCCGGCCGGACGGTGGCGGTGCACCTCAAACTGGAAACCGGGACCTGCCGCCAGGGTTTCACCGGAGACCAGTTGGTGGAAGCGGCCCGGCGGCTGCAGCAGTCCGATGTCCTGGTGGCCGAAGGGGTGAGCAGCCACTTCGCCAATATCGAGGACACCACCGACCACACGGTGGCTTTCGGCCAGCTGGAGACCTTCCACCGTCTGGTGGAGGAGCTGGGGCAGGCCGGAGCCCGCCCCCCCATCCGCCACGTGGCCTGCTCGGCGGCAGCGCTGCTCTTCAAGCGGACGCACCTGGAACTGGTACGGGTGGGGGTGTCACTCTACGGGTTCTGGCCGTCGCGGGAAACCATGGTCTCGATGAAGGACGGCAGCACCCGGGGCATCAGCCTGCAGCCGGCGCTGAGCTGGAAGACCCGGCTGGCCCAGGTCAAGGAGGTGCCGGCGGGCACCGATGTTGGCTATGGCTGCACCTTCCGCACCACCCGTCCCAGCCGGCTGGCGGTGATCCCGGTGGGGTACTACGACGGGTATGACCGGGGGCTATCCAACGTGGGGCACGTGCTGGTTCGCGGACAGCGGGCGCCTGTCCGCGGGCGGGTCTGCATGAACATGACCATCGTCGACGTCACCGACATCCCCGGCGCGGGCTTGGAAGACGAAGCGGTGCTCATCGGCCGCCAGGGTGACGAACTGCTCACCGCCGACATGCTGGCGGCTGCTTGCAGTACGATCCACTACGAGATCGTCTCCCGCATCCACCCCGAGATCCCCCGGGTCCTGGTCGACTGAGCGATCGGCAGGGAATCACTCCCCTCTTCGCTACGGTCTTGAGTTTGCGTCAGGGTTGTCACAGACCTCTCGACAGGTCGCTCAGAGGGGAGTGACCCCCTGCCATCAACTCGATCCAGGCTTTTTCACTGGTCACAGAGGTGCGTCAGGAGGGGGAGACTTCTTGCCCGTTCTCGCGACCTGTCGAGAGGATTTCGACAACACTCGCGGGAACTCGAGACCGTAGCGAGGACGGGCAAGAAGTCTCCGCCCCCGCTGAATCTCAGTCGACCAGGTCGCGGCCTTCCTTGAACGCGATCCGGTTCACCTCGATGAACCGTTCGGGTACGCGCTTGTCCAGTACGCCCTTCCAGTGATCCTCGTCGAACTCCAGCAGCTTGGACAGCGCCCCGAGGATCACCACGTTGACCACGTTCTTGTTGCCGATGTTGTTGGCCACTTCCTGGGCCGGCAGCTTGTAGACTTTATCTGCCTTCGCTGCCAGTCGTTCGTCCAGGTCGGTGGGGTATTCGGCCTTGCCGGTGAGCACCGGCATGGGGGCCAGCCGCAGATCGTTGACGATCACCATCCCGCCCGGCTTGAGGTATTCCAGGTAACGGGCCGCCTCCAGCAGTTCAAAGGAGACCACCACATCGGCGGTTCCCTTTTCGATGATCGGTGAGTAGACCTTTTCACCATAGCGCACGTGGCTCACCACGCTGCCGCCCCGCTGGGCCATGCCATGGATTTCGGATTTTTTCACATCCATGCCGGCCTGCAGCGCGGCGCCGCAGATCAACTCGGTGGCCAGCAGCACGCCCTGTCCACCCACACCGGAAAAGATCAGGTTGACCGTTTCATTCTTGCCTGCCACGTTCTCGTTCTCCTTCACGGCCGATACCGGCTCTTTACTGTTCCTTCATCTGGATTGCACCCTGCTTGCAGGTCTGGAGACAGGCCTGACAGCCGATGCAGAGCAGCGGGTTGATCCGGGTCTTCTCCCCATCCTGATCTTTTTCCAGACCCGGGCAGGCGACCTTGAAACAGACACCACAGGATTCGCACAACTCGGTGTTCACCTCCAGCGGCTGGTGCCAGACAGAACGGTCGGCGATGATGCAGGGGTAGCGGGTGATGATCACCGAGATCCCGTCGTAGGCCAGTTCCTCCTTGAGGGTGGAAAGGGTTTCCTCGAGGTTCAGCGGGTTGATCACGCTGACGTGCTCCACACCGCAGGCGCGGCAGAGGGCTTCGATGTCCACCTGGGGCGCCGGCTTGCCGTCGATGCCCTTGCCGGTGCTCGGATTCTCCTGGTGGCCGGTCATGGCGGTGGTGCTGTTGTCGAGAATCACGATGGTGGCCTTGCGGTGGTTGTAGACCGCCTCGATCAATCCGGTGATGCCGGAGTGCATGAAGGTGGAATCGCCCAGGGTGGCCACCACGCGGTTCCGCATTTTTTCGTCTTCCAGAATCGTGGTCATCCCCAGTCCGACGCCGATGGAAGCGCCCATGCAGATGCAGGAGTCCATCGACTTCAGCGGGGGAGAGGCACCCAGGGTGTAGCAGCCGATGTCGCCGGCGACGATGCAGCGCAGTTTGCGGAAGGCGTAGAAAATGCCGCGGTGCGGGCAGCCGGGGCAGAGCACCGGCGGGCGTCCGGGAATTTCGGCCGCTTCCGCCACTGCCGCGGTCCCGGATGTGCCGTTACCGTTGAGTGACTGACGGACGATGTCGGTGTTCAGTTCGCCGATATTGGGGATCAGGTCGTGGCCGTGGACGTCCAGGCCGGCGGCCTTGATCTGCTCCTCGAGAATCGGATCCAGCTCCTCCACCACCACCACTTTCTCCACCTCGTCGCAGAAGCGACGAATCAGGTTCATCGGCAGCGGGTTGGTCAGCCCCAGCTTGAGCACCGACGCCTCGGGCGTTGATTCCCTGACATACTGGTAGGCGATTCCGGAGGTGATAACCCCCAGTTTCCGGTCACCGTGGTGCTCGATATGGTTCAGGTCGGATTCCTCGGCATACTCGGCCAGCTTCTTCATCCGTTCTTCCACCACCAGACGCCGCGGTCTGGCGTGGGCCGGCAGCATGACGAACTTGGCGAACTGTTTCTTGTATGGCTTAAGGCCCACCTCCTGCCGTTCCTTGAGATCCACAACTCCCTTGGCATGGCAGGTGCGAGTGGTCATCCGCAGCATCACCGGGGTGTCGAACTGCTCACTGAGCTCGAAGGCCAGGCTGGTGAAATCACGGGTTTCCTGGCTGTCCGCCGGTTCCAGCATGGGGATCTTGGCAAAACGGGCAAAGGTCCGGTTGTCCTGTTCGTTTTGCGATGAATGCATCCCCGGGTCATCGGCCGAAATCAGCACGAAACCGCCGTTGACCCCGGTGTAGGCCCAGGTCATCAGCGGGTCGGCGGCGACATTGACACCAACGTGTTTCATCGCCACCAGGGTGCGCGCTCCGCCCATGGACGCGCCCATGGCCACCTCGAATGCCACCTTCTCGTTGGGGGCCCACTCGGAGATGATCTCCTTGTATTTGACGACGTTCTCCAGGATCTCCGTGGATGGCGTACCCGGGTAAGCGCTGGCGAATTTTGCGCCGCTCTCGTATGCCCCCCGGGCCACGGCTTCGTTTCCGGACAGGAACTCTTTCATGGCCGTACCTCGTGAAAACGGTTACTGAATCGGGTGGGAGCCGGCTGGCTGCTGAACCACCGAACCGGCGAATCCGCCGGATTCGAAGAGTGTGCATTTTACCCCAATGACGGCTGATTTTCAAAGAAAAAGCCCTCCTTCACGATCCGTCGCAAAAAATGGGCCCCAAACGCACTTTTTTTACCACTTCGGTCCGCTAACGGTCCGTCCTGCACCCTTCTCGCCGGTTTTTAATGGAGTTGTATCTCTCCCGAAACTAAACCTGTAAGTTCTGATCAATCAATGCATTATCTGTTTGAGCCATGGACGCCGGTGTGGGGAAATGCACTCCCGATGATTTCCAGACGCGTCCATCAGCCCATTCTGGTATGAGACTTGCCCATTTACTATGGCTGATGAGGGGACGCGATAAGGTGAGGAAGATTTTAAAATTGATTAAACAAAAGACTTACAGCGATAATCAAGTTAAGGCCAGGACATTGATTTCGGTTGTCTATCCTGATATGGTGGCATTTGCTGTGAAGAACCGGAATAAAGTGGAAAACATTTGCACAACTTCCACGATAAACCCCCGTCGGTTCAAGCCCATGACGCACTGCCATCGTGCTCTTCGACCAGGACCGGTTCTGGACCCACGACGGCTACCCCGGTGGTACCGACATCAAGGGTTTGATGACCCACGAGTTCGGTCACGCGCTGGGGCTGGGGTATTCCGGCGATTACGATTCCACCATGTGGCCCTTCCTCAAGGGTGACGGCACGGCGAACCGCCTGCTGAACAGCGATGACGACCTGGGGCTCAAGGCTCTCTACGGATTCGGTTCCAGCGGGTCGGATACATGTCTTTACCAGCCCGGGGTTGCGGGCAACGATACCTGCGACACCGCGCTCGACATTTACCCCGGCCAGGTATAGGACGGCGACACTACCTGGGCTTTCAACGACTACGATCCGGGGGCCGGTGCCTGCACCGCTTCCGCCCTCCCCGGTCCCGATGCGGTGTAGCGCGTCAGCCTCGGGCAGAACGAGCAGCTCGACGTGACCGTCAGCCCGGTGACTCCCGGCTACAACCTGGCGCTCCACCTCTTTTCCGGGTGCGGCGCCGGTCCCATCGATTGTCTTGCCGGTTCCGATGCCGCCGGCAGCGGTGGGGACGAGGTGCTGAGTTTTATGGCCCCGGAAGCCGGCGACTATTTCCTGGTGGTGGATTCGGCGGTGGCCGGCGGCAGGGGCAGCAGCGGCCTGTTCGTGCTCAGCGCCGAGGCCAGTGTCGGTTCACCGGGCACAGTGCTCGCCTACCTGCAGTGCAGCACCACGGCCAGCACGCTGCCCTGCGGTGTGAACCTCAATGTTCGGGTTTCCAACATGGCCGATGAGCTGCGGCGCGTTTCGGCCCGGCTCGACTTCACCGCCGCCGACGGCCAGATCTACAACGGAATTCGCAGCGGATCGGTGACCATCGGCGCCGGTCTCGAGTTTGCCCGGGACGTGACC
>CBESOE010000125.1:0-12780 GCA_965531145.1 uncultured bacterium | reverse complement strand
GCGGCGATATTGAATTGCCCCGTTTGACCTCTCTCCGGGGCCTGGCGGATAATGTCCGGGTTCACAATCCACCCCGCTGACCGGTACTGTCAGGATGAGGATGACCCGATGCAGCGTGTACTCCACGTGATCACATCGCTCGATGCCGACGGCGCCCAGACCCTGCTGATGGACTTCGCTTCCCATTGCCCTGCCGACAGATACAGCAACCTGGTGGCCTTCCTGGTGGGGGAGGGGCCGCTGGCCCGGGAGAGCCGCTACGCCGGGGTTGAGGTGGCGGACCTGACCCGCGGCGGTGCCTTTGATATCCGGTCGCTGTGGGGGCTGGTGCGGCTTATTCGCCGGCAGCGGATCGACCTGGTGCACACCCACCTGGTACACGGGGGGATCCTGGGCCGCCTGGCGGCCCGGCTGGGCGGGGTGCGCCGGGTGGTGACCACCCGGCATTACGGCACCGAGTTGAAGGAGCGGTCGTTGCTCTACCGCCTGGAGGATCGGATGACCCGCCGCAGCGGTCGGGTCATCGCCATCTCCCAGGCGGTGCGCCGGCACCTGGAGGAGCGCGGCATCGCCCCGCCGGAACGGATCCGGGTGATCCACAACGCCCTGGACTCCGAACTGTTCGGTGGCGATCCACCGCCGGTGCGGGATGACCCGGGACAACCGCCGGTGCTGGGCAGTATCGGCCGCCTGCGCCCCGAGAAGGGGTTTCACCACCTGCTCGACGCCTTTCGCCTGGTGCTGGACCACCACCCGGCGGCAATGCTGGAGATCGTGGGGGACGGGCCGCTGCGCGGCGAGCTGGAGGGGCGTTGCCGCCAGTTGGGGATCGACAATGCGGTCCGGTTTACCGGATCCGTTCCTCACACTGAGATTCCACGGGTGATCGACGGTTGGGACCTCTTTGTCCTCTCCTCGGTCTGGGAGGGTTTCGGCATGGTGCTCATCGAGGCCATGGCCCGGTCCCGGGCCACGGTGGCCACCCGGGTGGGAGGGGTGGTGGAAGTGGTGGAGGAGGGGGTGACCGGACTGCTGGTGCCCCCGGGGGATCCCGGTTCCCTGGCCCGGGCGGTGGGCGGGCTCCTCGATCACCCGCAACAACTGGCGGCCATGGGCCGGGCCGGGCGGGAACGGGCGCTGGGCCTCTTCTCCATGGAGACGTTTACGGAGAAAACCGTCGCGGTCTACGACGAGTTGCTGGGGGAGGGGCGGTGAGCGACAACCGGCGCCGGAAATTCATTCCCCTGGGCGATCTGCTGGACGGCATCCTGACCCAATCCCTGCCTGACGATCAGGGATTCCGCGCCAGGCTGGTTTCCGAGACCTTCCTCCGCCTGGCCGGACCGGCGGTGGCCGGTCGCTGCCGGGTTCTCGGGCTGCGTGGAGATGTGCTGCGGGTCGCCGTGGATACACCCCGCTGGCAGCTGGAACTGGAACGGATGGCCGGGGACTGGCTCCGCCGGCTCAATGCCGAACTGCCGCCACCTTTGCGCCTGGGCGGCATCCGCTTCCTCGGCCCATAAAAAAAGCGGGAACCGTGACGGCCCCCGCTAGTATTTGCTGGTGGGCGATACGTGATTTGAACACGTGACTTCTGCCGTGTGAGGACAGCACTCTACCGCTGAGTTAATCGCCCAGATTTTTCCTGCCTGCGGAAGTGTTCCCGAAGACCGGGCCAGAAATATAATTGAAACACCCGGAGGTGTCAATGGAGATCAGATGTTGTCCAGGTGCTCCGTGACCCCGAGGCAGATCAGAGTATCCCCCGGGCGGATCACCTGGTCCGGACGGGGATTGATCTGTAGCGGGCCATCCGCCGGCTTGATGGCCAGGATCATCGCCCCCAGCTGCTGACGGATATTGGACTCGTTGAGTTTGAGGTTGCTGAATGGTGAACTGGCGCTCACATGGACCTCGTCGAGCATCAGGTCCTGGGCCCGGCCGCCGCTCACCTGGTCGATGAACTCGAGGATGGTGGGCCGCAGGATGGCATGGGCGATCTTCATCCCGCCGATGTTGTAGGGCAGGATCACGCGGTTGGCGCCGGCACGTTTCAGCTTCCCACCGGAGTTCTCGTCGGCGGCCCGGCAGACGATGAACAGGTCGGAGTTCATGCCTCTGGCGCTGAGGGTCACGTAGACGTTGTCGGCATCGCTGTTCAGCACCGCCACCAGGCCCTTGGCCCGGTTGATGCCGCAGTTCTCCAGCACCGTGTCGTCGGTGGCGTTGCCCATGATGCCCAGCAGACCGTCGTGAACCAGGGCGTCCACCAGGGCTTCGTTTTTCTCCAGGACCACAAAAGGCACGTCGTTCCGTTTCAGTTCGGCGGCGATCAGTTTGCCCATGCGGCCATAGCCGCAGATGATGTAGTGGCCCTGGAGGCGGCTGACGTTCTTCTCCATTTTTTTCCTCCCCAGCACGTCTCTCAGGCTGCCTTCGGTGATGAACCGGGTGGCACTGGACCAGAGGACGGCCGCGGTGCCCACGCCCACCAGGATCAGGGCGATGGTGAACACTTTTCCCGTGGGACTGAGCGGTTGGACCTCCTTGAACCCGATGGTGGTCAAGGTGATCAAGGTCATGTAGAAGCCGTCGATGGGGTTCCAGCCCTCGATCAGGGCGTAGCCCACCGTCCCCGTTACCAGCAGGAACAGGATCACCAGGATTGCCAGGATCAGCAGCCGCATCGGTCATTCTCCGCAACTCCGGCCGGCGCTGATCCGTTGAGGGCCGCCGGGCGGTATGCTATAACTTCAAACGGTCGAAAGCGACATCGTGCCCGCATGGTATGCAAAATCGGGGCCCCGTTCAAGCGGCGGCTCCGGTTCACCGTCCCCCGGGGGAATCAACCGTGACCGTTGACCAGATGGAAATCGAACCGGGGCCGGAGCCTTCAGCGGGGCCGCCCCGGGGAGCCCGGGGCTTCCTGGGGCGGGAGTGGTTCTACCTGCTGCTGGTCCTCTGGGTTCTGCTGCTGATCGCCGTGTCGCTGCTCCAGCCCCAGCCGCCGCTGGAGGAGGGGGTGGCGGTGCTGGAACAAGCCCCCGACACCATGGAAATCATGGCCCGGTTGGATGCCCGTCCCGGGTTGAAGCTTTTTCTCTTTGTCTTTGCCGGGGGCGGGGGACTGCTTTTTCTCGCCGGTCTGCCCCTGCTGGGGTATTTCCTCTGGCGGCAACTGGAAGGCGAACCGCTCCTCGGTACGGCCTCCCCTGACGGGACCGTCAGCTGGGGCCTGTGGGACGTGATCAAGTGCGCCGCAATTTACTTTCTGCTGCTCCAGGCACTGGGAGCCGTGCTGCTGTTGCTGGTTCCCGAGGAGACCGCGGGCGACTATGCCCTGGTCACCGTTCTATTTGGCAACCTGCTGGTAACGCTCTTCATCTTTTTGCTGGTTTCCCGACGGGATTCCGACTGGCGCCGGTCATTGGGCCTGGTGGCCGGAAAATTCTGGCGGCAGGTGCGGGCCGGCCTGGTGGGCTACGTCTCCTTCTTTCCCCTGCTCATCGCCACCGCCCTGGTGGCGGTGCTGGTAACCCACCTGCTTCGCCTGGAGCCGGAGCAGAACCCGCTGGTCCCCATGGTTCTCGGATCTGACTCCATCTGGTTCCTCGTCTTCCTGGTGTTCTTTGGCGGGCTGGTGGGGCCGATCACGGAAGAGATTTTCTTCCGCGGGTTTTTCTACCCGGCACTGCGGCAGCGGGTGGGGCGAGTGGCGGCGGTGCTGATCAACGCCTTCTGCTTCGCCGCCCTGCACGGCAACCTGGTCCAGCTGGCACCGCTGCTGGGCCTGGGGTTGATCCTCGTCCTCCTCCGCGAACGGACCGGATCGATTCTGGCCTCCACCGTGCTGCACTGCGTACACAACACACTGGTGTTGAGTCTGCTCCTGGGTCTCAAGCCGGTTCTGGTGTGATCGGGGTCAGATGGTTTTGCCGGTGAGTTCGCTGAGGGCCGCGCGGATCTGGTCCATTACGATGGGCTTGGGCAGCACCCGGTCCACTCCCGCCCAGCGCAGCTTGGCGTCGTCTTTCTCCACCCGCCAGCCAGTGAAGAGGAGGACCTTGATGTCGGGAAAACTGGTCTTGATCTCACGGGTCAGTTCCAACCCGGTCATGCCGGGGATGTCGAGGTCGGTGAAGACGATGTCGAAGGACTCCTGGTCCAGACAGTGCAGCGCTCGCTGACCATCCTCGGCGGCGGTCACCTTGAAACCCAGTTCCCGAAGGATCTCGGTCAGCACTTCGCGAACACCGATTTCATCGTCGACGATGAGAATCCTCTGTTGGGGCTCCACCGTTTTTTGCGGTTGGTCCGTCGTTTCGGCCTGCTGGGTCGGGGTGGCCAGCCGCGGCAGGCTGATGGTGAATTCGGTTCCCTGACCCGGGATGCTGTGCACGTCGATTTCACCCTGGTGCCGGGTGACGATGCCGTAGACCACGCTGAGACCCAGGCCGGTTCCCCGTTCCCCCTTGGTGGTGAAGAAGGGGTTGAACACACACTTCTGAACCTCTTCACTCATCCCGTCGCCGGTGTCGCGTATGGTGCAGAAGAGGCGGTCTCCGGCATTCCAACTGCGAATGCGGATGGTGCCGCCCCCGGGCATGGCGTCCACGGCGTTGAAGATGATGTTGGTGAACATTTCCCGCAGTTCCGATTCGCAGCCCTTGAGCAGCCCGCTGGCCCGCAGGTCGGTTTCCAGGGTGTAGCTGGCCGCCGGTGACTTCTCACTGCCGGTACGGCCCCACATCGGCCGGGTCATCTCCACCGACTGGGCGGCGATCTGATTCAGGTCCACTTCGCTCAGGTCGTCGGAGAGCTGTTCGGTCCGGGTGAAGTCCCTGATCCGTTTGACGATCTTCTCTCCATCGCGGGCCGCCCGGGTAACGGTGGCGAGGTCGCGCAGGTTCTTTTCTTTGATGACCCTGGCGGTGATCATTTCCAGCCGGGGGATCATCACCCCGAGAATATTGTTGAAGTCGTGGGCCACCCCGCCGGCCATCTCGCCCAGGGCGCGCAGCTTCTCGCTCTGGCTCATCTTCTGGTAGATCTCCCGCTGGCTGGTGACGTCGCGGATGATCCCCTGGACCCCGCGAAGTTTTTTGGCCGCGCCGTTGTACAGCGGCTGCAGGGAGATGGAGAGCCAGCGGGTGGTGCCGTCGCTGTGAATTCCCCGGAACTCCACATCCCGTGAGGGCCGGCCTTCCAGGGCGGCTCTGAAGCAGGAGCGGAGACGAGCCTTGTCCTCCTGGTGGACCCAGGAGAGCTTGCCCACCAGTGAACCCAGCTGGTCCGCTCCAAATCCCAATATCTGCTTCAGGGCGGGGTTGACATACACCATCCGCCCCTTGGGGTCGACACTGAGGATGATATCCGCCGCCGATTCCACCAGCGTGCGGTATTTCTCTTCCGATCGTTGGGATTCACGGTAAAGCCGTGCATTTTCTATGGCCACCGCCGCCTGGCTGGCAAAGAGCCGCAGCAGGTCGAGCTTCCGTTCGTTGAAGGAGCTGACCCGGGTCTGGCTGTCGGCATAGATCACACCGATGGTGCGGTTCCCCAGACGGAGCGGGGCGCAGATGATGGTGCGCAGGGCCAGGTGGTAGATGCTTTCGTGCATCTTGAACCGCTGGTCCCGCAGGGCATCGTCCATGTAGAGAATCTTGCGGCTGCGCAGCGTTTTCTGAACAAAGCCCTGGCTGATGCTGAATTCTTCGCCGGCCAGGGTCTGTTTGTTCTTGTCCCGGGCCACGGTGAACTTCAGTTTCCCCCGCGGACCGACCTTGAGCATCAGGAAGCCGCGGTCGGTGCCGGTGAGCTGGATGATGCCGTCCAGAACCAGCCGGATAACGTCGTCCAGGGGCTGGGTAGTGGTGATTGCCCGGTTGATCTCCAGCAGCAGCTCTTCAACTTCCCGCGGGCGCACCAACCCGTCTCCCGGCCCCTCCGCAACGGCGCCGTCAGCGACGTGCCCTGGTTTCCCCTTTTCCAGCGGAAACCGGGGCTTTATCCGATCCAGGTTCTGGGAAGTTTCATCAAAGAGTTCAAGGATGCTCATATACCGCCCCGAATAATAATCCGTCACCCTGGGTGAAGCGGCGAAAGTTGCGGCCGCCGGGACCTTATCCAGTCCTGACTTCACCCGAAGATGAAAAAATTGGTGCGGTGAGAAATCGGCCAGAACAGACCACTCCTCGCTACCCGCTTTTTCATTCGTTGTATCGGTACTTTTCAGGGACGGCTTGAATGGTCTGGGGGATTTTTTTCCCGGCTCCATTCGGCCACCCTGCGGACCACGTCGGCCCGGCCCCCTCCGTAGAGGTAGCCGGACTTCCATTCCGCGTGGCGGGAGCCGAACCGGCCGGCCACTTTTCGCAGCAGATCGAATGACTGGCGAAAAGCGGTCATCGCTTCCTCCGATCGGCCCGTCTGTTCGAGATGCCGGCCGAGAGCGGCATGGAGGGACTGGATGAAATCTGGATCGTCCACCTCGGCCAGGTCGTCCAGCATCTGGTGGAAGCGGTCGATGCACTGGTCGTGGGATGGACCGAGGCCGAACTGGTTGCGGGCTTCGGATTCCGCCAGCAGCAGCTCCGCCTGCAGGCGAGGGGCGTTCATCTGTCCCGCTCCGGAGCGGGCGCTGGCCAGGGCCTCCTCCGCTTCCCGGGCCAACCCCCGGGCGGCCAGACAGCGGGAGTTGAGCAGAGCCGTGCGGACCTGTTGGCGGGTGTCGCCGAGGCTGGTGAACAGCTCCGCGGCCCGGCCGCACAACTCGCCGGCGGTGTCCGGCCGGCCGGAGCGCAGGTTCAGTTCGGCCTCCAGCAGCAGACGGTCGGCTGCGGAAAATCCGCCGCCCTCCCCGCCGGGCAGGACGGCGGCGGACTGCTGCAGCCGCTCGGCGGCGCGGGTGGTGTCACCCAGGGTGAGATAGAGTTCCGCTTCCAAGTTCATGATCTGGGCCAGCCCCTGGGTGTCACCGAGAAATTCGCGGATGCCCCGGGCGGCGCGGAGGTGCTCCAGCGATTCGGCATAGCGGCCGCGGTGGTAGTAGCAGACACCGAGGTTGTATTGGCTCAGGGCCTGTCCGTAGCGGTTGCCTACCTGTTCGTGGGTCCGCAGGCAGTCCAGATTGAAGTGGCCGGCGGTGGAGAAACGTCCCTGCTCGAAGTGCAGGGCCCCCAGGTTGGCCAGGGTGATGGCTTCCAGGTTTCGTTCACCCCGGTCCTTGAAAATGTCCATCCCTTCACCGAAGAGGCGGGCCGCCTCATCGAACTTGTTCTGGGAGTAGAGCAGTTCACCCAGCAGGACGCGCAGACGGCCCGACATCACCGAGTCCCCGCCCCTTTTTCGATCATTTTCCAGCCACGGCCGCAGGCGGCTGATGGCCTCATCGGGCCGCTGCCGGCACTTCAAAGAGTAGGCTTCGAGAAAAAGGCACGAAGCCTCGCCGCCGGGGGAGTCGCTGGCCAAGTGGGCTTCCCGGCAGCCGGTGAGATACTGGTCAACCTCATCGAAATTTTTGTTCCAGAGGGCGTTGAGACCCAGCTGCAGCAGGATGTCGCCGTGAATCCGGGTATTCTCTCCGGGGAGTTCGGCCAACCCCAGCTGGTAAATTTCACGAGCCTCTTCCAAAGCTCCCTGCTTTTCCATCAGGTAGCCCTTCTCCAGGCGAATCCGGGCCAGCTGCTGGTGCAGCCCGGCGGAAACGGCGAGGGTTTCGCCCTGGTCCAGGCGACTCCGGGCCTCCGCGGTCTGTCCCGCCGCCCGGGACAGGTTTGCCGCCCGCAGGAAAAGCTCCACGGCGAGGTCTGGCGGAACGGTGGGGGCGCCGCCATCGGCGATCAACGCCCTGTAAACCCTGTCTGCCTCGCTGAACCAGAGTGCTTCCTCCAGCCGGCGACCGTGTTCCAGCCCGGCCTGCCAGGCGCCCAGCGTTTCGCCGGCCAGCATCAGGTGCAGCCAGGTGAGCGACTCCGGGGCCACACCGGGCGCCGGCTCACCCTGCTGCAGCGCCCTGGCCGCCCGGAGGTTAAACTCCCGCTGCCGGTCCCCATCCAGACCGTCGATCACCAGATTGCGGGCCAGCAGGGATCGGAAGCCGTAGACCGGCAGCTCGTCGATCATGCTGGTGACCAGCAGTTCGCCGTCGGCTCCGGACAGGGCCGGCGCCACCGCCGCCTCACGCCCATCCTCCTCGGCCACCAGCTTCGCCACCATTCCGGCGGTGGCCGGGCCGCCGAATACCGCCAGGGCCTGCAGCGCATCGGTCCCGGCGGCGCTGGCCGCCGTCTGGTGGTGGGCCAGGAGGTGCCCGGCGGGCGGAGTGAAATCCATCCGGTGCTGCTCCGGGTCGAAGACCGGGCCGGAGGGGTTCAGAGCCAGCGCTCCGGAATCGGTCAGATGGGCCACCGTCTCTTCGGCCAGCAGGGGGATGCCGTCCGATTCGTCCAGCACACATGCGGTGAGGCTGTCATCAGCGTCCACCTGGTTGCCCAGCAGCAGGGAAAGAAACCGGGCCATCAATTCCCGGTCCAGAGGGCGAAGAGCGATATGCTCCAGCTCCCCTCCAGGGGGATGTGCCTGGAGCAACTGCCGGGTGGAGGGTCGCCCCAGGGTCCCCGTGACCAGGACAAAGGTGTCCTCCCGGGTGGCGGGACTGTTGAGGATGTCCGATACCGCGGCGAATCCGTGCTCCTCCGCGTCGAGGACCACGGTCACCCCTGAACTCTGGGAACGGCGGAGATCGCGGACCTGGCGGATCAGGTGGCCCGTCTGTGTTTCCGGGTCGTGGCCACCGGCGGCCGTGTCTTTCAGCGGCGAGTGGAAGAGGAAGCCGGTGCCTGACATCTGGGCCAGCCGCCGCAGTTCCATCACCAGGTGGGATTTCCCCGAACCCGGACCGCCCAGAACCAGCGCCGGCGTGCAGGATCCGGCCTTCCCCGATCCCAGCTGCTCCAGTCGCGCGTGCAGCCCCTGGAGCTGCTGAGCGGACACGGTGAACACCGTATCGGCCACCGCGGAACTGGCCCCCACCGCCCCCGGCTCCAGCGCCCACGCTGTTCCGGTGTAGAGTCCCAGGTCTCTGATGACCTCGTTGGCCGTCTGGTAGCGTGCGGCCGGGTCGGCCTGGAGCAGGCGGGCTACCAGGTCCTCCAGAAAAGCGGGCACCGGTTCGTTGGTGCGGGTGCGCAGGGGGGGGATCTCATCCTCCTCGCTGCCGGGACGGCGCCCGTCAGGGAAGGGGAGGCGGCCGGAGAGGCCGATGTAGAGCAGCACGCCGAGGGAGTAGAGATCACCGCGGTGATCTTTCTCCCGGCCGGCCAGCATCTCCGGTGCCATGTATTCCGGAGTTCCCCGGAGATGGCCGTCGTCGGCCAGTTCGAAGGGGGTGGAAAGGCCGAAGTCGGTGAGTTTGATGCGCGGCCGGACCTCTGCTGTCCGGCTATGGGGGGAGACGATCAGGTTCCCCGGTTTCAGGTCGTGGTGGATCAGGCCCCGGGTGTGTATGTGGTGCAGGGCGCGGCAGACGTCCACCACCAGGGGCAGCATTTCCAGCGGAGGCATCCGGGAGACGGCTTCGAGGAAGTCGACCCCGCTGATCCGCTCCATGGTGAAGTAGGCCCGGCCCGATCCCGGGTCCACACCGTAGTCGTAGACAGCGGCCAGGTTGGGGTGCCGCAGCCGGGACAGCATCTGGAACTCGAAGGTGGAAAGGGAGTGTTCCAGCTGGCGTCCCTTGCGTTGGGGACGGAAGAGTTTGAAGGCCACCAGCTCCGGGCCGTTGCCGGGGTTCCGGTCCCGGGCCAGGTAGACATCGCTGAAGTTACCGCTGCCCAGCAGCTCCACCAGCTCGAAGCGGTCGTTTACCTGGTATGGCGGTTGAATCATTGGGGACCTGTGCCGGCGGCCCGGGGCACCGCGTCTTAGAGTAACTCGTACGTTGTCATCGGTATCGAATACTGGCGTCTTGAGTATACTCTGAGCCATGCTGCAGATCATCCATGCTGCCTTCCTGGAAGCAATGACGAGATGGAGCCGCAAACGGTCCTTGCATACCCACCTTTTTCCGCGAATCGGGTTGACAAATCTTGAGAAATGATTATTATTTGTTCTATAGTGTCGGAATATTTGACAGGTGGGAGATTCGACGTTTTTTATAAGTTGTATTTTTAGAGTAGGATAGCGTGGCGGTTGTGCCGATTTTTGACACATGTTCCCCCCGGGCCGTCCTGACCTCCCATCGATTTTTAGTCCATAGCACTGTTACTTTTTGAACAGTATCCGTTTCTTCCGGGGATGGTTCTCACCACTGGTGAGGCAGGAGAGCGGCTGCTAACCGAGAAAAGGGGGATGCGATGAACAGGATGGACCGTTTCACACTGGGCGTACCGTTGCTCGCTGTCCTGCTGGCGTTGGTGCTCACCGCCGCCGGTTGTTCCTCACTGACCGATCAAAGTCCCACCGGACCGGGAGACAGCGGATCCGCCGCCACCTCCACCGACACCTATGCCGAAGCTTTCATCAGGGCCGATATCGGCGGATCGCTGAGGATGGGCGACAACCGGCTCTACTTCCCGCCTGGATCGCTGGCCGAGGACACCATGGTCAGCATCCTCCGCGAGGGTGACACCACCACCTTTGACCTCTCCCCGGACGGGATCGAGTTCCAGGAGCCGGTGACCCTGACCCTGGAGATGGCCCCGCCCGGCGGTTTCGGTGTGAACAAGGGGTTCACTTTCCCGGCGATCTATTACTACAACGAAGACACCACCCAGTGGGAAAATCTCGGTGGTGTCCCCGACTTCGGCAAGCGGGTGATCAGCACGCAGATCGAGCACTTCTCCCGCTACGGCACCGGAACCCCCTGGTTCCACTGATCTCCGGAGTTCCGCATTTTCCTCTGATGACCGCAGCCCGCCACTCTTCGGCGGGCTGTTCCATGTACTGCTGTTCCCGCTCCCCGCGGTATACTGTCCGGGCAGCCGTTGATCCCTGACCCGGCCCGTTGGCCAACCACCGGACTTGACCATGAGCGATCGTTCCCGTCTCTCTCAATTCCGCCGCAGCCTCCTGGAAGAACTGAAGGAGGAGGTAAGGTTTCACATCGGCCCCATCCCCCCGTCCCTCAGCCGTTACTATCTCCAGTACAAGAACGAGTTCACCGGTCGCTGGCGCTCCTCCCACAAGGAAGAACTGATCAACGAAGTGCGGGGAGCGAGAATCGTCATGCTCGGCGACTACCACACCCTGCGACAGTCCCAGCGGACCCTGCTGCGGATCCTGCGGGAGGTGGTGCCTGGCGGGCGGAAAGTCCATCTGGGGCTGGAGATGATCCACTCGGCTCACCAGGGGCACCTGGACCGCTACCAGGCCGAGGAGATGAACCGCACGGAGTTTCTCCGGGCCGTGAACTACTCCGCCACCTGGGGCTTTCCCTGGGGGGGCTACGGTGAGATCCTGGAGTTCGCCCGTGGTCATTCCATCCCGGTGCATGGCCTCAACGTGGCCGGCAGCGGGGACGGCCCCGGGCTGCGCAAGCGGGACCGGCACGCTGCCCGCTTGCTGGCCGGGCTGGTCACCGAATATCCCGATGACCTGGTTGTGGTGGTGTTCGGCGACCTGCACCTGGCCGCCGGACACCTGCCCCGACAGACGGTCAGCGCCCTGCGGAAGGTCGGAGTGGAGAAGGTGGAGCCGCTGGTGATCTTCCAGAACAGCCGCACCCTCTTCTGGAAACTGCACCGGCGGCGGCTGCAACACAAGGTGGACGTGGTGCGCCTGGGCCGAAACCGGTTCTGCATCAACAGCACCCCGCCCTGGGTCAAACTCCACTCTTCGGTTTTCTGGGAGCGGAACCGTACCGAGCTCCTGGAGTCGCTGCTGCACCAGGCCAGCAATACCGCCGGAGACCGGGGCGACGCGGTGGAATACAGCGAACAGCAGGGGACTCTGATCCGCCTGGTGGCCGGCTATTTCGACATCGATCCTCCCGGCATGGACGACTTCACCGTTTTGACCCTGGTGGAACTGGACCAGGTGGTGGCATCACTCAGCCGCCTGCTGCGGTTCCCCTCACTGGAGCCGCTGCTGCTGGTCCGGGAGTCGCTGTTCATTCCCGAGCTCCGGACGATCTACCTCCGCTGCCCGGACATAAACCACGCGGCGGAACAGGGGGCGGTGTTCCTCAACTGGCTCTGCACCGGGTACACGCCGCAGGTCCGGGGAGGACAGGACGAGTTCTACCGCCGGATGATCCGCCGGGCCCTGGGGTTTGTCGGCTCGCTGGTGGTCAACCCCCGGCGCAAGCACTGGCACGAGGAGGATCACATCCTCTATCGCCGGCAGCAGTATCGCCGGCGGAACATCACCTCCCGGGGAAGGGTCCAGCGGGAGGCGAGCCGCTGG
The DNA here is from genome assembly GCA_965531145.1 of uncultured bacterium. Lineage (GTDB taxonomy): Bacteria > Acidobacteriota > JAQAZP01 > JAQAZP01 > JAQAZP01 > JAQAZP01. Next base: position 375 of record CBESOE010000125.1, on the reverse strand, counting down.
GTGCTGCTCCACCTCTCGCGGGAAGGGGAGCGGGGTATGCTGGTCAGATCGATCCTGGATATTGACGACCGCAACCTGCGCCTGGTTTCCACCGGCCTGGGCCAGATCCTCGGTTACCGGCTCTATCACGGCATGCTCCAGGGAGCGCTGAGCCGGACCGAGGTGGCGGACCTCTTCCGGATGAAGCTCACCGGGCGTCACCAGGCCCGTGAACTCTATCTCGACCTCAAGCGTCGATTGCGCCGGGTGGTCCCGGTGGTGGTCAGCAAGTCCCACCGGTTCTAGCGCTTGCTCCCCTTCCGCCTGTCCTGCTCCACACCTGTTCTGTGGAAAAAAATAGAATCATCACATTTATTGAGGATTTTCTCGAAAACT
>CBESOE010000124.1:0-12805 GCA_965531145.1 uncultured bacterium | reverse complement strand
GTCTGCTCCCAGGTAGGGGACCATGTGGCACGCCTGCTGGCCGAGGATGCGGTGCGGCGATCGGAGGAGAAGTTCCGTACCCTGGCCGAGCAGTCGCTGGTGGGCATCGCCCTCTTTCGGGATTTCCACTTCCGCTTTGTCAATGACGCTTTTGCCGGTATTTTCGGCTACGACTCGGAACAACTGTTGGCCATGACGCCGGAGGATATCGGCCGTCACATCCATCCCGATGACCGGGAAATGGTCTTCGGGCGAATGTCCGCCCGCCAGGCCGGAGAGGACGTGCCCCACCAGTACGAGTTCAGGATCATCCGCAAAGACGGCTCCGATGGTTTCGTGGAGACGTCGGCCAACCTGGTGACTCACGGCGGCCTCCCGGCGGTGCAGTCGGTAATCACCGATATCACCGAACGGAAGATGGTCGAGGGTGCCCTGCGGGATTCCGAGGAAAAATTCCGTACCCTGATCGAAAGCTCGATCCAGGGCCTGATGGTGATCCAGGACGGCCGGATCGTAATGACCAATGATGCCTTTGCCCGGATGATCGGCTACACCGAGGACGAGCTGCTCAACCTGCCGCCGGGCAGAATTGCCGAGACCATTCACCCGGAGGACCGGGAAGAGCTCATGGGCCGGTTGCGCAGAAGGCTGGAAGGCCATGAGGAGCCGCGGCACTACAAGGCCCGGTCGCTGCACAAGGACGGCCATGCGGTCTGGGTGGACGTGGTGACCGACGTCATCGACTGGGGCGGCCGCCCGGCCTCTCAGGTGTTGACGGTGGACATCACCGAGCAGAAGAAACTGGAGGACCGGATCCTCCAGGCTCACAAGATGGAGGCGGTGGGCCGGCTGGCCGGCGGTGTGGCCCATGATTTCAACAACCTGCTCACCGCCATCCGCGGCTACGGCAGGTCGCTGGCCCGCAAGATGGAGGATGGGAATCCCCTGCGCGAGGAGGTGGATGAAATCTGTTTTGCCGCCGACCGCGCCGCCTCACTGACCCGTCAGCTGCTCTCCTTCAGCCGCAAGCAGGTGACCCGGCCCGAGTTGATTCAGCTCAACCAGGTGGTGATCGACATGGAGGGTTTGCTGCGCCGCCTGATCGGCCAGCGGATCCAGGTGGTGACCAGCCTGGGCAAGGGGCTGGGATCGGTCCGGGCCGACCGGAGCCAGGTGGAGCAGATCCTGATGAACCTGGTGGTCAACGCCCGGGACGCCATGGCCGGCGGCGGCCGGCTGGAGATCCGGACCGAGCCGGTGGAACTGGACGAGCAGGCAGTGATTCAGGCACCGGGGGCGGCGGCCGGCCCCCATGTCCGGCTGTCGGTGACCGATAACGGAGTGGGGTTGAAGGAGGAAGACCTGCCCCACCTCTTCGAGCCGTTCTTCAGCACCAAGGGACCGGGCCGGGGCACCGGGCTGGGCCTCTCGGTGGTTTATGGAATCGTGCAGCAGCATAGCGGTATGGTGGAGGTGGACAGCGAGCCGGGCCGGGGCTCCCGCTTCGACATCTATTTGCCGGTGGCCCCGGCGGACCCGGAGGCGGCTGACGAAAGTCCGGTTCCACAGGGATCCCTGTCGGGGCAGGGCGAGCGGCTGCTGCTGGTGGAGGACGAGGAGGCCATCCGCAAGCTGGTTCAATCAACCCTTGAAGAGGCGAACTACCGGGTGGTCAGTGCGGGGAGCGCCGAGGAGGCCCTGGCCATCTATCAGAACCGCCGGGAACCTTTCGACCTGTTGCTCAGTGATGTGATCCTGCCCGGCCTCAACGGGATTCAGCTGGTGGACGAACTTCGCGACCGCGGTTCCGATATCCGGGTGGCGCTGATCAGCGGGTTCACCATCGACGAGGAGCACCAGTGCTACATCGATGATCACCGGATCGACCTCCTGCCCAAGCCGTTCAGCGGTGATGAGCTGCTCGCCTTCCTGCAGCCGCTGCTCAAGGACGAGTAGCCACCACCACTTCCACCCGTTCCAGTGGAGCGCCGGTGACCGCGGCGAACCAGTTGACCCCCTCGCAGAGCAGGTCCAGTTCCAACGTGTAGTTTCCGGGTTCGGCCGGGCAGCCGATACGCATCTCGATGTCCGCGGTCTCACCCGGCCCGAGGGGTGCGGGCAGGGCGGTGTGCAGGCCATCGTGGATCACCGTCCGGCCCTGGGGATCGATCCAGTGGTAGGAGAGCCGCACCGAGGGCAGCTCGGTGGTGGACCAGGTGGACGTGCCGCGATTTTCCAGGGTCACCGGTACCACGGTTTCCTCGCCGGCGGGGAAGCTGGTGGGGAGGTCGCGGCCCGTCACGGCAGCCCGGTAGTATTCCTCACTCTGCCACTCCGGCCCCTCCCCCGGGGCCGCTTCGGCCACGGATACCCGGTAGCGGGGAAAGTGCTCTTCGGTCCAACTGGAGAACCAGGATGCCCCGGGGCAGACCAGGTCGGGCTGGAAAAGATACTGGCCAGGATCATCCGGAAGGCGGACCGCCATCTCCAGTTCCATTGACCCGCCGCCGGTGATTTCCCGCAGGGGGGTGCGCAGACCGTCCCAGACCACCCGTTCGCCGCTCGCAGCATCGAACCAGTGGTAGGAGAGCTGAATCGGGTTTTCGTCCTGCTCCCGCCAACGGAACGGCGAGTCATTGACCACCCGGACCGGCAGGCTGGTCAGGGCGCCGGCCCCGGCGGCGGACAACCGGGCCGCGCCGTCTTCGCCCGGCTCCACAGAACCGTGGAAGAGCCGGGGATTGTCCTCCCGCGTTCCGTTGCCCAGATACTCCACCCGGCAGCCGAGATAACGCTTGTCCCGGCTTCCGGGGTCCTCCAGCCAGGGCAGGATCCCCGTGTTGGTGCGGAAGGTCAGGGTGTAGAACCAGAACGGATCGTAGCTGTAGGCCAGCTGCACCTTGACCAGTGTCCGCTGTGGTTCGAACAGGCGGTAGTGCGGATCGTTGTCCGGGTTCAGTTCCGGATCTTGCAAAATGGTGGACCCGCTGGCCCAGCCGCCGCTGATCTCCACCTCCGGGTCGCTGACATGGAAGATCATCCGCTCCAGAGGCTCCGGCGAGGCGTAGAGCACCCGGGTGGTGGATTCCCCGCGAATCCAGAACCAGGAATCATCTTCTTCGTAATAGGCATTCCCGTCCATCAGCCGCACCTGCGTCCCGTTGTGCCAGTAGACGCGGTAGCCCGGGACGTAGCGCAGGGTGGCCTCGTAGGGCAGCAGGCGGAAGATCGGGTTTCTGGTGTGCGCCTGCAGCGTGGGCCGGTGGGTCACCGCCCCGAAGGGGGTGAAGATGAGCTGGGAAAGAAAAAGGCCGGCCACGGCCCAGCAGGCCAGGAGCCATCCGCGCCCCGGCGGCAGGCGGCGGAGGAAGAAGAAGGCCGGGTAGGAGAAAACAAAATAGCGGTTGCCGATGAAACCGCCGCCCCCCTGGTAGTTGTGGGGCATGAGGATGAAAAAGAAGAGGGCGTGCCCGGCAATGGCCAGCAGCAGCCAGAACCGCCAGGGGTCTCGCCGTCGCCGCTCGGCCACCAGCCCGGCCAGACAGACCAGACAGGGGAAAAAGTAGACGAAGATGCCGGTGTGCCGGCCCACCAGAAAGTAGATGGAGTTGTAAAACAGCTTGCGCGGTTCGAGGTGGTAGAGGGGGTTGATCCCGGCCAGTCGAAAGCCTTTGTACTCTTCCTTCTTGCCGGTTTTGCCCACCCGGGTCCAGAGTTCCTCGGCCGGGAGTTGACCAGGGTAGCCGCTGCGGTGGTTGAAGGAGCGGCGCTCGCCGCGGTAGGGCGACCATCCGCCCCCGGCCACCCGGGAGATGCCGTGGTAAGCGCCGGCGGCCAGCAGGATGAAGACGGCGGCCACCAGCAGCTTCCGGGCGCTCCCCGGTTTCAGCGGCCGCACCCCGGCCAGCAGCAGAGGGAGAAAGAGGACGCTCACCGGTTTCAGCGAGGCGGCCAGGGCCAGGAAAACGGCGGCCAGGGCGATGCGCCAGACCGGGTTGGAACTGGTCTTGTCCCCGGCTCCGGTACTCATGCCGGTGAAGGGAGAGACCGGTGGAAAGGCGAAGTAGCAACCGCAGAAGACGAGGAAGATGTTAAAGACTTCCGGCTGGAACCAGAAGGCGTAGGAGAACGACGCGCTGAGCAGGAAGAAGGTCAGGGAAAAGGCCAGGGCGCGGTTGCGGCCGCTCTCGTCTTCGGCCCCCCGGGCCAGGTAGCGGTAGCCCAGGGCGGACATGATCAGCAGCATCAGCAGGTTGAGAAAGACGAAGCCCCTGGCGCCGAGGACAAGATAGAAGGGTACGGCCACCAGGGAGTAGAGATACGGTTTGCCGTACCAGACCGTTTTCCCGCCATCGGTGGTTTTCAGGATCACGCCCTCAGGCCCGTTGGGCCAGTCCTGCCAGGTTCGCTGCAGGTCCTGGGGAGTGAAGAGCAGATCCATGTCCCGGGCCAGGCTCTCGGTCATCATGTAGTACCCGGCTTCGTCGGCAATAAATGCCCCGGGGAGTTTGTCCTTGCTGGCGGTGGCCCCCATCAGCAGGAGAAAGAGGGAAAGGCAGATGAAGACGGTTTTACGCATATGGCCGGTTATTCCCACCGCACTTGTCATTGCGAGCCGCTGACCCACGGGTCCATAGGAAATCAGCGAAATGAACAGCGGCACAGATTGTCACTGCGAGGAGCCCGCGAAGCGGGCGACGCGGCAGTCTCCTCTTCACACCTCTGTTTTGAGATCGCCACGTCGCCGTCTTCGACGGCTCCTCGCGATGACAGAGGAGGCAACTGCGGCTGCTCATCTCAATGACGAAGTGGCAACTCGTAGTAACCACTCGATTCGATCCCAGTGATGATATAGAACACCTTTTGGTTTGGCAACGAGGGGGGATTCCGGGTCGGCGCTCCACTGTGATATGTTTGCCGCATGATTTCGGTCATCATTCCCAGTTACGAAGCATCGGGCACCATTGCCGCCTGCCTGGAATCGATCCTGGCCCAGGAGTCCCGCGAGGAATTCGAGATACTGGTGGTCAACAGTTCCGATGACCGGACCGTGGAGCTGATCCGGGACCGGTTCCCCGCGGTGCAGGCATTTCAGCTGCCCGCCCGCGCCTTTGCCGGCACCGCTCGGAACGCCGGGGTGAAGCACTCCAGGGGTGAGCTGCTGGTCTTTGTCGATTCCGACTGCACCGTGCCGCCCCACTGGCTGGAGCGGATCGCCGCCCGGCACCGTGAGGGACACCAGGCACTGGGCGGGGCCATCGTGGACGGCAGCCCCACCCTCTGCAGCCGGGCCGAATACCCACTGGAAACCATGGATTTCGCCCCGGGGAACGTGATGAGGGAGGTGGGCTTCGTCTCCTCGGCCAACTGCGCCTTTTCCCGGCAGCTGTTCACCGAACAGGGCGGTTTCCCCGAGATCCGGGCAGGGGAGGACATGGTCTTCTGCCATCGGCTCTCCAACGCCGGTGAAAAACTGCTCTTCGATCCGCAGATCCGGGTGTCACACCACAATCCGGTGCGCTTCCGGGCCTTTGTCCGCAAGCAGTTGATGCACGGCCAGCACAGTTACCGGGTGCGCCGGGAAGCGGACCTGCCCGGTTCGTTTCTCAACAACCGCCTGGTGCTGCCCTTCCTGCTGCCCTTCTTTCCCCTGATCCGGACGGTGCGGGTGATCGGGCGGGCACTGGCCCTCCGCAACGGCCTGATTCGTGATATTATTTTGACCTTCCCCCTCTTTTTTCTCGGCTGTCTGTGCTGGAGCGCCGGATATGCCAGGGGGTACGCCGGTGATCTGATTTCAGGATGATGACACCCTCCCGGGGTCGCGGGATGCGATAGAAGAGAGTGAACATGAGCCTTGGAACCCAGGTATTCATCTGGCGACGGCGAATCACCGGGTACTTCCGCAGGGCATTCACCAGGCTGCGCCGGCCAACCCTGACCGTCAACAGCAATGAGGCCCCGGAGGGCAGTTCGAAATTCATCTGGTCCACCCAGGTGGTGGCCAGCGGCAAGGACGAACTGCGAATCGCCCGTGAGAACCTTGTCAGGCTCAAGCCGTTCATCGCCTGGGCCGGCCTCACCATTGACGGCACCCCCGCGGAGCCGGGCCGGTTCCCCTGGCAGGAGGTGTGCGACGGGTTCCAGAACATCGTCTGGCTCAGCCGGCCCGAGGTGGTGAGCCGCCAGGGGCACTGTGCGACCTACGGCCACTTCAATCGCCATACCCTGAACTACATGCGGGGGTGGCTGGCCAACCTCGAGGTGGGTGAGGAGTGCGACGCCGACCTCTTTTTCCACAACGACGGCGATTGGGAAATCGAGGTCCAGCCCGAAACGATCAAGCGCCTCCGCGCGTTCTTTCACCGTTACCCCGAAGTGGTGGCCATATCCCGCAGCCTGGACGACTTCCTGGTGGACGAGCCGGGGATGTGGGCCGACAAGGATTCCGATGGCCAGCTCTGGTTCTGCCGGGGCGGGATGCTTTCCTCGAACCTGGTCATATCGCCCATCGACCGGATACGGTCACTGCTCCTCAAAGTCTGGGAGATTTTTCCCATGAACCGGGGCCTTTTCATGGAGCAGATACTCCGGCGGCTGGTGATGGAGAACGGCCAGGTCATCGCCTATCCCACCACTGACTATTTCAGGGACCAACTCCTGATCGGTCTGTCGGAGCGACGGAAGCCCTTCGAGCATTCCGAGTGAGCATGAGCACCCCTCCACCTCAGCAACAGACGGGAAGCGATCCGATGACCGGGCTCTGGTCACGCCTGCTGGGCAATGCCTGGTGGCTCTTCACCGGGGCCGCCGGCCGTTCGGTGCTCGGCTTCGTGGTCTCGGTCTACCTGGCCCGGGTCCTGGGCCCTGAGACCTATGGCCAGGTGGGGTACGCCCTGGCCGTGCTGGCCTACTTCATCCTCTTCACCGACGGCGGTTTGCAGGTGCTGGGCACCCGCGCGGTGGCCGCCGGGCAGGGCACGGTGAGTGAACTGGCCGGCCGGGTGCTGACCTTGCGCGTGGCGCTCACCGTGCTCTCCCTGCTGGTGATCATCCCCCTTGCCGACCTCTTTTCGTCCTCGGCGAACAGCGCGCGGCTTTTGATCCTGTTCAGTTTTGCCCTGATACCCATGGCGGGTAACCTCGCCTGGGTCTTCCGGGGCAAAGAACGGATGCGGATGGTGGGCTTCTCCGAAATGCTGCAGATGGGGTCCTACCTCGTACTGCTCCTGCTGCTGGTGCGGGGGCCGGAGCAGCTTTTCCTGATCCCGCTGGTCTTTCTCGCCGGGCACGGCCTGTCCGCGCTGTTCCTCTGGGGCGGCCAGCTGCGGAACTGGGGTTGGCCGACATTCACCCGCCCGGGCGGCAACCATGCCGCCATGCTGCGGGCCGCCCTTCCGCTGGTGCTGACCCTCTTCCTGCACCAGATCTACTTCAATTTCGACACCCTGATGCTGGGCCACCTGCGCAGCGAGCACGAGGTGGGGCTCTACACGGCGGTCTACCACATCATCTTTGCCGTCATCTCGGTGAACGTGGTGTTGATGGAGGCGATATTCCCCACCTTCTCCAAACTGTTCCTTGACGGCACGGCGGCTCTGCAGCAGCTGCTGCGGAAATCGGTTTCCATCTCCATCATCATGGCCCTGCCCCTGGGTGTCGGCGGTACGGTGCTGGCCCGCCCGCTGGTCCTGGCGCTGTTCGGCCCTGACTACGCTGACAGTGCCATAGCCCTCCAGTTGCTGATCTGGAGCGCGGTGCTGGCCTTCATCGGCGCCAACTACGGCTACTGCCTGGTGGCCTGCGGCCGGCAGAAGATCCTGGCCTGGTCGGCGGCCGTCGGGGCGCTGGTCAACGTGGTTCTCAACTTCTGGCTGATCCCGCAGTACGGCATCCCCGGGGCCTGCGTGGCCACGGTGATCTCCCAGGCGCTGATGCTCTGCTGTGAGAGCTCGGCCTTCTTCTGGAAGGTGGCCCGGGCCCTGCCCCTGTTCGGCCTGGTCTGGAAGGCCGCTCTGTCCGCCCTGGTGATGGGGCTGGCCCTCATCCTGCTCGGCGAACGGCTGCCGGTCTGGCTGGCCGTGGCCGGCGGTGCCGCCCTCTATGCCGGTTTGTTCTGGCTGCTGGCCCGCCGGGGGCTCCGGGAACTGTTCAACCTGGACAGCTGATCGGTTTTACTATTCGGGGCGGCTTGAACTACAATACCCGGCGCCAAAGGACTGGCAAGGAAAATGCGGTCCGGACAGGTGCGTGGGAGGGTTTGCAGGCGATGGATGGCGGGGTGAGAGATCTGGACCTCAGCGTTGTGGTTCCCTGCTACAACGAGGAAGACAACCTGCGCGAGCTGGTGGGCCGGACGGTCCGAGCCCTGGAGGCCGAGGGGATCGACGGTTTCGAGATCCTGCTGGTGGATGACGGCAGCACAGATTCCACCGCCGCGGTGATCGAGCGGCTGGCCGGCGAGTTTCCCCAGGTGGTGCCGGTGCGTCACGAGGAGAACCGCGGCATCGTAGCCGGCTGGCGCAGCGGCTTCGAGGCTTCGCAGGGCCGGGTGGTGCTCACCACCGACGCCGACCTGCAGTACGCCCCCGAGGACATCCCCATGCTCTACCGGGAATGCATTGACGGTTCCTGGGACCTGGTGCAGGGCTGGCGCAAGAAATACGGCGAGAAGAGCCAGCTGCGCAAACTCCTCAGCAACGGCTTCAGTGCGATCCTGAAACTGCTCTTCTTCCTGCCGATCCATGACGTGAAATCCGGCTTCATCGCCTATCGCCGGGAAGTGCTGGAGGACATCCTCGACTACCGTTTTCACTACTTCTCCTTCCAGAGCCTGCCCACGGTGGCGGGCCACTTCAAGGGCTACCGCATGAAGCAGGTGCCAATCACATTCCACCAGCGGTTCGCCGGCGAGTCGTCCATCGACCGCCCGATCATCTTCTCCATCCGCACCGCCCTTGATCTGCCCAAGGCGCTGGTGGAATACCGTTTTCTCAAGCCTCGGCGCAAGAAGCGTTCCGGCACCGATTCCGGGAATCCGGCTGGCGGCGCATCGGGCCGCGCAAGCAACGATCACTGACCCGCCGTTTCATCGGGTAGACCCATCGGTTGGGACAAGGGAAGTGGAGGGGGAGCGAAGCAGATGACAGCAGAACAGAAGCAGGGTGCTGCCGGAGGCGTCTGGCCGGTGAGGCTGCGGCGGATCAGCACCGTTCTCCTGATCCTCTTCGGGGTGTACTACCTGTGGGCGCTGCTGGCCGGTACAGGTTTAATTGCTCTTGGCGGCTACGAGATGGGGATCGAGAATACCGGCGATGTGTTCTGGATCTTCCTCGGCCTGCTGGTGACCCGGCTGGCCCTGGGTCACCGGGAGGTGGCCGGTTTCCTCCGCCGCTCCGGGCACCGGCGGGTGATCATCGCCCTGAACATCCTCCTGGGCCTGGCCCTGGTCAACTATCTGGTGGTGGCGCTGTTCCAGGGCCCCACTCTTCTGCTCTTCGGAGTTGAACTGGGGGTGCAGAAGATTTCCACTGCCTTCTGGATCCTGGCCGTTCTGGCCCTGGGCCGGTTGGCCGTGGGCTACCGTCAACTGGGACAGCTGCTGCGTTCACCGCGCTTCTGGCTGATGGTGCTGATCCTGCTGGTGGCCGCCGTGGCCCGGATTCATGAGATCGATTTCGGTCTGCCGCTCAATGACCACCCCGACGAATCGGTGATCATCGCCAAGCCGGTGCGGATGATGAAGGAGGGCCTGCACCCCCACTACTTTGTCTACCCCTCGGTCTATTTTTATTCGGTGATGGTGACCCTGGAGACCGCTTACAACTGGCCGGTGTCCGTCGATTGGTTCCTGCCGCCCAATGTGGGGAGAGACGCGGCGAAGATCCGTCTCTACATGCTGGGCCGTCTGACCACGGCGTTGTACGGCATCTTCACCGTGCTGCTGCTCTACCCGGTGGGCCGCCGTCTCTACGGCAGGGCCCGCACCGGGCTGCTGGCCGCGCTGTTCCTGGCCCTCAACGTCCAGCACATTCACAACTCGATGTATATCACCACCGACGTGCCGGTGGCCTTCTACACCCTGCTCTGCTTCTATTTCGCGGTGAAGGCATTCGACCACGGGCGGTTCTCCCATTGGGACCTGCTGGCCGGCCTGGCCGCCGGGTTCACCGCCTCCACCAAGTACAACGGCGCCTCGATCCTGGTGGCCCCGGCGCTGGTGGTCTTCTTTTTCTTTGTCAATGAGCTGCGGGTGCCGGCGGAGGAACGGCGGGTGCTGCCGGCCCTCTGGCGGCTGAGCTGGCGCTGGGTGCTGCTGTGGGTCGTCTTTTTCCTCGGGTTCGCCATTGGCACACCCTACGCGGTTATTGACTGGAACGGCTTTTCCACCGACTTCATCTGGAACCTCGACCATTATTCCGAGGGGCATGCCGGGGCCATGGGCAGCGACAACTGGTGGTTCTACATCTCCTATCTCGCCCGCTATGGCATGGGCTTCGGCCAGTTCGGCCTGGCCCTGCTGGGCATCGGGGCCCTGCTCTGGGGCCGGCGTCAAAAAGACGTGCTCTACCTGGTCTTCCTCGGGCTCTACTTTTACGAGATTTCCGCGTTCACCGTCCGTTTCACCCGCAACCTCCTGCCCGTCGTCCCCCTGCTTTCCATCTATGCGGCGGTGGGGCTGGAACTGATCATCGGCTGGGTCGGCGGCAAGGGTGACGTGAAGGCGGGAAGACGCCGGCTGGCCGTGGCCGCCGGTGCGCTGGTGCTCCTGGCGACACTCTACTACCCGGTCCAGGACCGGGTGTGGGAGGAAATCAAGGCTGGCCGGCCCTATTCCGGCGTGCTGATCGCCGAGTGGATTCCGGCCAACATTCCCGATGGCAGCAAGGTGGGCATCGAGCTGTACACACCAGTCAACGAAACCGAGTGGGGGGAGCGTTCCTACACCTTCCAGCGGTTCCTGCACCGCAAGCCCCCCGAGTGGTATGCCGAAAAGGGGATCACATATCTGATTTTCAACAGCTATGCCTACCAGCGGTTCTACGACTTCCCCAAGGAATACGGCAAGCAGATCGCTGAGTACGATAGACTGTTCAATCACCCGCAGATGGTCCCGGTGGTGACGATCAACGAAAAAGACGATCACCGCGGCCCGATCTACAAGGTCTATCGCCTCGACCTGGTGAAGTAAGTAGCTCCATATACCCTGAACCATACCTTGGTCGAGACCTTCGATCTGTACGAATTGTTCTGACTCCGAACATGCAGAATATCAGACGCTGGATGTTGTTCCGCCGGGGCCAACGCCTACACCTGCAGAACCTGTAACCGACTCAGAGCCTCCAAAACCAACGCCAAAAAGACCAGTGAAGGTTTCCTAGCCGGAACTCATGTGCCAGGATCCCGGAGGTGGATCTGTTGTCTTACCGCAAGCAAGGGCACTCGTTTCAAAAGAGCGTTGGGAATATGCAGAGGGCTTGCTGAAGTCTTTCATTTTCTAACCTTTTGCAAATCGTTCTACCGTAGTCGCATCAGCGGCAAGCCGCGTCAAATCTCTCAACCCCTTGACGTTATTTCCGAAATTTAACAAATACTTGGATGCCAACGGATGTCCTTACAGTAGGCTATCGTTTCTTCGGCTTCCTGGGCTTGGGCTCCGGGAGAAGGGCTGCCGTATCGAGAAGCACCTGGCGCAAGAGGTCAGGATCGTCGAGCAGCTCGTCAGCCACAGGATATGGTTTGGCGCCAGGATATGGTGGCCTTCTTGGGAGGCCCAACCCATGGTCATCGATGGCCTGGGTTGCTTTGATGAAGAAGCTGTTGTCGCATGCCAGTGCCAGGAACTTTCCATCCAAATGGAATCCGTACTCACCAAACATTTTCCGACCCGTCAATCGTCCCGGGAGGCCCGCCTGATCCAGGATATGCTCAATAAAGCTGGGGTCAGTCGCCATTCAATGATCTCCTTACTTGGTCGAATACTCTGGCATCTAACGTTACCCATACACCTGGTCTCTTTTGTTACCTATGTCCCCGACCGTTCAGAGTGGTCTGAGCCCATTTATTCTTACCCTTAGTACTTCTTGTTTAACAATATCACATCATTTGCAACGAAGTTGAGTTCGACATTAAAGCGCTGCGCGAGATATTCAAAGGTGCTCCGACTATAAAAGCAAACATGCGTCAAATCGTGAATATAGTGCCATCGACTGAAAGCGCGGTTATTAATCACCAGCTTAGTCATAATACCCAGCCAACCACCTCGTTTTAACATCTTAAATAATGCTGCAAAGTCCTTATTGGGATCGTGCATATGCTCCACTACTTCAGTGGCACATATGAAATCATAATATTTATTAAAAACTGAAGGATCGTTGTAATAAAGTGGGTCATAGAGATCCACCTGATGACCTTTCTCTTCCAATAGGACCGACAAGGTCGGACCTGGGCCACAACCAAAATCCAATCCCTTTTGTTTTGATTTCAGCTTCTCCAACAGCGGTGTACTTAATCGAGATAAGAAGTGGCGATATCCCTGATCCTGTGCGTCATTCTCATGCAAATCATAGGTTGCCCTTTCATCTTCGACGCTAAGCCAATAGTGTTTGGGAACAAAGACCAACTTACATAAACAACAATGCAAGTAGATTCTATTTTTGTCCTCAAGAAATGAATCTACATCTAAACTGCCGCATAAGGGGCAATGAATCTCGTCGCATTTTGTTTTCATTTATATCGAGATGTTTGTGGTCAGAGTAAAAACCTGTGATTCCATAAGCTGCACTAGTTATACTGACCTGTCGAG
>CBESOE010000123.1:0-13530 GCA_965531145.1 uncultured bacterium | reverse complement strand
GTGGGGATGGTGGTGCTGCCCCAGCGGTTTGGCGACCGGGTCAACCCGCATATCCACCTCCATGCCCTGGCCACCGACGGCGCCTTCGACGCCGCAGGCGACTTCCACCCGATGCGCTGACCTTCTTGTCGCTGCTGGCGCTGCAGGTGCCGCCGCCCGGGGTGCAACCTGGTGCGGTATTACGGGTATTACTCGGTGATGAGCCGGGCCAAGAGGAGGCGGGCGGGTGAGGGGACGGCCGGTATTCGAAGCGAATCACCGCCGCCGGCGAGCGAGCGGCGGTGCCGTTGGGCGGACCGCTGGGTGAATCAGTGGGAAATTCTTGACGCTGGGAAAGCAAATCCCTATTCTTTTCCTCGAGCGGCTCGCATACCACAAGAGTATGCTCGCCACTATCGTCAGCCGGCGCCGCGCTCTCGAACCACAGCTGAGGTTTCACGTTCAGCCCCCGGGTCATTTAATAACAGCTTTTTCTTGACTTTGACCCTCCAACGCTATAAATTTGACAATATTCGAACGGACGTTCGAACGAATATACCGAAAAACAACATAAAATACGTTATTTCAGTATTTTAACGTCCGTTAAAGCCTGAGGGAAACCCATGGGAAGCGGCCTGGGAATCACTGACAAGCTATCCGGCACAAAACCGGGGGCCAAGCCCGGCTCGAAACCGGGAGTGAAACCGGGCGAGCAGGACGGGAACGGCGGTGCGGGCGGGCGTCAGCGTACGGCACGCTACGACGAGAAGCTGAACGCCGTGCTCTCCGCTTCAGCCGCGCTTTTTGCCAGCAAGGGCTACGAGCGGGCATCCATCCGGGATGTGGCGAAGGCGACGGGGATGAGCCTGGCCGGCCTCTACTACTACTTCAGCAGCAAGGAGGAGCTACTCTTCCTGATCCAGTTCCGGGCCTTTGAATCGATCTGCGAAAAACTGAGGAAGATCATCAAGGCCGAGACCGATCCCACGGCCTGCCTGCAGAGTATGATCGAGATGCACTTCGAATACTTCATCCGCCACATGAACGACCTGAAAATCTGCTCCCGGGAGATCGATTCCCTGGACGGGGATTTCTACCTCAAGGTCGCCGGCAAACGGAAAGAGTATTTCGACCTGACCCAGTCCATTTTCGAGAGGATGAACGGAAAATCGGGCGATTCGTCGGCGGACAGCCGGCTGGCCGCGCTCTACCTCTTCGGCACCCTGAACTGGATCTACCAGTGGTACCGGCCGGGGCGGGACCCCGGGGCCGGGGAGATGGCCAGCCAGCTCTCGGGCATCTACCTGCAGGGTTTCCCACGGATGGCATCGTATTAGGATGATGAGAAGAGAGACAGAACGGGTGAAGCAGCTGCGGCGGATGTATACCGCTGATGACGGCAGACTGCACGGAGATGCCGGCTGGGAGAAGCTGGCCTTCTTCTGGTTCCACCTCTTTCTCTCCTACCGCTGCACCCGGAGGTGCAGCTACTGCTACTCCTTCAACCAGGTGGGCGACGACAACGTTTCGGAGATGGACGAGAACACCTTTGACCGGCTGCTGGACTGGATACCGGAAGTCTGGGAAGCCAACAACGTCAAGGTCAACGCCATCGGCTTCCTCGGCGGCGAGCCGCTGCTGCGCACCGACCGGATCAGGCGGGTGATGGACGCCGTCTACGACAACACCGACGGTATGCAGGGCTTCGTCTACACCAACGGCGACACCATCGACCAGGTCAACTGGGATGACCTGGAAGATATCCAGTGGATCTCCACCAACGTCACCGATACCGGCTTCGATGAGCTCGCCAGGAGAATGGGAGTCATCGAGGAGCGATCGAATGTCATCGGCCAGACCGTGGTGGCCACCCTGGATGACGAGAATCTCGAGCGCGCACTGGAGATCGCCGGGTTCGCCGTGGACCATGGCTACCGGCTGCGGCTCTACCGCAATCTCTACCGCGGGCTGGATGATGAATACCGCAGCCGGCTGCTGAAGACCTACCACCGGATCTGTGATCTGCTGGAGGAGGCCGTGGTCAGCAAAGGCTACGACGTCCACACCACCTTCATGATCGATACCCTGATCCCCCTCTGGGGCCATGAGTCGTCGCCCTATCAGTGCGGGCAGCGGGTGGCCACCGTCTTTCCCGACGGGGGTATCGGGCCCTGCATCCGAAATCACTCGCTGAAGACCGGGACGATCTTCGACGACGACCCGATGGCGCGGCTGCTGTGCGGCCCCTATCAGTACAATTTTGCCGAGACGGACACCCCGGAAGAGTGCCTGGCCTGTGAGTCGAAAAATTCCTGCCAGGGGGGATGCCCCAACGACAAACTGGTCCTCACCGGCAGCGCCTGCGGCACATCGGTGATGTGCGAGATCCACCGGGAGATCATCCCGCGGTTGAGACATCTGGAAGATTTGAAAAAGGAACGGGGGGCCGATGTTGCGGCCCCGTCTGTTGTGTGAGCGCCATTTATCAGAGGGCCTCCGACCACTGACCGATATGAGGGACTGAACATGAGATACGCGGAGATGGGCTACCACCTGGAGATCGACCTGGCCACGGGCAACATCGAGAAGGTGGAAACCGACCCGAAGTTGACCGAGCTTTTCCTGGGCGGGCTGGGCACCAGCGTCAAGCAGCACTGGGACAGGGTTCCCGCCGATGTCAAACCCTTTGACGACGAGAACCTGCTGATCTTCAGCACCGGCCTGTTAAACGGCACGCCGGCGTTCAGCGCCAACCGCACCGTGGTCACCTTCATCTCTCCCCAGTCGGAGCTGCTGGCCTACCCGATGATGGGCGGGTTCTGGTCGGCTGAGCTGAAGCACGCCGGTTACGACAAGGTGATCTTCAGCAACAAGGCGTCGGACTGGGTCTACATCTGGATCAAGGACGACAAGGTGGAAATCCGCGATGCCCGTCATCTGAAAGGCCGGGGCGCGCTGGAAACCCAGGACCTGATTCGTGAGGAACTGAACGAACCCGGCGCCCAGGTGGCCGCCATCGGTCTGGCCGGCGAGAACCGCTGCTTCACCTCGTCCATCGAGCAGTCGAGGTCCAGCGCCAGCCGGCTGGGCGGCGGCGCCATCATGGGCGACAAGAAGATCAAGGCGGTGGCGGTGCGGGGAACCGGGGATGTCCACCTGGCCGACGGCGCCAAATTCATGGAGTTGATGCAGGACGTCACCAAGTACATCAACTTCCGCAACACCCATCCCATCCCGGACGTGATGACCATCCTCTCCGGCATCGGCTCGCCCCAGGAAATGCTCCACACCGACGAGAAGTGGCACTCCGAGAGCTTTTCCTGGGGCAACGCCCGCGCGCGGCGGAAAAACTTCTGGTCCGATGATATTGAAAAGAGCTGGGCCGGCTCGCAGACCGATGCCATCAAGCGGTTGATCAGTTGCTACAACTGCCCGCAGAGCTGCGGGGCCCTGATCGACGTCAATGATCTCCCCCGCTACATGATGAAGTGCTTCTCCAAGCTGACCTATGGCATGGCGGCCTATGTCGACAACCTCGATTTCGGGTTCAAGATCGTCCAGCGGGCCCAGGAATACGGCGTGGACGGCTTCTCCACCCCGCAGATCCTCGCCTTTGCCGTGGAGCTCAAGGAAAACGGCATCCTCACGGACAAGGATTTCGAAGGTTGCCCGCCCGACGAAGACAAGGAGGGCCGGTTCTTCTGGCTGCTCGACCGGCTGGCCAACCGGGAGGGCATCGGCGATATCCTGGCCGACGGCACCTACTGGGCGGCCAAGCGCATCGGTAACGGCGCGGAAGAATTCGCGCACAACAACATCAAGAAGCACGAGCAGCTGCCGATCAAGCTGGGCATGCTCGACCCCCTCTACTTCCTGATGTATTCCACCAACGAGAAGATCAGCATCACCCAGATCGAAGGCAACTGGCCCCAGGCGCCGTTTCCCAAGCGGGAGCAGCGTGAGCGGTTCGTCGAGGATTGGCCCCAGGTTCCCAACGAAAAATTCAAGCAGTATTTTGTTGATTGGGAATTGCGCGGCGATAACTCGATCCCCCAGTACCCGACGCCGCCCATGTGCAGCGAGATCGTGGACTGGATGGAGATGCTGCACAACATCGACGATGCCCTGGGGCTCTGCGCCGGCATGGCGTCCTTCTGTCTCAAACCGCCCTACCACATCAACAATTACCACAAGTTGATTTCGGCGGCCACCGGCATGGACGTGGACCAGGACGAGCTGAAACGGAAAGTCAATCGCAGCCGCAACCTGCACCGGGCCCTGAACAACCGCAGAGGCATGAGCCGCAAGGACGAGAAGCCGCCCAAGGACCACTGGCGGCACCGCTTTCCCGAGCTGGAGGAAGAGCTGCTCAGCACCTATTACACATACAAGGGCTGGAACCACGACGGTATACCCACCAGGGAGAGGCTGCACGAACTGGACCTGGATTATGTTGCCGATGACCTCGAGAAGAGGGGGATATTGAAAGATGGCCAAGGTCAAGAAAGTAATCAAGACAATCAAGGTT
The DNA here is from genome assembly GCA_965531145.1 of uncultured bacterium. GTDB lineage: Bacteria > Acidobacteriota > JAQAZP01 > JAQAZP01 > JAQAZP01 > JAQAZP01. Next base: position 9,023 of record CBESOE010000123.1, on the reverse strand, counting down.
GATGCTGACCGCTGCAACGGCTGTCGGGGATGCGAGATTGCCTGTTCCGCTTTTCACGCCGAACCGAAATACAGCAGCGTCAATCCGGCGAGGTCCCGCATTCGGGTCACCACTCATCGGCTGCAAAACATCTGGCTGCCCGTGTTCGCCGGCGAGTACACACCCTCCGAATGTGCCGGCCGCGACATCTACACCATCGACGGCAAGGAATACGACGAGTGCGGCTTCTGCCGGGCCTCCTGTCCGTCACGCGACTGGTTCAAAGAGCCCGACTCCGGTCTGCCGCTGAAGTGCGACATGTGTGAAGGCGAAGACGAGCCGCTCTGTGTCAAGTGGTGCCTCAACGACGTCCTGGTCTATGAAGAGCGGGAAGTCTGGGTGGACGAGGACGACGAAAAGCCAAAGCCGGAACAGCTCGACATCGGGCTGGAATCGCTGGCCGACAAATACGGAGTGCAGCAGCTCCTGGACGCCGTGGCGCGAATGAACAAGAAGGACTGAGCAAAACCTCATCTGAGGCCCGATAGCAGCGTTGTCGGCTTCCTCGAAATGCTCACATACCATAAGCGTATGCTGCGCTTTCTCGTCAGCCGACGCCTTGCTCTCGAACCTCAGCTGAGGTTTTGAAACCGTTCGCTTGAAGAGCTTTGAATTGCATACAACAGGATTGATGAAACAGTGGAAACAGTAAACCCTTTCATTGAGGTCCTCGAAGAGATCAAGGAGTCGGGCGGCGATGCCTTCCGGCTCTGCTTCCAGTGCGGGAAGTGTGACACTGTCTGTCCCTGGAATGATTTCCGCCAGTTCAGCATCCGCAAGATCATTCGCGAGGCCTCCTTCGGCCTGACCGAGATCGAGAGCGAGGATATCTGGCGCTGTACCACCTGCGGCACCTGCGCCGAGCAGTGCCCGAGGGGTGTGGAGCAGATCACCCTGGGTGTCTCCCTGCGCAAGATCGCGGTGAATTACGATGTGGTGCACGCGTCGGCCAAACCGGTGAAGGCCGCCCGGACCAGCCTGAACGACGAGGGCAATCCGCTGAACGAGGACCGGGCGAAGCGGGCCGCCTGGTCCGAGGGCCTGTCGGTCAAGCCGTTCACCGAGAAGACGGAAGTCCTCTTCTTCGGCTGCTGCTACCTGAGCTACGACCCGCGGATGAAGAAAGTGGCGAAAGCCACGGCCGAGATCCTGAACAAGGCCGGCGTGGATTACGGCATCCTGGGCACCAGCGAGAGCTGCTGCGGCGAGAGTATCCGCAAGACCGGCGCTGAAGATACCTACAGGAAGCTGGCCAAGGAAAACATCAAGGCCTTCATCGACAACGGGGTCAAAAAGATCGTGGTTTCGTCCCCGCACTGTTTCGAGGCCTTCAAAAACGAGTATACCGAGTTCATGGTGAACTTCGAGATCGTCCACATGACCCAGTTCCTGCATGAGTTGATCCGGGATGGGAAGCTGGAGATCACCGGGAGCTATGACAAGGAGATCACCTGGCACGACCCCTGTTACCTCGGCCGGCACAACGATATTTTTGACGAACCCCGGGAAGTCCTCAACAGCATTCCGGGTCTGACCCTGCGGGAGATGGCCGCATCACGGCGCAACAGCCTTTGCTGCGGCGGCGGCGGCGGACGGGTCTGGATGGAGACACCCAAGGGGGAGCGGTTCTCCGATCTGCGGGTGGAACAGGCGCGGGCCATCGGGGCCGAGGTGCTGGCCACGGCCTGCCCCTACTGCATCTCCATGTTCGAGGACAGCCGGCTGACCCTGGACGTGGAAGACAGCATCGAGATCAAGGACATTACGGAAATAGTTCGGGAAGTCATTTAGAACCCATAAGGACAGGACCAGTGGAAAAAACTCCAGCTGACGGGAATCTTGGAGACGTGTTGGTGGTGGGCGGCGGGATCAGCGGCATTCAGGCCGCTCTCGACATGGCCTCCGCCGGTTTCAAGGTCTACGTGGTTGAGAAGGGGCCGAGCATCGGCGGTCACATGGCCCAGCTCGACAAGACCTTCCCCACCAACGACTGCTCCACGTGAATACTCGCACCTAAAATGGTCGAGTTCGGCCGTCATCAAAACATCGAAGCCCTGACCTACGCTGAGATCGACAGTGTGGAAGGCGAGGTCGGTGACTTCCGGGTCACCGTGACCCGCAAGCCCCGCTACATCAACGAGGACAAGTGCACCGGCTGCGGGATCTGTATGAAGTACTGCCCGGTGGAATACCCTGATCCATACAACCAGGGGCTGTCGAACAACAAAGCCATCCATATCTACTTCTCCCAGGCCATCCCTCTGGTCACCTACATTGACCAGAGCTGCCTCAAACTCAAAGAGGGCAAGTGCGACATTTGCACCGGTGTCTGTCAGCCCGACGCCATCGATTTCAGACAGACTGCTGAGAAGATCGAAATCAGTGTGGGGACGATCATCCTGGCTGCCGGTATCTCGCCTTTCGATCCCGCGGTGGTGGATGAATACGGCTATAAAAAATACCAGAACGTGGTCACCAGCATGGACTACGAGCGACTGTTGTCGGCCACCGGCCCGTACCAGGGGGAGATCCTCCGCGCCACCGACCGCAAGCACCCCCAAAAGGTGGCCTGGCTCCAGTGCGTCGGCTCCCGCAAGGTCACCCCGGGGGAGAACAGCTACTGTTCCGGAGTCTGCTGCACCTACACCCAGAAGCAGGTGATCCTGACCAAGGACCACGAGGCCGAGGCCGAGTGCACGGTGTTCCACAACGACATCCGCGCCATCGGTAAGGATTTCGAGCGCTACTACCAGAGAGCCGAAGATCTGGACGGAGTTCGGTTCATCAGGAGCTACACGTCGGTGGTCCGGGAGATCCCGGAGACCGGAAACGTGGTGGTGCGCTACGCCACACCTGACGAGGGTGTAAAAGAGGAAGAATTCGAGATGGTGGTGCTGTCGGTGGGGCTCAATCCGCCCGCCGACCACCAGCGGCTTGCCGAGACCTTCGGCATCGGACTCAACGCCCACGGGTTTCCCCAGACACCTCCCGAGAACCCCATGGCCACCAGCCGGCCCGGGATCTTTGTCAGCGGCGGCATGCAGGGGCCCGTCGACATCCCCGAGTCGGTGTTCAGCGCCAGCGGCGCCGGGTCACAGTGCGGTGAGGTGCTGCACTTCCGTCGCGGCAAGTTGACCCGGGAGAAGACCTATCCGCCGGAGCGGGACAGCACCCGGGAAGAGCCGCGAATCGGCGTATTCGTCTGTCACTGCGGGGCGAACATCGGCAGCGTGGTGAATGTGCCCTCCGCCGTGGAATATGCCTGGACACTGCCCAACGTGGTCCACGCCCAGGAACAACTCTTCTCCTGTGCCACCAACGCCGTCCGGGAGATCACCGACCTGGCGGAGGAGAAAGGTCTCAACCGGGTGGTGATCGCTGCCTGCTCCCCCCGCACCCTCGAGGAACTGTTCCGCGACACCCTTCGCGAGGCGGGGCTCAACCAATACTACCTGGAGATGGCCAACATCCGCGAGCAGTGCTCCTGGGTCCATTCCAAAGAAAAGGAAGCCGCCACCCGGAAGTCGAAGGACATCATCCGCATGTCGGTGGCCCGGGCCGCCCACCTGGAACCGCTGCAGGAGTTCGACCTGCCGGTGAACAAGACCACCCTGGTGGTGGGCGGCGGTATCGCCGGCATGACCTGCGCCCTGTCCATCGCCAACCAGGGCTACATGGTTCACCTGGTGGAGAAGGAAAAGCGGCTGGGCGGAATGGCGCGGCGAATCCACGCCACCCTGGAAGGGATGGATGTCCAGACGTATCTGGATGGTCTGACCAAGTCGATCTACAAGAACCCGATGATCCACGTGTCGCACGAAGCCGTCATCCGCAACGTCTCCGGCTACGTGGGGAATTTCACCACCATCGTCGAATCCCAGGGCCGGGTAAAAAAGATCGATCACGGTGCCGCGGTGATCGCCATCGGGGCCGATGTCTACCAGCCGGCCGAATACCTCTACGGCGAGGACGAGCGGGTGCTGACCCACCTCGAACTGGGGGAGAAGATTGTCGGCAAGGACGAAGCGGTGGTCAACGCCGAGAGCCTGGTGATGATCCAGTGTGTGGGCTGCCGTAACGAGGACCGCAACTACTGCAGCCGGGTCTGTTGCAGCCACGCGATCAAGAACGCGCTGAAGCTGAAGGAGACCAAGCCCGGGATGGCGATCTACATCCTCTTCCGGGACATGAGGACGTACGGGTTCAAGGAGGACTATTACCGGGAAGCGGCGGACAAGGGCGTGAACTTTATCCAGTATTCGCCGGAGGACGCACCCCAGGTGGAGACGGGGAAGAACGAGGCGGGCCAGCCCTGCCTCAAGGTCAGCGTGCCCGACCTCATCCTCGGCAACCGCCTGGAACTGGATGCCGACATCCTCTCCCTGGCCGCCGCCGTGGTCCCCTCTTCAACTACCAAAGAGATCGCCGGCATGTTCCGGGTCACCCTGAACCCGGACCAGTTCTTCAAGGAAGCCCATGTGAAGCTGCGGCCGGTGGAGTTCGCCGCCGATGGCGTCTTTCTCTGCGGCATGGCGCACTACCCCAAGCACATCGAGGAAGCGGTGAACCAGGCCTACGGCGCCGCCGGCCGGGTGCTGACCATGATGTCCCACGACACCGTGGTGGCGTCGGGATCCGTGGCCGGCGTGGAGGAATACGACTGTGTGTCCTGCGGGGCCTGTATCACCGCCTGCACCTATGACGCCATCGAGTTCTGCGATACACCGAAGGGGAAGAAGGCCCGGGTCAATCCCATCCTCTGCAAGGGAGACGGCCTCTGTGTGGCCAAGTGTCCCACCAGCGCCATCGCCCTGAAGCACTTCACCGATGAAGCGCTGCTGAGCCAGATCGATGCGGCGGTCACCGGGGAAGAGATCCTGAATCAACTGGAGGCCGCGGTGAAGGACGTGTAGGACAAAAATGGGGACAGGCTGAGCAAAAATGGGGACTGGCCTTACAAAAATCTGGGACAGGCACCGATTTCCTACGGAAATCGAGAGCCAGTCCCCATTTTTGTCATGTCCCCGATTTTTGCACCTGTCACTTGCGAGGCGAAGGAGGTGAGAACCGATGAGCGGCGGTCCTGAATTCAAACCGAAATTGATCGGTTTCGTCTGTCACTGGTGAGCATACGGCGCTGCTGACGCAGCGGGAGTATCCCGCTTACAGTACAAGAACGAGATCAGACTGATCCGCGTCATGTGTTCGGGCCGGGTGGATCTGGAGTTCATCTTCAGGGCCTTTGCCAACGGGCTGGACGGCGTGCTGGTGGGCGGCTGCAAGTTGAACGAGTGCAACTACGCCACCCACGGCAACTTTGATGCATTGAGCAATATATATATCAGTAAAAATATCATGCAGCGGATCGGCATGGACCCCGAGAGGCTGAGTATCGAATTCATGTCCGGCGGCGAGGGGAACCGGCTGGCCGACGTGATCAACGAATTCACCGGCAGGATCAAGGATCTGGGGCCGCTGGGCAAGCCCGAGGGTGTCGAGAAGAGTGTCCTGATTCAGGCCCTGCAGGCCGTCCGGAAGCTGATCCCCTACCTGCGACTGGTGGAGCGGGAGAAGCTCAGGGTACCCATCCGAACGGAAGAGGGCTACCGCGAGTTCTTTGCCGGCGACGAGGTCAACCGGCTCTTTGACGAGTTGGTTGGTGACAACCTGGCCATCAGCCGTATCGTGTTGCTGCTGCGGGAAAAACCACTCTCCACCAGGGAGATCGCTGAAACGCTGAGCCTGCAGCCGTCCGAAGTGGCAAAGCACATGAAGAGTTCATCGAGGCAGGGGCTGGTTAGATACGACACGGAAAGCAACTGCTACGCGGTGGCTCAATGAATATGAATGGTGCCAGGCACCTTTCATATTCATGCGTGAAAATGGGGACTGGCAACAATGAAAATGGGGACTGGCTACCGTCTTCGGGTGCCTGTCCCCGATTTTCACGAAGCAATCTCATCAATCATTCGGAACAACGCACCCGTGAGTGAGTAATGTGCACTGATAAAATCGACCAGATCATCGACAGGCATCAGAGCGATGCGAGCCAGCTCAACCAGGTCCTGCTGGATATTCAGCGTGAGTACAGCTGGCTTCCCCAGGCCGTGCTGCAGCGGGTCAGTGAAAAGCTGCAGGTTCCCATGTCCCTGATCCATCACATCGCAACTTTTTACAAGGCCTTCAGCCTGGTGCCCAAGGGCCGCCACCAGGTGCACGTCTGCGTGGGCACCGCCTGTCACGTCCGCGGGGCGACGCGGGTCCTCGACACGGTGAAGGAGTGCACGGGCATCGATGCCGGCGAAACCGACCTCGAGCTCAAGTTCAGCCTGGAAACGGTCAGCTGTCTCGGCTGCTGCGCGTTGGGGCCGGTGATGGAAATCGACGGGAAAACCCACGGCAAGGTCTCCACCGCCGAAACCGCCGACATACTGGAACAGTACACCTAAGGACATACAATGGCGCTGCTGACATCGCCCGAAAAGCTGGATTCCTACAGGCAGGAACTCTCCTCGAAAAGAGATCCGAACGCGCCCTGCATCTCCATCTGCGCCGGAACCGGATGCCTGGCCTACGGTGCCGCCGAACTGATATCAGCTTTCTCCGAGGAGATCGAGAAGCAGGGTTTGACGGCCACGGTCAGCACCAAGGGGACCGGCTGTCACGGATTTTGCGAGAGAGGCCCGGTGGTGGTGATCCACCCCGAGGAAATCTGCTACCTCGGCGTCAAGCTGAAGGATGTGCCCGAAATCGTCACCACCACCATCGGCGAGAAAAAGGTGGTGGACCGCCTGGTGTTCAAGGACCCGAACACGAAAGAGCCGGCCGTTCGCGAGTCGGAGATCACTTTTTACAAGCATCAGCAGCGGCACCTCCTCTCCAACAACACCAGGATCGATTCCAAGAGCATCGACGACTACCTGGCCATCGACGGTTACTCCGCCCTGCGCAAGGCGCTGTTCCAGATGACCGACGTGGAAGTATTGGAGGAAGTCAAGAAGGCCAACCTCCGCGGCCGGGGCGGCGGCGGTTTCCCGGCGGGAAGAAAATGGGAAGGCACACGCAATGCCGCGGAAAAAATCAAATACGTGATCGTCAACGCCGACGAGGGTGACCCCGGGGCCTTCATGGACCGCACGCTGCTGGAGGGGAATCCCCATTCGATCCTCGAGGGGCTGATCATCGGCGGCTATGCCATCGGCGCCCACGAGGGCTTTATCTATGTTCGACAGGAATACCCCCTGGCCGTGGAGAACTTCACCCTGGCGCTGCAGCAGGCCGAAGAATACGGCTTCCTCGGCAAGAACATCCTCGGCTCGGGGTTCGACTTCACGGTCCAGGTGCACAAGGGCGCCGGCGCGTTCGTATGCGGTGAATCGACGGCGCTGATGACCGCGCTGGAGGGCCGGGTGGGGGAGCCCCGGCCGAAATATGTGCGCTCCAACATCAAGGGCCTCTGGAACCGCCCCAGCGTGCTGAACAACGTGGAAACCTGGGCCAATGTCCCGCTGATCATCAACAGGGGTGCCGACTGGTTCACCAGTTTCGGCACCGAGGGCAGCAAGGGCACCAAGATCTTCTCCCTGGTGGGCAAGATCAACAACACCGGCCTGGTGGAAGTCCCCATGGGGATCACCCTCCGCGACATCATCCACAAGATTGGCGGCGGCATCCCCGACGGCAAGACCTTCAAGGCGGTGCAGACCGGCGGGCCGTCCGGCGGGTGTATCCCCGAGCGACTGCTCGACCTGGAGGTCGGTTTTGACGAACTGACCGAAGCCGGATCGATGATGGGCTCCGGCGGCCTGGTGGTGATGGATGAGGACACCTGCATGGTGGACGTGGCCAGGTTCTTTATCCACTTCCTCACTGATGAATCCTGCGGCAAGTGTGTCCCCTGCCGCGAGGGTCTCCGTCAGATGGATACGATTCTGACGAGGATCACCGAGGGGAGGGGAGAAGAGAGCGACATCGAGACGCTGGAGGATCTCTCCGAACTGGCCATGGAGGCGTCGCTCTGTGCCCTGGGCAAAAGCGCCCCCAACCCGCTGCTCAGCACCCTGCGCTACTTCAAGGATGAATACGAGGCTCACATCAAGGAGAAACGCTGCCCGGCGCTCTCCTGTAAGGAGCTGATCAAGTTCTATATCGATCCGGAGAAGTGCCTGGCCTGCATGATCTGCCTCCGCAAGTGCCCGGCTGACGCCATCGACGGCGGCAAGAACCGGATCCATGTCATCCTGCAGGACAAGTGCACCAACTGCGGAACGTGCCACGACGTCTGCCCGGCCAAGTTCGATGCCGTGAAGAAACTGTCAGCCGAACCGGTTCCTCCCCCGATCCCTGAGGAGCAGCGGACCATCGACAGAAAGAGCAAAAAGAAATGAGCGACAAGGTTCATCTCGAAATCGATGGGAAAAATGTGGACGCCGAAAAGGGGATGACCGTTCTGGAGGCGGCCCGCAGCGCCGGGATATCGATCCCCACCCTCTGTCATCACGAGAAGCTGGAACCCCTGGGCGGCTGCCGCCTCTGTATGGTGGAACTGGACTACGGTGACTGGAAGAAACACGTCGTCTCCTGCGTCTACCAGGTGGAAGAAGGCCTGGTGGTCAAGACCAGGACCGAGAAGGTGGACCGGATTCGCAAGGGACTGCTGGAACTGTTGATGGCCCACGCTCCGGAATCGCCCCAGCTGGTGGCTTACGCCGAGGTGTATGGCGCCGACCGGGACCGCTTTGCTAAAGACGCCTCGTTCTGCATCCACTGCGGTCTCTGTGTCAGATACTGTGACGAGGTTGTCAAGAAACATGCGGTAGGGTTTATCGACCGGGGGATCCGCAAGGAGATCAGCTTCATTCCGGAGATCGCCGCCAAAGAGTGCAACGACTGCAAGGAGTGTTTCCCGCTCTGCCCGACCTCCTATCTCCAGGCCGCCTTCGTGCTGATCGAATCCCTCGCCTTTCCCCGCGGCGAGTGAAAAA
>CBESOE010000122.1:0-13766 GCA_965531145.1 uncultured bacterium | reverse complement strand
GGGGCCCGACCCCAGTGCCGGAACCTGGGTCAAGGTTTACCTATACGACGGAACACAGGCGACCGAGTGGATCACTCTCGAGGCGTTTGGCGATGAAGGGCTGACACATGGAACTTCTGTGGCTGCCGGGCATTTTTAATCGGGTGGAATTCGCACCTGTTTTCGTTGGGGGTCTGGAACGAAGTGTGTCGCCCTGCTGGCGATGGATGAGTTCACAACAAATGGAGGAGTGTCATGAAGCATGCGTTTGTCCTGGCCATACTTTTTATTCTACCAATCACAGTTCAAGCCGCAACCATTTACGTGCCTGATGACTACGGCACGATCCAGGCGGCCATCGATGCGTCGGCAGACGATGACACGGTGATCGTTCGGCCGGGGACATACGTGGAGAACATCAAATTCAACGGCAAGGCGATCACGCTGCGGAGCGAGCAGGGGCCCGAGGTGACGATCATCGATGGGGACGAATCCGGGACTGTAGTGAAGTTCAATTACGGGGAGGGCCGGGATTCAGTTCTCGATGGCTTCACCATCCAGAACGGGGTAACTTCAGCTGTCGGTGGTGGCGGAGTCTCTCTGGTTAATGCTTCATCTCCGGTAATCAAGAACAACATCATCACTGGCAACACAACTGAACGGGGCGGAGGTGGAATACGATGCAATGGTGGTTCCTCACCACTGATCATGGACAATACGATCACGAATAATAATGCAGGATGGGGTGGCGGGATATTATGCTCAGACCATGCCTCCCCGGGTATCCGCGGCAACACCCTCACGGGAAACATAGCGGGGGATGGCGGCGGGATCTACTGTGAGGTTGAATGCTCCCCGGCTATTTCAGGGAATACACTTGCAAACAACACGGCCACGATAAATGGCGGTGGGATCTGTTGCTACTTCGGCTCGTCCCCGCATATTTGCGGCAACACCATCGACGGCAACATTGCAGATTATTTTGGCGGTGGGATTTATTACTATGATTCGTCGCCATTGATTTCCGGTAATACCATTTCCAACAATTCGGCGGGTTCTATTGGCGGGATCGGGTGTTATAAATCCACGAGTATGATCATCAATAACACGGTGAGCGAAAACACATCGACCGCCAATGGCGGCGGAATTTCATTAAGAGGTGATGTGGCGGCTCCGGAGATATATCCGGCCCTGGTTGTCGGGAATACGATAACGGGTAACGTTTGCTTTACCGGCGGTGGTGGGGTTCAGTTGAGCAATTCTTCGGCGGAATTTCGAAACAATGTTGTCGCCGGGAATACGGCAACCACCCGCTATGGCGGCGGCATTGTCATAGACGCACATACCGACGTACTGATCGCTAACTGTACTATCGCTGAGAACAGCGCAACCCTTGGTGGTGGCGGAATTGGTTTGATTTCTGGCGCCAAGGCCACCGTGACCGACACGATACTCTGGGGAAACAGCGCTCCCACCGGGAAAACCATTGCCCTCGCAGATGAATCATCCCTCGGCATCAGTTTCAGCGATGTGGATGGTGGTGAGCCAATGGTGGATGTGGAGGCTGGCAGCACCCTCGACTGGGGTTTGGGGAATATCCTTGAGAACCCGGAATTCGCCGGTGGGAGTGACGGGGATTATTTCCTGGGTGCGACTAGTCCCTGTATCGATGCAGGTGATGAGGACAGCTTAGTGATCGGCGGAACGACCAGTTCGGATCAGGCAATGGACGTCGGCATCATCGATATGGGTTACCACTATCCAGGTCTGGCACGTCTGTTGGTGGGGCCAGGTTCTGCAGAGACCAACCCGCCACAGGTTCGCCTCCTTCCACTGGAATGCATGGCGGACACTCCCACCACTGAGTTCAGCGCGTATGGTGCATCCAGTTACGGGGTCAATGTTGGTTGCGGCGATGTGGATGACGATCATCACGATGAGATTCTGACTGGTGCGGGTCCGGGGGACATCTACGGACCTCATGTTCGGGGCTTTGAGGTGGACGGCACACCTCTGCCCGGTTTGAGCTTTCTGGCTTACGGCACTTACAAATACGGGGTGAACGTGGCTGCAGGTGACCTTGACGGGGATGGCTATGACGAAATCATTACTGGACCAGGCCCGGGGGCGGTTTTCGGTCCCCATGTCCGCGGCTGGAACTATGACGGCACCGGAAAGGTTACGTCTATTCCCGGTGTGAGTTACTTTGCTTACGGCACGCCCAAGTGGGGTGTGAATGTGGCCTGTGGCGATATCGACGGCGACGGCTTCGATGAGATCGTTACCGGCGCGGGGCCCGGTGCGGTGTACGGGCCCCACGTTCGAGGCTGGAATTTCGACAACAACAGCATCGCTTCGATTCCCGGTGTCAGCTACTTTGCTTACGGCACCTTGAAATACGGGGTCAACGTGGCCTGCGGCGACATCGACGGCGACGGAATCGACGAGATTATCACGGGGGCCGGCCCGGGCGCGGTGTTCAGTGCCCATGTGCGGGGCTGGAATGTGGACGGCGGCACGGCAACGGCCATCGCCGGCTTCAACTTCTTTGCCTGGCCGGCGGAAGAGGTGCGCTTCGGCGCCAACGTATTCTCCGGGGCCGACCTCAACGGCAATGGTCGTGACGAGATCGTGGTGGGGCAGGGGCCCGACCCCGCTGCCGGGACCTGGGTCAAGGTCTACCTCTATGATGGGACGCAGGTGATCGAGTGGTTATCGCTCGAGGCGTTCGAGGACGTTAGTGGAGAGAGGTTGACCCAGGGGGTCAACGTGGCCGCCGGGCATTTCTAATGAAGCGACAGTCTTGCATCTCATCGAATTATTTCGGGCAGGGGCCGCATTGGGCCCCTACCCTCATTTTACAAGTATAAATCGGGAGGTTCACCATGATGCGGCTTCTTTATATACTCATCCTGATCGGACCGATGATATTGGGCAATACCCTTATTGCTGCGACGATTACCCCGTCCCTTGAGCACCGACTGGCTGACATCAGGGAGGGTGATCGCATACCGGTCATTGTCTATTTCGACGAACAGGTCGATCTTGGCCGGTTCACTGGCGGCCGAGCAACGGCCGGCGAGATGATCGTTGCCTTGCAGGAAACCGCTGCGAGGAGCCAGGCGCGAGTCCTGGCCCACCTCCATGCGTTTGGTCTCGAAGCGGAGGTTCGGTCATTCTGGATCAACAACAGTATCGCCTTTGAAGCCACCAGACCGCTCCTGGAGACCTTGGCCGGCTTTTCGGAAGTGCGGAGTATCGAAGAGGATGTGACGGGCCGGCTGCCTGAACCGGTGATTGAGCCGTGGCCGGTGCCGGCTGCCACCTGGAATATTGAGATAGTACGGGCAGACGAGGTTTGGGAGGTTTTCGGCCTGGACGGCAGCGGGATCGTTATCGGCTCCCTGGACACCGGGTTCGATCCCGACCATCCGGCCATCGCTGACAAATGGCGGGGGGGAGACAATTCATGGTTCGACTTCGTCAATGGTTCACCTACTCCTCATGACGGTGCAGGCCATGGCACACATACCATCGGCACCATGGTTGGCGGCGATGGCCCGGGGCCCTTCGAGCCGGATATTGGATTGGCCTATGGCGCAACGTTTATTTCGGGAAGGATCTTCGATGACGACTATTCCTTTGAGCTGAGCGATGCTTTTGACGGTGCCCAGTGGATGCTCGATCCGGATGGTGAGCCATCGACCAATGATTTTCCCCACGTAATCAGCAACAGCTGGGGGCTGGGGGTGGATTTGGCGGAATGGCCGGGCTACCACACCGCCATTCTGGCCTGGCGGGCTGCGGGAATTGTACCGGTAGCCGCCATCGGGAACAATGGGCCGGACCAGGCCACTACGGGGGCGCCGGCCAATTACGAATATGTCATTGGTGTGGGTGCCACAACGCTTTCCGACAACCTCTGTTCTTTCTCCTCTCGCGGACCAAGCCCTGAAGGTGAGGCCTGGCCCGAGGACCGTCGCAAGCCCGAGCTCTCGGCTCCAGGGCAATCGGTTCCCTCGTGCGTTCCTGGCGGCAGCTATGAATCCTGGCAGGGCACATCCATGGCCGCACCCCATGTGACGGCTACGGTGGCTCTGATGCTTCAGGCCGATCCGGGTCTCGAGTTTGACGAACTACGGACCATGATGTTGGTTTCTGCCGTCGATCTGGGTGATCCGGGTTATGACCTTGGGGTCGGATATGGCCGGCTCGATTGCTTTGCCGCGGTGACGATGGTTTACAACGGTGGCTTCCTGGTGACCGGCCCTGGCCCTGCTTACGATAACGACTCCATCGTGCGGTTCTTCACACCCGAACAGGATGCGGCTGCGGGCAACCAGTTCAGTGCTTACGGCGTGCCGCACTACGGGGTAAACGTAAGCTGCGGGGACATTGACGGTGACGGCCTGGATGAGATCCTCACCGGCGCCGGGCCGGGTGAAGTATTCGGGCCGCACGTTCGTGGGTTTTCGGTACTTGACAGCCAGTTGCCCGGGGTCAGTTTCCTAGCTTACGGTACCAATAAATACGGGGTGAATGTTGCTGCTGGTGATCTGGATGCTGACGGTTTCGATGAGATCATCACCGGTGCCGGGCCGGGGGCGGTTTTCGGCCCCCATGTGCGTGGCTGGAATTACGACGGCGGATCCACGGTGACCCCGCTGCCCGGGGTGAGCTACTTCGCCTACGGCACGCCCAAGTGGGGGGTGAACGTCTCGGCCGGCGACATCGATGGTGACGGCTACGATGAGATCGTCACCGGCGCCGGACCCGGTGCGGTGTACGGGCCCCACGTTCGAGGCTGGGACTATGACGGCGGATCGACGGTCACTCGCATCAACGGGGTCAGCTACTTTGCTTACGGCACCTTGAAATACGGGGTCAACGTGGCCTGCGGCGACATCGACGGCGACGGAATCGACGAGATTATCACGGGGGCCGGCCCGGGCGCGGTGTTCAGTGCCCATGTGCGGGGCTGGAATGTGGACGGCGGCACGGCAACGGCCATCGCCGGCTTCAACTTCTTTGCCTGGCCGGCGGAAGATGTGCGCTTCGGCGCCAACGTATTCTCCGGGGTCGACCTCAACGGCAATGGTCGTGACGAGATCGTGGTGGGGCAGGGGCCCGACCTTGATGCCGGCAGCTGGCTCAAGGTTTACATGTTCGATGACTCACAGGAGATCGAGTGGCTTTCGCTCGAGGCATTTGGCGACCTTGGCATGACCCATGGTGTAAACGTGGCCGCCGGGCACTTTTAGACGAAAGCTATCAGGTGTTCGAGCTTGGTGGATTCGGGGATCGGATGGTGGCGCCAGGGGGGCTGCCGCTCGATCCCCGGATTGTGTTCCTGGGGGCCTGGAGGGAGTGAAGGATTCATGGGTTTCACGTTTGTATTAGCAGGGGTGGTGCCAGGTGCAGAGCATATCTGATGCCACTTCATCAATTTCCATAAAAATTGGGGGAGGAACCATGAAGTGCTCATTTCGACTTGGTAACACTCGGATCCGGTTTCTTTCCAGTATCTTCATCATCGCCATTTTCGTTTTGTTCTCTGTTGGCTGGGCGATATGTGCGAATGCCGGCCCGTCTGCCGACTCTGCCAGAAGGCTTTTCCCCGCGATGGTGGAGACGGCTCTCGAGTGGCCCAGCTTCCTGCCCCAGGAAACTCACCCGGCCCCCAATCTTCGGCCTGATTTGATGCCGTCTTCCATAGACGGCGACTGGCAGGCATTGATTGACGCCACCTGGGGCATGGGTGATCCGACGGAGCAGCAGGAACTGTTCACCCTCTGGCGGGACACTTTGGATCACGATTACGCTTGCTACAGCAACCATGATGTGGACATTCCGGCGATTTGCGATCCCTTGTGGGATGAACTCTATCCCGACGGCGTGAGCCGTGGGCGCTTTCAGGCAATGATGCAGAGTATTGCCCGGGCGCACCAGAACAGCCACACTAACTTTTACGAACCGGATATCTACTCGACCACACTTGAGCCGGGCGTGCCGTTGGCCATCTGTGCCGGCGGCGGGCGCTTCACCCATTTCGGAGCCAGCGTGACCCTCCATGAGGATGGAGAGTTCGTTTACGATGTGGTGGATGATCATCCGCTGGGCCTGGAACTGGGGGACGTGGTCCTCGGTTTTGACGGGCTGCCCTGGACCGAGCTGTATCCGCAGCTTGTGGAAGCCAATCTTCCGATCGCCGGGTTCTGGGGAACTTCAGATGCGACGTATGAGCATCACTGGCGGAAATCCGTGGGCATGAACTGGCATCTCTTCACCACCATCGACATTCACAAGTACGGCACGGGAGAGGTTCAGCACCTGCCCACCAGCCTGATGGTGGACCCGGGGGTGGACATGTCCATGCTCGGCCTGGAGCAGCTCGATGTGGGGATCCCTTTCCCCTCCGGTCCCGATTGGACCACCTGGGGGATATTGGAGCGGGGCGATGAAAGAATCGGCTACATCTATGTCCTGGCCTGGGACGGCAACGTGGAGGCGGCCTTCGAGGAGGCCTGCCGGGTCATGGTGGAGGATCTCGACCTTGATGGCCTGATCATCGATTTCCGGACCAACTGGGGCGGGAACATGCATTTGAGCAACAACGGGCTGAGTTTGCTGTTCAATGAGACCGTGCTCACCGTCGATTTTGCTTATCGTTCCGACCCCGACGACCATCTGGCCATGACCGCGACCGGTTATCCCGGCGGTTACGACATCGAGGGTGATCCCGGGACGTTCTTCAACAAACCGATCGCTGTCCTCCTCGGACCCGGCGCCCTCAGTTCGGGAGACCAGGTGGCCCTGCGGATGACCTTCCACCCCATGGCCCGCACCTTTGGCAAACCGACCTGTGCCGCATTTGACAGCCCGACGACCCTCGACCTGACCGGCCACCCCGACTTTTATTCCCGCTACTCCAGTGCCGATGCGTATCTGTGGGATACCCCCGGTCAGTATCTGAACCACGTGGGTTTTCCGGTGGACGAGGGGGTCTGGCTCGAGCCGGAGGACGTGGTCCAGGGGATCGACACGGTTGTGGAGCGCGCCGTTGAGTGGATCGGTGAGACGAGCCCCATGATCAGAGAGCTGGTGATCACCGGTGCCGGACCCGGGTTCGACAATGTGACCGATGTCCACGCCTACGATCCAGCCGGTATCTCGGAACCCGTATTCGTGATCGAGCCCTATGGGGTTGACCGCTTTGGGGTCAACGTGGCCGCGGCCGATCTGGACGGCGATGAGCTCGACGAGATCCTCACCGGCCCCGGGCCCGGACCGGTGTTCGGCCCCCAGGTCAGGGCCTTCGAGACCGACGGCAGCCAGCTGCCCGGGTTCAATTTCATGGCCTATGGCACCAACAAATACGGGGTCAATGTTGCCGGCGGAGATCTTGATGGCGACGGCCGGGAGGAGGTTATCACCGGCGCCGGTCCAGGAGCGGTGTTCGGCCCTCATGTGCGGGCTTTCGCATACGATGGGGCCGCGGTGACGCCTTACCCCGGTGTCAGCTTCTTTGCTTACGGCACACCCAAATGGGGGGTCAATGTTTGCACCGGCGACCTGGACGGCGATGGAATGGATGAAATCATCAGCGGCGCCGGTCCCGGCGCGGTGTACGGTCCCCATGTCCGCGGCTGGAACGTGGATGGGGGTGCGGCCTCGAGCATGGGCGGAGTGAGTTTCCTGGCTTACGGGACCAACAAATACGGGGTCAACGTGGCCGCGGGCGACATCGATGGCGACGGCTTTGCCGAGATCATCACCGGTGCCGGACCTGGCGCCGACTTCGGCCCCCATGTCCGCGGATGGAACTATGACAACAATACTCTGACGGCGATGAACGGGATCAACGTCTTCGCCTTCGAATACGATCAGTGGGGCGTAAACGTCTCTTGCGGCGACGTGGACGGAGATGGCATTGACGAGATCATCGCCGGCAGCGGTCCGGGGGAATACTACAGCCCGGAGATCGTCATCTATTCCTGGGACGGAAACGAATTGACCTCGATCAATCGGTTCATCGCGTATGGGGATCTCGAAATCACCCACGGGGTGAAGGCGACCGCCGGAGGATT
This sequence comes from uncultured bacterium, assembly GCA_965531145.1. Lineage (GTDB taxonomy): Bacteria > Acidobacteriota > JAQAZP01 > JAQAZP01 > JAQAZP01 > JAQAZP01. Next base: position 5,700 of record CBESOE010000122.1, on the reverse strand, counting down.
CGATTACGGTTCCTGATCCGTCGGCTGGCCGGGCATTTCCAGTCGAAGGCAGACAAGCTGCAGGATCGTGTATTGATCGGAGATCGAGCGGTAGCTTCTGGGGGGGCTACCGCTCGGTCGAGCACTACTCGAGCAGATCCGGATGGCGTTCCCGAATCCAGTGTTCGATGTCATGCCTCAAGTTCCTGGACAGGATGAGCATCTCCTGAGCCTCCTGAGTCGAGACGGAACCCATTCGCTCGTAACCCACGATGTTCCGTTTCTTTCTGAAACGATCAAAGGTTAATACAGTTCTTGAATCAGCCCGAATGCTGTGCGACAGCGACTGGATCACCCGATAGTGGTGTGCTTCCCTGGCCGCACGGAATCCGGCTGCGGCCAGGGCGGCGGTGGCGGAGTGGAGTGCTGAATTGTAGGCAATGTTGAATCGCCAGTCAGGGCTGAGTCCTGTCGCCTGGCAGTCAGAGAGATCCCGATCCGCTGCGCTCAAGAGTTCGCCGATCTCTCGGCTGTCCGGTTGATGCTCCGTCAGCCAGCCGATTTTCAGCCAATCCTGCAAGCTCATGATCCCGACCGGTCAGGTAAATGTGTTCCAGACTGAAAACAGATTTCAGAAAATGGTGGTGACTTTCAACCCTGGCTTTGAACTCTTCCGGCGGATAGACCGTGGGATTCACTTCGCGTCGGAGCAGTCCCTGGGCCGGCTCGATAGCGGAAACGATGTCACCGAAAGTGACCTCGCCGACAACCAGAAGATCCACGTCGCTCCCGCGCTTCTCTTCCCCCCTGGCCATCGAACCGTAAATCACGGCCAGGAGAAGCCTTTTTTTTAGCGGCAGAAGGGCTGACCGAAGCACCTCCACGAGCCCAACTGTTTTCACCACCAGCCCTTTGAGTTCTGCAAATATTGGGCCGTTCTGGTTCGCCTGGAAATAAACGTGGTTCCCCTTCACTGTGCGAAGAATGATTCCGGCTTGTGTCAATCTGCCGACTTCGCGCTGCAGCGCACCAAGACTTGCGCCGGTCTCCCGCGCTATCTGGCGCAAGTAAAAAGCTTCATCAACATGGGAGAACAGCAAACCGAGGACAGCGCGTCGCGTTTTTCCGAACAGCGCAACCGAGAGATGATCCTGAATATTATCCGTACTCATAATGCGTACAAATGTACGCATTATGAGTACGGCTGTCAAGTGGGATTTCAAGGAATTGTGAACAACTGCTGGGCTACCGCTTGATCCCCAGCTTGCGCATCCGGGCCTGCAGGGTGGTGCGGGGCACGTTCAGCAGTTCGGCGGCGCCGCCCTTGCCGGATACCTTGCCCCCGGTCTCCTCCAGGGCGGAGAGGATGTGCTCCCGCTCGGCCTCTTCCAGGGTGGGGAAGGAGTGGCGGCCGCCGCGGATGTTGAGCCGTGCCTCGGCCTTGATCAGCGGCACCAGGTCCAGGGCGTTGGTCTTGGCCAGGATAATCGCCCGTTCGATCATGTGCTCCAGCTCGCGGACGTTTCCCGGCCAGGAGTAGCGGAGCATCTCCCGCTGGCTCTCCCGGGTCAGCCGGCGCACCGGTTTTTTCATCCGTTCGGCCGAGCGGAGGGCGAAGTGCCGGGCCAGGGGGACGATGTCCTCCACCCGCTCGCGCAGCGGTGGGATGTGGATCGGGAAGACCTGCAGCCGGTAGAAGAGGTCTTCGCGGAACGAACCGTTGCGCACCGCCTGCTGCAGGTCCTGGTTGGTGGCGGCCACCACCCGCACGTCCACCCGGATCAGGCTCTCCCCGCCAACCCGCTCGAACTCGCCCTCCTGCAGGGCGCGGAGCAGCCGGGCCTGGGCCTCCAGCGGCATGTCGCCCACCTCGTCGAGAAAGAGCGTGCCGCCGTCGGCCAGCTCGAAGCGGCCAATGTGCCGCCGTTCGGCCCCGGTGAACGATCCCCGCTCGTGGCCGAAGAGCTCAGACTCGATCAGGTCCCGGGGCAGGGCGGCGCAGTTGACCCGGATCATCGATTTGCTGGCCCGGGGCCCCAGTTCGTGTATCGCCCGGGCGATCAGTTCCTTGCCGGTGCCGGTCTCGCCGGTGATCAGCACGGTGATGTCGGTGACCGCCACCATCTCCGCCTGCTCCAGCACCTTCTGCAGGGCCGGGCTGGTGCTGATGATCTCACCGAGGTTGCTCTTCTCGGCGATCTCGCTCTTGAGGTAGATGTTCTCCTCCTGGAACTGGCGGCTCAACTCCTCCACCTCGCGATAGGCGACGGAGTGGGCCATGGCCAGGCTGAGCTGGCGGCCGACCCAGAGGAAGTTTTCCAGGTCATTGCGGGCGTAGGCTTCCTGGCGCCGGTCGCCCATGAAAAGCAGGCCGTAGGGCCGGCCGGCCACCTCCAGGCGGCAGGCCATACAGGATTGGATCCCGGCCTCGATCAGCCCGGCAAAATTCTCGTGCTGGGCGATATAGAGCGTCAGGCTGGGGATCAGCACCGGGGTCCCCTGGTCCAGGGCCTGGTCCACCATCTCCCGGGGCAGGTCCCGGCACTCGTTCTTCGGCGAGGGGAATCCAGGGATCGAGGAGCGGACCAGCGGGGTCGGCCCCAGTTCTCCGCTCTCCTCGTCCACGGCAAAGATGCAGGCGATGGTGTGCGGCAGCACCGGCTGGAGCCGTTCGGACACCCGGAGAAAGAGCTCGGGGATGTCCAGGGTGGCGGCCATCACCTCGCCCACCTGTTGCAGGGCGCGGCTGGTGGTCAACTCCCGAACCTCCTCCAGGGCCACCGACACAGGTGCGGCCAGTTCGGTGAGCAGGGCGAGGTGGAAGTCGTCGTAGACCCCGGGGTCACGGTGCACCGCGTAGAGCACCCCCAGGGGGCGGTTGCGGCTGACCAGCGGGATCACCATGTGGCTGCGCAGGCCGATTTTCACCAGCAGGGGCGCTTCGGCATAGCTGGCCTCCGCGGTGTCCTCGATGCGGAAGGCGCGGTTCTCGCGAATCGCCCGGGCTTTCAGCGTGTCCTCCGAGGGCAGGGAGTAGATTTTTTCGATGGCCTCGGGCAATTCCTCCCGGACGTCCGTGATCAGCGGCCGGAACTGCTGCTTGCGGGCATCGTAGATGTAGATCCCCATGGCGTCGTGGGGGATGAAGGGGGAGAGGGCGTCGTGCACGGCGGAAAAAAAGTCTTCGAAGCTGATGCAGCCGGCCAGGGCCTGGGCCACGGTGCCCAGGGTGTTGCGGATCACGCCCCGGTCCCGGGGGCTTGAGTTGGTATCCTGTTCGACCATGAACGCATTATCGCAGGGATGTGAACTGCAGGGCAAACGGGGGAATCAAACACAGATTCGGGATGGCACTGAATTCAGAGTATCCGTCCGGTGGTGTTCCGCCAATTGGGAGCATCGCGATATTCTTCTCTCGGTCTGCAGGGGTTGTATCGTTGACCAAGGGTATGCGGCTCGCATTGTTGACGAGTTCCTGGACGGCTTCGACCGATATTGGCGCCGCTATCACTACGGATTCAATTTAATTGTTTACAAAATAGGACGAATATGTCATATTATGCGTATGAAATACGATGCATTCGTCACCCTCATGGATGGGCAGCCTTTCTTTGATCTGGCAATGATCGTGCAGTTGTCAGGTGAGCGCAGGGCAACGATTCAGCGGCAGCTCTATCGCTGGATCGAGGCGGGGAAACTGACTCACCTGCGGCGGGGCATGTATGCTTTGCCCCCACCATTCAGCCGGACTCCGGTCAACCCGGCCGAGCTGGCCAACCACCTGTATCGGCCTTCCTATTTGAGCCGGGAGTGGGCACTCTCCTATCACGGGCTGATCCCGGAGATGACAGTCACCTATACGTCGGTGACCGCCCGGGTACCGAGGCGATTCGAAAATGATCATGGCATTTTTGAGTACCGGCATCTGAAGCGGGATGCATTTTTCGGTTACGGTGCCGTTGAGATTCAGGGGCGCAAGGTGCTGCTGGCCGACCCGGAGAAGGCGCTGCTCGACTTCTGGCACCTGTCGGCGGGTCCGTGGACTGCGGACCGCCTGTGGGAGATGCGGCTGCAGAACCGCGATCTACTCGATATGGAAAAACTGGAGCGCTACGCCGTGAAATTCGGTTCGCCGAGGCTGCTGAAAGCTGCGGCCCTGATGATGGAGCAAACGAACGATGAAGGATGAAGCGCTGGCCCTGGTGCGGGATCTGCCTGATCCGGCACGGCGGCTCAACCTGCTGCGGGAGTATCTGCAGGCCTGCGTGCTCCGCTCGCTGCACGAGAGCGAGGCCTATGCCTGCCTCTCCTTCGTGGGCGGGACCGCATTGCGGTTTCTCTTCAACCTGCCCCGGTTTTCCGAGGATCTCGATTTTTCCCTGGAGAGCGCCGATGGTTATGCGCCGGACCAGTGGATGGCCAAACTGGAAAGGGACCTGTCACTGGCCGGGTTTGACGCGGCGCTCAGCTGGAACGACCGGAAAACCGTGCACCAGGCCTGGGTCAAGGTGGCCGGGATCCTGGCCGATGCGGGCCTGGCCGGTCGCCCCGAACAGAAACTGTCGATCAAGCTGGAGATCGACACCCGGCCCCCGGCCGGTGCGGTGAGCCTTGCCGAGATCGTCAACCGGCACCAGATCTTCTCGGTGCGGCACCACGATCTGCCGTCCCTGATGGCGGGGAAGATCCATGCCCTCAGCACCAGGAGCTTCGACAAGGGGCGGGACTGGTACGACCTGCTCTGGTACCGGTCACAACGGCCCCCGGTCTCGCCGAATCTCACCCTGCTCCAAAACGCTCTGGACCAGACTGAAGGGGCCGCAGCGATGGACGGCAACTGCTGGGACCGTCACCTGCTGGAGCGGATCGGAACCCTCGACCTGCGGGCGCTGGCCGATGAGATCCGTCCCTTTCTCGAGCGGCCGTCCGAAGCCGGCCTGCTCACCGCTGAAGGGCTCCGCGCCTTGCTGACGATCTGATCGCACAGTCATCGGGAGGGCACCATGTTCTGGTTCAAGGGCAGCCGTCGTAAGCAAATGCTGCAAACACCGCTGGACGAGCGGCAGCGTGCCATGGTGGATCGCGCGGTGCCCCTCTGCCGCCGGCTGGCGTCGCCGGAGCGGCAGCGGTTCGAGGGGCTGGTGCAGATCTTTCTCCGCGAGATCGAATTCGAGGGCTGCGGCGGCCAGCAGATCGACGACGAAGTGCGGCTCACCATCGCCGGCCGGGCCTCGCTGCTGCTGGTGGGCCGGGAGGGGGATATCTTCTCCAAACTGCGCACCGTGCTGGTCTACCCCTCGGAGTATCTGGCCCCGGGGAACGAGGAGATGCCTGACGGGACGGTTTTCCAGGGGATGGACCCCCGGCTGGGGGAGTCCTGGACCCATGGGGCGGTGGTGCTGGCCTGGGACGAAGTGCTGGACAGCGAGATGGTTTCCGGAGGATCCCTCGACGTGGTCTGCCATGAGTTCGCCCATCAGCTGGACGCCGAGAACGGGCCGGTGGACGGGGCCCCCTATCTCCCTTCTGTTGCCGCGAGCCGCCGCTGGGCGGAAATCCTGGGCCGCGAATACGACGACCTGGTGCAGCAGGTGGAGTGGGGCCGCCCCACTTTCCTCGACACCTATGCGGCCACCCACCCCGCCGAGTTCTTTGCCGTGCTCACCGAATACTTCTTTGTCCGGCCGGTTCCCCTGCAGCACCACCACCCGGATCTCTACG
>CBESOE010000121.1:0-13776 GCA_965531145.1 uncultured bacterium | reverse complement strand
CGGCGTGGTTGTGGCCACCTTACGCGACGAATTTTAAGCGGTCAGTTACGGCGGCAATGGCGCCCCGAGCCGTGGAGCGGCGATTGGAGCGATGCCCAGGGGATTGCTTGCCTCTGGAGCGACGGTCTGACGGAATCGATGTCGATCAACGTCTGGGTGCCACAGGAATAGCCCGAACCAGCCGCCGGCCCGGTCAGTACCACCCGGGCCGGCGGCAGAACTGATACTCGCCACGCATCTTCCATAACCTTCACCACGGCCGCCGGGCGACTACCCGGCGGCGTCCTGCCGTACAGCCCAATCTCAACTCAAAGGCTCCGTTTCTGTTTCATCCGCGATAAATTCGGAGGATTCCACCGCAATTGTGGCGGATCGCCGTTATTTTCGGCGGCTTCTCCCGGGAGGCCCGCATCCTTGATCTTCGCAACATACACATATCAAATCGGTTGCTGGAATGATTCGTTTTTGGTGAAGTCTGGCATTGTCCTTGCTACTACAAAGGGGCAGACCATAAGAGAGGCATGATGCGAAATACATTGAGAATCAGAAACGGACGAGCCGCGAAAGGGAATAAAACAATGAAACAGAGAACTTTCATCGCTGCTGCAGTGGCCATCACCCTTGGCGCGGCCGTTCTGATGTTCAGCCTGGCGCCTGATTCTACTGACGATTCGGCGGGACAGCCGCGGGTGAGCATGATCATCCAGGGCGTGGATCTTGACTCGGTGGCGGTGGCGGTGGAAGCCGCGGGCGGTGAGATCACCCACGAATTGGGGATCATCCGGTCCGTCTGCGCATTGCTGACCCCGGACCAGATTGAATCGCTGAAACGGTCGGAGGGTGTTGTCCGGATCTCCGACAACCGGCAGGCCGAGGTGGCCGGACGTCCCTCTCCCGCTTCGTTCTACCCCACCCTGATCGGCGCGGCCGAGCTCCACGAGCAGGGTGTGAAGGGGAAGGGCGTCACCGTGGCCGTACTGGACACCGGCACCTGGTCGCTGGCCGAGTTCAACTATGATACGGACCGCACATGGCGGGCGCATCCACAATATGATGCCATCCGCGACCAAATTCTGGGAAACGAAACTGTTACGGTAACCTCTGACCAATGCGGACACGGTTCACACGTTCAGGGGATCATCCATGGCAGCGGTGCTTCCCGGGACCGGCATTACATGGGTGTGGCGCCGGACGCCCGGGTGATTGCGGTCCGGGCTTTTGACAGCCTCGGCCAGGGCTCTTATGCAGACGTGATTCGCGGGATCGACTGGATCGTGCAAAACAGGGAATTATATGGCATCCGCATTCTGAACTGTTCGTTTTCCGCTTCGGCACAGTCGTGCTACTGGGAAGACCCACTCAACCAGGCGGTGATGGCCGCCTGGCACGAGGGTATCGTTGTGGTGGCCTCGGCGGGCAATCGGGGACCCGACCCGATGACCATCGGCGTTCCGGGCAACATTCCCTACGTGATCACCGTCGGTGCGATGACCGACAATTTCACACCTGAGGACGGCACTGACGATTACCTGGCTTCTTTTTCGTCCACCGGCCCGACGGTCGAGGGTTTTGTCAAGCCGGAGATCGTGGCTCCCGGTGGGCACATGCTGAGTGTCATGCCGCAGGCCTCCACCCTTCCCTCAACCTATCCTGATTTCTTCAGCTCAGGAAAGTACTTCATCATGTCGGGCACCTCGCAAGCCACGGCGGTGATCAGCGGTGTCGCGGCACTGATGCTCCAGGCCGATCCCTCTTTGACGCCGGATCAGGTGAAATTCCGTCTGATGGCCTCGGCCTGTCCGGCTGTGGACGACTTCGGTGATCCGGTTTACAGCGTCCTGCAGCAGGGCACGGGAATGGTCAACGCAGTAGGCGCGGTTCACAGCACAGTCACCGACTTCGCCAACCAGGGCCTGAACATCGAACTCGAGTTGCAGGACGTGGAGCATTATGGTGGCCCGGTGAACCAGAGAGAGGATGGCAGCTTCTACGTCATGGATCACGACAGCGTGGACGACGGGACGGCGTGGGATGGCGTCTACGCATGGAGCGACGCTCTCAGCCACGCCTATCTCTGGAGCGACGCGCACTCGCTGGCCTACCTGTGGAGCGACTCACTGAGCCGGGCCTACCTGTGGAGCGACGCCCAGGGGCTGGCCTACCTTTGGAGCGACTCTCTGCAGTATGCCTACCTCTGGAGTGACGCCCTGGGGCACGCCTACCTCTGGAGTGACGGCCTGGTTGAGCCCATGTCGGTCAACGTCTGGGTTCCCCAGGAATAGCCCCGAACCAGTTGCCGGCCCGGTTTGTACCGCCGGGCTGGCGGCTGAATAAATCAGGTGGTGACTGATGTAAACAGCGCTTTTCTGGTTATTCTTTTATGTACGGAGGCCGATAAGACAGGTGAGTATGGAGGAAAACGGCAGTGGTGGCTCGAACGGCCACCGCGACGAATGAGCCGTGGCGGGTAGTGCTTCCGCCCACTTCGAGGGTGAGGGAAATGTTTACCAGGGGTTCAACGTCCGGACAGAAACCTGGCCCGGCGGTGCTGAAAGCCGTACTCCGGCTCTCGCTTCTGCTGATCCTCTGTATCATCGGTACCGGGGCCTCCCCGGGCAATACGATTGGCTTCGACCGGATCTCGCTGGATGAGGGTCTTTCCCAGAGCACCGGCCTCTCCATTTTTCAGGACAGCAGGGGGTTCATCTGGATCGGAACGGAAGACGGGCTGAACCGTTACGACGGATACGCCTTCACGGTCTACAAACACGATCCCACGGACCCTTCCTCCCTGCCCGACAACACCATCTGGGCCATCGACGAGGATGAAAACGGCGATCTCTGGATCGGCACCCAGAACGGCGGCATCGTCCGGTGGGACTTCAGGACCGATCGCTTTCATCATGTCCCGCTGAACTCCGACGATGATTCACCAGATCACGGCTGCAATGTTCGCACCCTGCACATCAGCCGAAACAACATCGTATGGGTCGGTATGCGGAACCGGGACAAGGGCTTGGCCCGCATCGACACCACCTCCGGCGCCATCACCAGGTTTTTCCACGATTCGACGGATCCAGCCAGCCTGAGCAGCGATGATGTGTATGCCATTGTGGAGGATCGCGGGGGCAACCTCTGGGTCGGGACAGACAACGGCCTGAACCGTCTGGATCCCTCAACCGGCAAGTGTATCCGCTTCGTGAATGATCCCGGCAAGGACGACAGCCTGAGCCATGACAAGGTGCGTTCCCTGTTCGAGGACAACAACCATATCTGGGTCGGAACCCACGGCGGGGGGCTGAACAGGCTCGATCCGTTGAACGGTAAATTTACCCGCTTCATCCATGACCCGGATGATCCTTTGAGCCTGACCCACAATCGGGTGCGCACCATCTTGAAGGATTCCGCGGACCGGATCTGGATCGGGACCAGCAACGGATTGAACCTCTTCCAGCCCCAAAGCGGCACGTTCACGCACTATATGAACGATAAGATGAACCCCGACAGCCTGAGCGACAACAATATCTTCAGCATCTTCGAGGATCAGGGGGGAGTGCTCTGGATCGGAACCCACACGGGCGGCATCAACAAGTGGAATCCCACCACCTGGTTCTTCGGCCACGTGGGCGCCGAATCATCGGGGCCGATGGGTATGGGCGTGAGCAAAGTCACCTCCTTTGCCGAGGACGCCCACGGCCGCATCTGGATCGGCTCCGTCACCGGCGGATTGATCGGCCTGAACCGGATTACCGGAGAGGTGACCCGGCTGTGCCACGATCCGCAGAATACCAACAGCCTGGGTAGTGACCGGGTGATGGCCCTGCAGCGGGACCGTTCGGGCATGCTCTGGATCGGGACGCTTGACCGCGGATTGAGTCGCTACGACCCCGCGGACGGCACTTTTTCGATATTCTGCAACGATCCCACCCGGCCCACCAGCCTGGGGGCCGACGGAATCATGTGCCTCTTCGAGGACAGCAGCGGCGTGCTCTGGATCGGTACCTTTGGCGGCGGCCTCAACCGTTTTGACCGGGAGAGTGCCACGTTCACCCGTTTTACCCACGACCCCTCCGACCCGAGCAGCCTCAGCGCCGATCGGGTGACCTGTATATCCGAGGACAGATTGGGCAACCTCTGGATCGGAACCGACGGTGGTGGGCTCAATTTTTTCAACCGGGAGACGGAAAAATTTACGACCTTCAACCATGATGCGGCCGATCCCTCCAGCCTGGGCAGCGATGCCGTCTTTTCGCTGCACGTGGATGCATCCGCCACGCTGTGGGTCGGAACCAGGGGCCGCGGGTTGTTCAAACTGGAGAGCTTTGACGACTCGGGTGCGGTATTCCGCTCCTATACGGAAAATGACGGCCTGCCCAACGATGTAATTTACGGCATTCAATCCGATGCCAGTAGCCGGCTCTGGCTGAGCACCAACAACGGTCTGGCCTGCCTCAATCCGCGGACCGGTGAGATCAACGCCTATGACATGTCCCACGGCCTTCAATCCAACGAATTCAACTTTGGGGCCTCGTACCGGGATTCCCAGGGGAAGCTCTATTTTGGCGGCCTTGAAGGGTACAATGCTTTCCGCCCCGAGGAATTGCAGAAGAACGAGCACATGCCGCCGGTGGTGCTCACTTCATACCTGAAGTCCAACATGCCCGTCGCTCTCGACGGTCCGGTCTCGATGCTCGAATCGGTCGAGCTGGACTACGAGGATGACATGGTGACCCTGGAGTTCGCGGCCCTGGATTATGCGGCCCCGGAGGACAACCGCTACAGCTGCAAGCTGGAAGGTTTCGACCGCGACTGGATCGATCTGGGGCCCATCCGGCGCCAGACTTACACCAACCTCGATCCCGGTAATTACACCTTCCGGGTCAGGGCGGCCAACAACGACGGGGTGTGGAACGAAACCGGCATCGCACTGGCCATGGTGGTTCAGCCACCGCCGTGGCAGACGTGGTGGGCGTATTCAATTTACACCTTGATTCTGTTAGCGGTGATCTACGCTTTTGTCCTGGCCCAGAAGAAGAAACTGGCGCTGAAGGAAGATTACAGCCGGACGCTCGAGGTCCAGGTGAAGGAACGAACCGAGGAACTGGCTGAGCGGAACCAGGATCTCGAGGTGCTGAACGAAAAATTCCTCGATGCCAGTCTCACCGATGCGCTCACCGGCCTGCGGAACAGGCGCTACTTCTTCGAGCATATCGAGCAGGAGATCGGCTCCGTGCGCCGGCGATTCGACCAGGCCTCACGGACGGGCACAAAAGTCGATGATTCAGAGCTGCTGTTCATGATGATCGACATCGATCTGTTCAAGCAGGTCAATGACACCTATGGCCACGCCGCGGGCGATCGCGTCATCCTCGCCTTCCGCGACGTGATGCGAGAAACCTGCCGCGGATCGGACATCCTGATCCGCTGGGGTGGGGACGAGTTCCTGCTGCTGGGGCGCGGTTCGGATCTGAGAAAGGCGCACAAGCTCGCCGAACGGCTTCGTCATCGGATCATGGAGCACGCGGTGGTACTGGAGAGCGGCAAGACCGTTCACGCCACCTGTTCCATCGGGTTCGCCTGTTTCCCCTTTATCCGATCGCAGCCTGACCTTCACTCCTGGGACAACGTGCTGCACCTTGCCGACACCGCGCTCTACGTGGCCAAGAAAACCGGGCGTAACGCCTGGGTCGGATTTCTCGGTGAGGAGTCCACCCTGGACGACGAGTCGGTCAGGACCGGCGATGTCCCGTACAATAGGTTCCCGGAGAACGGGATTCAGGGCGTGTGCACATCGATCCCCGACGACATTCCTCTGCTCTGGCCGGACAGCACGGAAGAACGGATCATCGACGAGATCAACAAGGTTTCCTGATCACGTGCCCCGCACCGGCCCTCCCGCCTGATTCAGCCGTCACCCTTCTCGCTGTTCAGTCCAGTCCCCGCTTGGCCAGCAGCGGCTCGATGCTCGGCTCCGCCCCGCGGAACTTCTTGTAGAGCACCATGGCATCATCGGCCTTGCCCTTGGCCAGGATATTGGTCCGGAATGAGGCGGCCGTCTTCTTGTCGAAGATACCGGCTTCCTTGAAGGCCTGGAAGGCATCGGCGTCCAGCACTTCGGCCCAGACGTAGCTGTAGTAGCCCGCCGAGTACATGCTGGAGAAGATGTGCCGGAAATAGGTGGTGCGGTAGCGGGGGATGATCTCGGGGATCAGGCCCAGGCGGTCCATGGAGGTCTTCTCGAACTTCAACACGTCCGGCGCCTCGGCCTTGGTCAGTGTGTGCCAGTCCATGTCGAGGTAGCAGGCGGCCAGGTATTCAACTGTCTTGAACCCCTGGTTGAAGTGCCGTGCCTTCGTCAGCTTGGCCACCAGCTCCTGGGGGATCACCTTGCCGGTCTCGTAATGCCTGGCGTACATCGCCAGCACTTCCGGCTGGAAGGCCCAGTTCTCCATGATCTGGGAGGGCAGTTCGACGAAGTCGATGGCCACGTCGGTGCCGGAAAGCCCTTCATAGGTGATGTCAGCCAGCAGGCCATGGAGGGCGTGGCCGAACTCGTGGAACAGGGTGCTCACCTCGTCGGTGCTGAGCAGCGAAGGTTTGTCCGCGGTGGGCTTGGAGAGGTTGCCCACATTGGAGATCACCGGGGTGATTTTCACGCCGTCGATGCGCGATTCCTTGCGGAAGGCGTTCATCCAGGCGCCGCCCCGCTTGCTGGCCCGGGGGAAGTAGTCGGTGTAGAGGACGCCGATGTGCGTGCCGTCGGCTTCTTGTACCTCAAAGACCTTCACGTCCTCGTGATACGTGGGAATGTCGTTCCGCTCAACGAACTTGAGACCCCAGAGTTTCGTCGCCACACCGAAGACGCCGTCGATGACATTCTCCAGTTTGAAATAGGGCCGCAGCTCTTCCTCGTCCAGGTCATACCTGGCCTTGCGCAGCTTTTCGGCGTAGTACCACCAGTCCCAGGAGGCCAGCTTGTAATCGTGGCCGTCGGCCGCGATCAGCTTCTGCATCTCGGCCCTGTCCTTCTTGGCCACCTTGAGCGCCGGGGCCCAGATCTGGTCCAGCAACTTGTAGACGTTTGCCGGGTTTTCCGCCATGTTCACGTCGAGCACGAAGTCGGCGTAACTGTGGAAGCCCAGCAGGTTGGCCTTTTTCAACCGCAGCACGGCGATTTTGGAGAGAATCTCCTTGTTGTCCTGGGCGTTGCCGTTGTTGCCCACCATCATCACCGCGGTGTAGATCCGCTCACGCAGGTCGCGCCGCTGGGAATACTGCAGGAAGGGGATCCAGCTCGGCTTGTGCAGGGTGATGACCCACCTGCCCTCGTGGCCCCGTTCCTTTGCCGCCTCCGCCGCGGCCTCGATCACGCCGGCGGGCAGGCCGGCCAGGTCCTCTGACCGGTCCAGCACCAGCTCGTAGCTGTTGGTCTCCTCGAGGAGGTTCTCGCCGAACTTCAGCGTGAGCAGTGACAGCTCCTCGTTGATCGCCCGCATCTTCATTTTTGCCTCGCCCTCGAGGTTCGCCCCGCCGCGGACAAAGCTGTCGTAGTTCTCTTCCAGCAGCCGCTCCTGCTCGCGATTCAGTTTCAGTTCTCCCTGCTTCGCCTCCACCACCCTGATCCGCTGGAACAGCTCGGCGTTCAACCTGATGTCGTCCCGGTGACGGGAGAGCAGCGGGGCCACTTCCTTGGCGATGGCCTGCATCTTCTCGTTGGTGTTGGCCGAGTTGAGGTTGTAGAAGGTCTTGGAAACCCGGGAGAGGAGTTGACCGCTCTGGTCCAGGGCCACCAGGGTATTCTCGAAGGTGGGCGGTTCGGGGTTCGAGGCGATGGCCTCGATCTCCGCTGCCTGTTCCTCCATCCCGGCCAGGAAGGCGGGCATGAAGTGCTCTTCCTTGATCTGGGGGAAGGGTGGCACACCAAAGGGGGTTTTCCATTCGGTCAGCAGGGGATTGGTCTTCACTGTCGCCTCCTCGGCCGCCCCCAGGCTGATCCCTGAGGCCAACAGAACGAGAATCAGAATCGCCGGTAGATATCTAGTCGTCATTGTGTCCTCACTTGAAAAGCGTTTTCATGGTAAAGAGGGATTCTATACGAATATTTTCATTTCGTCACCAGCGGGCGACAATGGCTTCGGGCTGGAAACCGGCTTTCGGAATAGGCGGAATCCCGGATCTCGGCCAGATTTATGTCGGAGAGCCTGTTATGGGAACTTGGGTTCGGCTGGCCGGGAAGGGCCTCACGGAGTGCGCTGAGACAGCTCCGGTACCAGCAGGTCGGCCATCATCCCGGCACCCGCCGACGTGAAATGAACATGGTCTGCGAAATAGTCAGTGGTTTTGGGTATCCGGGCATCGATATCGATCACCTTGCATCCGGTTTGTCGGGCAACATCACTCAAGGCCTGATTGCCGAGCCGGACCATTTCAAGGAGCGTCTCATCGGCGACGAGCGGATAGCGCCTTCGCCAGTCGTTAAGCCACCGTCGCTCATGGTCGGAAAAAGGAGCGTTGACGCCAATGGCACGGGTCAACAGTATCACCCTGGCGCCGCTTTGCTGAATCATCTGGACAAATCCGGTGAGTTGGTCAGCGAACAGGCGTACCCGGTCCATCGGTACATGCATTAATAGCGTATCATCGCGATGATTGGCCTTCGCTATACGGGTCGATATTTCGCTTATCGCGGTTTGCAGCGAGGCCGGCAAAGAGCTCCTCATCACGATTTTCGATTTGGCCGGGATCCTGAACTCGAATGGTGCCGAGCGGTGATGTGACAGCATATCGAGGTTGTGAGGTCCCGGCGGTGGATCTTTGAGGTAAGACGTGGACCATGGAGTGTAGATCACTACGTCCGGCTTGAAGTCGGCAAGCCAATGTTCATAAAGATGCCGGAGAAGGGGGATATTTATTGCCGGAACGCCACCATTGATCACCTGGTACCGGCCGGAAGAGTCGCGATTCAGCTTTGCCTCGAGTTGCGCGGGATACTCTTTTCCCGGTTCTTCATGGAGGCCAAAAGCCACCGAGGAACCCAAAACCATGATCCGGGTCACGCCTTCGGGGGCTCGGCGTTCAATATCCTTGCCGCGAAAGCCGAAGTTGTTGATTTTCCACTTTTCAAACTTTGCATTGGGCTGGTTGCGATATCCCACTGAATCGACGACAAACAAGGTATCTTTGGAATAGGTACCCCAGAGAGGGGCGCCCCACCTAATGGCATCATCCACCCGCGCGCAGATTTCCAGCGTAGCAAAGCACAGCAGGCCGTACGCGAGCACACGCAGAGTGCTGATTGACACTTGTTTTATTTTGATCATATTTTTCCCAACGCATTCACGGGCCGCGCCTGCCCGTCCGGCTAAAATTGAAAATAGTTGAAACTCTGAGCCAGCGCACCGTCAAAGGAAATCAGGATCAGAAAAAGAAAGTGCCAATCCCGAAAACCGCAGAAGATATAGCTAGCCGCCAGCAGCATCAGGTTCTGTGTACGATGGTTGGACACCCAGTACAGGCACCAGACAATGGATAAGATAATGAATAATTCAAATGAAATGAATAACATGAGGCTCCGTCAAGCACTGTGTGGACGGCTTCCTGAGTTCAGTCTCCGATTCACCCGTCAACACCGTCTCGCGTTTTGAAGCGAGTTTTTGATGATGGGTATTTCGATCTCGCACATCCCTGTGGAAGAAGAGGATATATTCATCCATGATAAGAATCGTAGGTACGTATCCCCCGGTATGTGCGACGAGCGGTATTTATAATAAACTTTGTCCGAAAACACAATACTATTGTGTTAACCCGCCTGTTCACCAAGCGGGTGCTCGACTTGATGGTGCGAAGAAAACGGCTGAGCCTGCACCTGGTGTTGGCGATACCCCGTTGCTCTGCGAAAAGAACGGGGCTGAGATGAAAATCATCGACTTCATCGCCGGCAGATTGGAAACGTATGGGAAGATTCACCGGAAACGGGATGTCAGGGCCTCCCACGGCCAGGGGATATCATTTGACTCCCGCAAGTCATGGGATTTCAACAGGCAACCCGCGTTCGTGGCCACTCGGGACACTTGACCGAGGTTGAGATTTTCACTATCCTTCATCGTCTGCCTGGGATCATCCATTGATCCCAACAGATCAGGGTCGTAAGGGAAGATTCACCGCAAACGGGACGTCAGGGCCTCCCGCGGCCAGGGGATATCAATCGACTCCCACAAGTCATGAGATTTCAACGGGCAACCCGCTCTCATGTCAACCAGGGACGCTTGATCGAGGTTTAGCTATTCACTATCCTCTACGAAGTTGAATGCAGTCACTGTACACATAAATGGCTCTGATTATGATGTGCTGAAAAAGGAATAATTTGGAAAGGTTGAATTATGACTTCTCCTCTCAATTACCCTTTTGACCCGCATACGCTCCTGCGGAAGAAAAAAGCGATACGCAGAGAATTGTTGCAACAGCCTGATTTGCTTGATAAACGTATAGCCATTCTTGGTGGCTCAACGACCGCGGAGATTAAAGATATTCTTGAGTTGTTCCTGCTCCTGGATGGGATTCGCCCAAAATTCTACGAATCAGAATACAATCGTTACTATGAAGATATCATGTTCAGCAACAAGGAATTGGAGCAGTTTGTTCCCGATCTTGTCTATATTCATACAAGCAGTGTAAACATTGTCCGGTATCCGTCGATAGAGGATGGCGACACCGATGTCGACCTGTTGCTTACCACTGAGATGGACCGATACCAGGCTCTTTGGGACAGGATTACAACAACATATTCGTGTCCGATTATCCAAAATAACTTCGAGTTGCCTCATTTTCGCACCCTCGGAAATCTTGACAGCTATGATATCCATGGACGATCTTCGTTTATTTCAGAGCTCAACCTTCGGTTCAGTAAGCAGGCCAGGCAGCGAAAAAACCTCTATCTGAACGACATCAATTATCTTTCAGCCTGGTTTGGATTGGAACGCTGGTACGACAAGCTCTATTGGTATTCCTATAAGTATGCCATGAGTTACGAGGCCATTCCCCATCTTGCCGACAGCCTTGCCTCCATCATCAAGGCAATTTATGGAAAGACAAAAAAATGTCTCGTCCTGGATCTCGACAACACTCTTTGGGGCGGTGTAATCGGCGATGACGGTCTAAACGGTATTCGCATCGGACAAGAAACGTCTGATGCCGAGGCATACAGTGAATTTCAGCAGTATGTAAAAGGGCTTAAAGATCGAGGAGTCATATTGGCAGTCTGTTCTAAGAACGACGAAGTAAACGCTCGTGAAGGTTTCACCCACCCTGACAGCATTCTGTCAATCAAGGACTTTTCCGCCTTCCGAGCTAATTGGGAGCCAAAACACGAAAACATCATCGAGATCGCCCGGAGTCTCAACATCGGCATCGATAGCCTCGTTTTTGCAGATGACAACCCGGTGGAAAGAGAGATCGTTAGGGCGCAGGTGCCGCAGGTTGCTGTGCCCGAATTAGGCAACAATGTGGAAAAATACATTGATATTCTGGATAAGACAGGATATTTCGAAGCAATATCGCTATCCAAAGATGATCTGAAGAGGAGTTCATTCTACGCCGACAATGCAAATCGTGAAAACTTGCAGAGCCGGTTTGACAATTACGATGATTTTCTATTGTCTCTTGAGATGACGGCTGAAATCAAACCCTTCATGCCGGTATACCTCGACCGTATTACTCAACTCACCAACAAGACCAACCAGTTCAACTTGACCACAAGACGTTATACCTTTGCTGAGATGGAATCTATCGCTAACGATGATCGTTACATGACACTTTATGGTCGGCTCCAGGACAAATTCGGAGATAACGGACTTGTCTCCATCATTGTTGGCAACGTGCAAGAGAGAGAACTCCACCTGGACCTCTGGCTTATGAGTTGCCGTGTTCTGAAAAGAGGGATGGAAGCGGCCATGCTTGATCAGCTCGTGGTGGAGGCGAAGGCAAGAAATATATCGTATCTTATTGGATATTTCTATCCAACGGCAAAGAACGCCATGGTTCGTGAGTTCTACAAGGAGATGGGGTTCGACAATGTGAAAACCGAAGAGAATGACGATAGTGTCTGGAGTTTGGACATTTCAGCAGGTTACGTCAATAAAAACCGAATCATTGAGGTGAACAAATGACAACGGATGAAATACAAGACAGAGTAACTGATATATTTAAGGACGTATTGGATAACGATTCCATCGTGCTCTCACGAGAAACTACCGCCAACGATATCGAAGAGTGGGATTCACTGGCCCACATCAACCTTATCGTCGCTATTGAAAGAGAATTCAAAATAAGGTTTGAGCTGACAGAATTGAAGCCGCTACAAAATGTCGGGGACCTTCTGGACATGATTCAGCAAAAAACATCCGATTGAACGATAGAATATTGTAACGTGTTATGAATCGATCATAGATGAAATACGAGATAGTTGATTATGAGTGATTTCAGATTCTCTAGAATGCTGGAAAATGATCGATTGGCCGAAATGCTTTATCAGGATGTAATCGGCAGCAATGATGGCGATCCTGAATTGATTGATCGGTTGCGGCAGTATGCCGAGGCTTATGCGCGTTATAACACATTGACTGAAGAAGACGTGTCGAAACATTACCAAATGTTTGCATCGTCATTTATGCGTGATTTGAAAGCGTTTGATAAGGATGGGAAGTATCCCGTCCAGAGGGGAGAGACTGACCGTACTGTTGAACGCATACGTTACGATGTTGCACTGCTGTTCTCGACACTCTTTACCGGACACCGGTACAGGCTTATGCATTTGATTGATCAGCATTTGCCAAAACATGCGCATAGAGCTGCTTGCATTGGATGCGGACCGGCACTGGAATTAAATTTATTGAAGGATCGCGCGGATATTTTGGAAGGTTACGACTTGTCGCTTAACCCGTTTTGCCGATATGCCCATCCGGATGCTCAATTTTACGAAAAGTCATTTACCAGCGATAATCCAAACAGCTATAATGTGCTATTGGCGATCGAATTATTGGAGCATTTATCGGATCCGTATAAACTAATTGAGCAGGCTCATTCCTCACTCATGAATGAAGGGTATTTGCTGCTTACCACAGCGACCAATGTGCCTCAATATGATCATTTATACAATTTTTCTGCAGACCATTCTGCTTTTGAGACAACATGTAAAGGAATTGGATTAGAGCTGCTGTACAAGGAGTGTGTTTCTCACAAATATTTATCTATTGATGTGAACGCATCCAATCACTTCTATGTGTTTCGCAAGAATACCCATTGAAATATATCAATTATTATGTGTTGTTAAGATATATTGGCGAAACATGTCTAGCGTAGGATAATCTTTGATACAAAGCAGACTTATCTGTATGAAATACAAGAAAATACTTTCTTGTCAGCGGTGTCGTGCTAAACTGACGTGATGAATAAGCAGCTATGATCAATAATCTGCTTCTACAAGGGATCAACTTCTATAATGGCCTTTAATTCTTTTATATTCTGTGCATTTCTCAGTATTGTTTTTCCTCTTTATGTTGTTAGCAAGCGCTATCGCTGGCAGGTATTATTGCTCAGCAGTTATATATTTTATGGATATTTACTTAAACCCGCACTTCTTGTGGTTTTGACCGCTGTCATTCTTATCACGTATTACTTTGGTAAATTAATATACGCAAGCCAAAGTAAGAGTACGAGGAACAGATTATTATGGGTCGGCGTTATAATAAATTTATTGTTTCTTGTTTATTTCAAATACCT
>CBESOE010000120.1:0-13810 GCA_965531145.1 uncultured bacterium | reverse complement strand
CCAGACCGCCCACGGCACGAAAATAACCATGGATGACTGCGGCTACCGGGGTGTGCCCGGGGAACCGGCGCTGCCGGTGCGCCGCCTGCTGGTGGCCCTGCCGCCGGGCGCCCGGGCCACGGCGGTGGAGGTGCAGCCGCTCTCCACCATCGAGTTGCCCGGGACCTGGAGCATTGCACCCGCTCCTCCCATCCGGCTCCTCGACGGCCACCAGGGCCTGTCTCCGGTGGCTGTGTCCCTCCAGCACGAGTGGCAGGCGACCCGTGAGGCGGCCTACTCCTCGAACAGGAGGTTTCCCGGCACTCCGGCCCGGCTGTCCGGTACCGGCACCCTGCGCAAGTACGCCTATGCCGAGGTGCTCTTCCATCCCTTCACCTGGTATAGCGGCACCGGCCGGTTGGCGCTCTGTGATGAGGCCCGGATCACGGTCCGCTACCGGTTGCCCGCACCGGGCAGTGCCGAGCTGCGGCATACCCGGGAGTTGATGGCGGATACCGCTGCCGACGGGCAGGCCGAAAAGCTGTTCATCAACTTCGAGGAAATGGCACCGCTCTACAGCATCGACGGCGAGCGTGGCATCGTGCTTCCCGACTGCGATATCCTGATCATCACCGACAGTGGTAACGTCAACGGGATCACCAACTCAAACTACATGGACTGGAAACGCTCGTTGGGCTTCGAGGTCAAGATCGTGCTGGTCAGCGACCCGGCGATCACCGGCCAGCCCGGCGTTGACCTGGCCGAGCAGATCCGCAACTATCTTCGCAACAATTACGGGCCGCTGGGGATCCGCTACGTCCTGCTGGTTGGCGACATCCTCACCGTCCCCATGCGCTACTGCTTTCCCAATCAGTGGAACCACACCAATAACTGGCCCGACCCCGGAAATCCCGGAGGTGCTGTGCCCACCGACTTTTACTACGCCGACCTGTCCGATGACGATGACGTCTCCTGGGACTCCGACGGTGACGGCTACCACGGTGAGTACACCGATGACTACCCCGACTTCCTGGCCGATGTGATCGTTGGCCGCATCCCCCACAACTACAACCTCTGGATCACCTACGCCCTGGACAAGATGGTGGCCTTCGAGCAGGACACCGGCGACTGGAAGCGCAACGCGCTGAACCTGGCCACCATTATGTTCTACGCCAACCAGGACAGCTCCGGCTACCCGGTTTCCGACGGCGGCGCCTGTATGACAATCATCGAGGATCAGGCCATGTCCGGCTGGAACTGCACCCACCTCAGCGAGCAGGCGGGCCTGGCGCCTTCCCACTACCCCTGGCCGGGGATCAGCGAAGCAGCGGTGTCCGATGCCTGGCGGGAGGGTGAATACTCGGTGGTGAACTGGGCCTGTCACGGCTGGGTCTCCGGCGTCTCGCGCACCGTCTGGAGTTCGGACGACGGCGACGGTGTACCCGAATCCAGCGGCCCGGATGAGCTGGACGGCGTGGCCTTTTTCCTCGACGACTCCAACATCGATGACGACCACCCGGCCATCGTCTATGCCGTCTCCTGCAGCGTGGGCTACCCCGAGGTCACCGGCCTGGGAAACCTGGGCATCCACCTGCTCTGCAAACCGGGGTTCGGCGGGTCCGCCGGGGTGATCAGCGCCACCCGCGGGGCGGCGGTGAGTGGAGATTGGCTGACCTACGGCGGCGGGTCCGAGTCGCTGACCTGCGAGTTCAACCGGCTGCTGCACGCCGGCCCTGCCGATCCCAACCGAGTGGGTGATGCGCTCTACAGGTCGAAGTTCCTGGTAAACAGCACCCAGGGCTGGGATCATTACTACGAATACCAGAACATGTACAACTTCAACCTCTATGGCGACCCCACCCTGGTCCACACCGGCATCGACCCGACGACGGAGACCCTCGGAGCCCAGATGAACTGCACACCAGCGGCGGGCACCGCCCCGTTCGTCACCTCCATGACCGTGCGGATCGACAACTTCTACGCGGAACAGACACGCCGGGCGGCAGCCCGCATCGACGTGGACCTGGCCGGTGGAACCTCATACACCAACTGGCGCGGGGGGTGGACGAACATCCTTGCCGGCAGCCACTTCCAGGCCGGCTGGGATCAGAACATTCCGGCACTGGGTTCGCTGAGCGGGGACAACCGGTTCACTCTCACCGCCGTGGACGTGACACCGAGCCCTTGGAACCAGCCGCCCTACCCGCCCTCGGATGATGCGGCGAGCGCCAGCTGCACGCTGACCGTGGAACTGCCCTGAGTCTTGTAAGTTCCGGGGGTTTCTACTCGAAGGCGTTACTGTTGCGCTCGAGGAAGCCCTCGAGGCCGTGCTGGTGCTCGGGCATGATCTCGGTGATCATCGGCGGCCGGCGATCGAGGAACATCACCTTGCGCTGACCGGCGGGGATCAGGTCCATGGTCTCCGGGTCCTGCCCGATGCGGGCCGTCCCCTCGAAGACACAGACACAGGTCAGGTCCGGCATGCGCACCACGGAGACGATGGTGCCGGTGACCTCGATCAGCCCTTCCGGAGTGCGGACATTGAACCCGTGGCCGGTGAACCCGGGGCCGGTCTTGAACCGCAGCTCGCCGATGGCCACCTCGCTGAGCATCACCGCATCCGAACCCCGGCCGGGGTTCTGCGGCACGGTGGCCTCGGCGCCCTCGTCCAGTTCCAGCAGCAATACGTCGCCGGCGATCAGGGCCAGGGCCACCCCTTCAGGGACAATGATCCGGGCTCCGGGCTTGATCAGCCGGGCCAGGGTGTCCACGTCGGCGGCATCCACTTTCACATCATTCACTGCCACCAGGCCCTGGCCGGTGATGCCGCGAAGCTCCCAGACCGGGCCGGGGGTGAGAATGATGAACATCACCACCGCCAGGGCCGCCGCGGCCAGGGGGAGGAACGCGCGGCCGAGCCAGCCGAGGAGACCGGGCCTGGTCTCCAGTTCCAGCACCTTTTGACGGGCAATATCGCCGGAGACGAACTCCCGCTTCAGCCGCTCGCGAAAAGCGGTGTCGGCCGGGACCATGCCCAGGCCACGCAACGCATTCCGCACGCGTTCCTGCTCAGGCGTCAGATTCATCGGTTCGTCCGTCATCCCAGTACGTCCTTCAATTCTTCATGCAACCGGGTCAGGGCCCGGGAATAGCGCTTTCTCACCGAGGCGTGGCTCTCGCCGATGGTCTCGGCCACTTCGGCATGGCTCAGACCCTCAAAGTCATGGAGCAGCACCACCGCCCGCATCTCTTCCGGCAACTGGCGGAGCGCCTGCTCCACCAGTGCCTGCCGTTCACCGTTCACCACCCGCCGTTCGGGCGACCGCTTGCCGTTGACCAGCTTTTCGCTCATACCGTCATCGCCGTTGATGGTGGCGGTCTGCCGCTCCTGCTTGTGCCCGCGGGACCGCCAGTGCTCCCGGCAGGCATTCCAGGTGATGGTGGCCAGCCAGGGCGCCGGGTCACGGGTCGCGTCGAGCTGTTCGGCGGCGTTGTACACCTTGAGGAAAACCTCCTGGGTCACGTCCTCGGCCTGCTCCCGGGTTCCGGTGAGCCGGTGGGCCAGGGAATAGACCCGCCCGAAGCAGACTTCATACAACTCACCCATGGCATCGGGGTCCCGGCGCCGTACAGCCTCCAGCACGTCCGGAGAGAGGTTTCCCCCTCCCGGCGTGTTCCCGCCGGCCGCTCCAGCCGGATTCTCTGTGGACGGCGAAGCCACCATCCTCGTCCCTCACCTGTTAATAGACAGTTTGCCCGGGTCGTGTGACACGTCATTCGGCCCGACCCAAAGTATTCAGTATGAAAACAAAGCAGTTACAATTTTTCTGAGCATACCTTGTCACAGATTCCATTGCAAGCGCATAGAGATTATCGACAACGGCGGAGCGACAAGGCCGCCGCGAATTCGAAAACCCGGAAGAACGATTCGACAACAGCCACAGAAATCCAAGGAGAAGAAAATGAACAGCAAGAAAAAAAACACTTTCGGAACGAAACTGGCCCTCGGCCTGGCCGCTGCGGCCCTGATGGTCTCCCTCGCACCCGCGCCGGATGCATCGGCCCAGATCCGCGCCCCCCGGTTTACCGCGGCGGTGACCATCACCAACATCACCAGTGACCAGATCTTCAGCCCCCCGTTGGTGGTCTCCCATGACAAGAGAGTCTCCCTGTTCAGACTCGGTGCGCCGGCCAGCGAGGAGCTCGCCGCCCTGGCCGAGGACGGGATGACCGGCCCGCTGGCCGACCTGCTGGATGGCGCCACCGGTGTCCTGGAAGTGGCCATAGCCGACGGCATGGTCTTCCCCGGTGAATCGGTCACCGTGGAAGTGGACGTCACTCCTCAGCAGAGTCTGGTCAGCCTGGCCGGCATGCTGGTCAGCACAAATGACGCCTTTGTGGGCCTGGACGGGGTCGGTGTTGAAGTGCGGGGCAGCCGTCCCTTCCGCCTGGCCACCGCGGCCCGGGCCTATGACGCCGGCACCGAGGCGAACACTGAATCCTGCGAGCACATTCCCGGCCCGCCCTGCGGCAGCCCCGGCGTCCGCGTGCCCGAAGGCTCGGAAGGCTACGTTCTGGTTCACAGCGGCATCCATGGCATCGGTGACCTCGAGTCCTCGATGAAGGACTGGAACAACCCGGTGGCCGTGATCACCATCGAACGCGCCGACTAACTCTCGGAGCCGGGGCGGCAGGCTTCACCGCCGCCCCGGCAGGCGCGGCCCGGGCGATCGACCGGGGCCGCATTCACCAGAAAACTTGTAACCAATGCGCCCTGACATCATCTGAACCTTATACCAGGACAGAAATCCAACCGAATTTCTCAAGGACAGGACAATGAACAGCAAGCTGAACACCTTTATTCTTACCGCACTCATGATCTTCGCGGTTACCACCTGGGCCGCGGCCCAGGACAACTGGTACGCCCAGAGCTCCGGTACAGTTGATCAACTGATGGACGTCCATTTTGCCGATGCCGACAACGGCTGGGCCGAGGGCGACAACGTATTCACTTTCAGCGTGCGGGATGTTACCCCCGCGCCTTTCAACCAGCCCCCCTATCCTGCGTCTGACGACACGGACTTCGACAGCTGCACGGTTATCGGGCTGGTGCCCTGAACAGGGCGATATACTCCTTACTCGGGCCGCCTCACGGCGGCCCATTTTTTTGTGGTGAAGAAGATGTACGATTGACCTTGATCAGTGTAATCACTACACTTGATCGACCACCCACCTTCACCGGGTAGCTGCACGCAGCTTGAATTCTATTCCAACACTGGAGACCATCATGGATCAAAAGTACGAGGACTATCTGCAGAAAATCGTCCCGGTGCTTGACCCCACCGGCACGCGCACGGCAAAGCTCAGCCTGACACCTTTCATTTTTGATCGTGCGCTCTGGGCGGAGATGGAAACGATCTCCTCGGCCTATGCCAACCTGCTGGAGTTCGTTTTCCAGCAGTACCCGACCAACACAAAGATCCAGGAGGTCCTGGAATACCCGCCCGACCTGGAGAACTACCTCTCCTCACTCAACATCTATCCCCGCAACCTCGCCGCGGCCCGGATCGACATCTTCCTCACCGATGACGGCCTGCGCATGGTGGAGTCCAACGCCGAGATCCCCGGGGGCAACGAAGAGAGCTACTTCCTTGAAAAGTGCTGGTTCGACGTGCTCGGTGACGGGGGCCTGGACCGGGTGGAGCGGATGGACATCGTCTACAACATGCTGATCAAGTATTACCGTATCCAGGCGCAGTACTTCGGCCTGCCGGTGAAGGAACACCCGACGATCTACCTCAGCCAGTGGCAGTCCGAGATCGACCGCATCCGCGGGGAGTATGACGTGCTGATGAACATCATCCGCGAACGGGGCCACTCCTGCGACGTGGTCGATCCCAACAGCATCGTCATCCGGGACAACAAGGCCTTCGCCTCCGACGGTGAACAGATAGACCTGATCTACCGCCGTTTCACCGCGGACGAACTGCCCAAGTTCGCGAAAAAAAGCTGGCAGATGGCCATCGACTGGGACAAGGCGGACGTGGCGGTGGTCAATCCTTTCTGCACCAAGCGGGTGGATTCGAAGAACATCATGGTGCTGTTCAAGGACGAACAGTACGACGACGTGTTTCCCGAGGAGTTGAAGAGTGATCTGGCCATTGTCAGAGCGATCATCCCCTGGACCAAGAAGATTAAGGATCGCCTGGTGCTCAAGAACGGCAGCGAGGTGGATGCCCGGCCGTACCTGATCAACGAGAAGGACCACCTGGTGATCAAGCATGCCAACGCCTACTCCTCGGCCGCGGTCTATATCGGCGACGACATGGAGCCGGACAAGTGGGAAGAACTGGTGGACGAATCACTTACCGGGGACTGGGTCGTCCAGGAGCGGCTGCAGTTGCCCAAGATCGACATCGACTACTGGGAGGACGGCCAGGTCAAGACGGCCAACTGCTACTACAACATCAGCCCCTACCTTTACGATGGCAATCTGGGCGGGTTTCTCGGCCGGGCCTCCACCGACAAGCTGACATCCTTCAAATCGGGGGAGATCGCCGCGATCATGCCCTGCTTTGGCAAGCGGGAGGAGGGCTGATGAAAGAGCCGATCGTGGTATCCGTCCCCCACGGCGGGTGGACGGTGGCCGAGGAGCTCAAGGAGATCTGGGCCTTGACGGATACGGAAGCCTTCCACGATGGCGATGCCTTCACCGCGAGAATCTACGATTTTTCCGACCGGGTGCAGGAGCAGCTGGTGATGGAATACTACCGGGCAGTGATCGATCTCAACCGCGCCCCGGATGACAGCGCCCCGGCCAACCCCGATGGCGTGATCAAGTCACACACCTGCTATAACGAGGAAGTCTATAAACCGGACTGCCTGCCCGCCGGTGATTTCAAGGATCTGCTGCTGGAGAAATACTACGCCCCCTATCACCAGGCACTGGAGCGGGCCCTGGGCCGCGACGGCATCAGGCTGGGGGTGGATTGCCACAGCATGGCCGCCGTCTCCCCGCCCATCGAGAAGGACGCCGGCACGCCGCGGCCGCTGATCTGCCTGGGCAACCTTGGAGACAACCGGGGCGAGATCACCGAAGAGTTCGGCCGGGTCACCTGCCCGCCGGACCTGGTCAACTTCATGGCCGACCAGTTCACCGAGGTCTTCCGGCACGAGGACGTGGAGCTGGAAGTGCCCGGCATCGCCACCATGAACGTCCCGTTCAACGGCGGCTACATCACCCGCCAGACCGGAGCCGGCGCTCCACCCTTTGTCCAGATCGAGATGAGCCGGGTGCTCTACCTGTCCAAACCCCATTTTGACGATCGGACGCTGGAGATTGACGACAGGCGGGTGAAGGATCTCAACGCCAAGGTCTGGAAGGTGCTGGAAAAGACGGTGAGGAACATCTGAGATACCTCCCGGACGATGTCTCACAACGGGCCGCTCCTCAGCGGTCATTTTTTTGTTCTCCCCGCTTGACTCTCCCCTTGGGGGAGACCCTATACTTCATTTCGAAGGTTGGCCGACCTCGAATATGTCACGCAATGGGAGCGAGTTATGAGATTCAGCATCGGTGAGTTCTCCCGGATTACCGCCCTTTCGGTGAAGACGCTCCGGCTCTACCACGAGAAGGGCATTCTGGTTCCGGCCCAGGTGGACCCCTCCTCGGGCTACCGCTACTACGACGAGGAAAACTATCACCGGGCCCGGGGGATCAGAACGCTCCGGGAGTTCGACTTTTCCATTGCCGAGATCCGGTCCCTGTTCGAGGAGTGTGATGACACCACGGACATGCTCCTCCAGCTGGAGCGGAAAATGAGCGAGGTGGAAAGGACCATCCAGCGCTACAAGGGGATCTCGAGCTCCATTGCCGCCATCATCGAGTCCGAGAAGGAGACCGCCATGGACCAGCATCACGAGTTTGAGATCGAGGAGAAACAGCTGGACACAATCCTCATCGCCGGCCACCGGATGACGGGGCGCTACGAAGAAGTTGGCCGGGGTCTGGGCCTGGTCTGCCGCAAAATGGGAAGGCAGATCAACGGCAAACCGATGACCCTCTACCACGACAGCGAGTACAAGGAAACTGACGCCGACTTCGAGCCCTGCGTACCGGTGCGCCAGGGCAAAGACGCCGATGGGATCTCGGTTCGCGAGCTTCCCGGCGGCCGCTGCGTTTCGCTGATCCACAAGGGGCCCTACGAAACCATCCGCGAGTCATACAAGACTGTCTTCGGCTACATCAACGAGAAGGGCTACTCCACCAAGCTCCCCTCACGGGAGGTCTACCTCAAGGGCCCGGGAATGATCTTCAAGGGCAACCCGAAGAACTACCTGACAGAAATCCAGGTGTTGATCGAGAAGTGAGTGGGCCAGACGGTCAGAGCCGGCGCAGCCGGTCGATGCGGCGGGGGTCCCCGGCCACCAGCAGGATGTCACCGCGGTGGATGCGGACGTTGGGGCTGGGGACTTTCTTGAGGAACGCCCCACGGGCTTTGCCGGCTCCACCGGGCGGGTGGGCCTTGATCACCAGGATCTCCACGCCGTATTGGGCCCGCACGTTCAGCTCGGCGATGGTCTTGCCGTCGAAGTGGCCTGGTGCCTCCAGCTCGGCCAGGGCATAGCCCTCGGCCAGTTCCACTTCCTTCACCGACCCGCTGGCCAGGGAATCGACATTGGTGCTCAGGGTGCCGGCCAGGTCCCGCTTGAAGATCGCCCGGTTGTAGACCTCGATCACGTGGGACCGGTGCACGGAGCCGATGATCTTCCGCGACCCCGCCGAATCCACCACCGGCAGCTCGTCCACATAGGCCCGGCCGAAGTGGCGCATCACCAGGTCGAGGTTGTCATCCGGGGTCACCGGATTGATGTCGGGGTTGACCAGATCCTCGGCCACGATCAGGTCGGAGAGGCTGGTCTCGTCGCGCACCAGCTGCCGCAGGTCGCGGGACGAAATCGTGCCGCAAAGCCGCTGCTCATCGTCCACCACGTAGAAGCGGGTGTGCGGTGAGCGGGTCAGGCGGTCGATCATCGCCGGCAGGCCGAGGTGCCGCTCGAAGACATCAACGTCCTCCTCCATCACGTCGCGGACGCTGAGCGGCTTTAGCACGTTCAGTTCCTTGCCCTGGTAGATATCCACCCCCCGCCGGGCCAGCTTCATGGTGTAGATCGACTCCTTGCTCATCCACTTGTTGAACAGGGTGCTGATGATACAGGCGGTCATCAGCGGCAGGATGATGGAGTATTCGCTGGTCATCTCGAAGATGATCAGGATGGCGGTGATCGGCGCCCGGGTGGTGGCCGCCACCACCGCGCCCATGCCCACCAGGGCGTAAGCCCCTGGCTCTCCGGTGTGGTTGGGGAACAGCTTGTGCGCACCGGTCCCCACCAGGCCGCCGGTCATCGCCCCGAGAAAGAGCGACGGGGCGAAAACGCCGCCCGAACCGCCGGAACCGAGGGTCAGGGAGGTGCCGAGGGTCTTGGCCACCAGCAGGGCGCCCAGCAGCATCCAGCCCATATTGCCGTCCAGGGCCAGTTCAACGCTGCCGTAGCCCGACCCGTAGATCTGGGGGTAAAAGAGGGCGATACAGCCTACCAGCACACCGCCGATGGCCGGACGCAGGGGCCCGGGGATGAACTTCGCGTCTTCGAAGCGGTCCTCGAACCAGTAGAGGGTCTTCATGAAGACCAGCCCGGCCACGGCCGCCGCAATGCCCAGGGCCAAGTAAGAGAAGAATTCCCAAGGGCTGACCAGGGAATACTCCGGCGGCTGGAACGCGGGGAAATCTCCGAGGAAATGCCGGGAGACCACGGTGGCGATCACCGAGGAGATGACGATGGGGCTGAACTGGTGGATGGCGAAATCGCCGAGGACGATTTCCACCGCGAACAGCGCTCCGGCCAGCGGCGCGTTGAAGGTGGCGGCGATGCCGGCCGCCGCACCGCAACCGACATAGGTCTTCATCCGTCCGGCCGACACCCGCAGGAACTGCCCCACCACCGAGCCGATGGCCGCACCGATCTGGACGATGGGCCCTTCACGGCCTGCCGAACCGCCGGTGCCGATGGTGATCGCCGAGCCGACGAACTTGGCCATCACCACCCGGGGACGCATCACTCCGCCCTTGCGGGCCACCGATTCCATCACCTCGGGAACACCGTGGCCCTTGGCCTCACGGGCGAACATGTAGACCAGCGGGCCGATGACCAGGCCGCCCGCCGCCGGGATGACGATCTTGGCCCAGGTGGGCACGGCCATGAAGTCGCTGAGGTGGGGTTCCATCGACCCCCAGGAAATCTTCTGCACGCCTCCGATCAGGTAGTGGAAAGCCACCGCGCCGAAACCGCCCAGCAGGCCGATGATCAGGGCGACGATGACGTTGAAGGTGTAGTCGGCCAGCTTGGCCTTGTTCACCACCCAGCGGGTGAAGCGGAAGGTGGCCATCCGCACGGAATCGAGGAAAGAGAGCCCTCCCTGCCTCATCTCGGCCATGGAGCGCTTTTTTCTGTATTCTTCCGGGCTCATGGAACCGGCCTCTCTTCCCTCCCCCGGGCGTCCCGCCCATGGGGCCGGTGGAAGCGGCATTAATACATGATGCGGTTTCGGAAGTCAAAGGTCAGCAACCGCCGTCCTCGAACTGCTCATCGGCAAGGTAGGAGCTGCGCACCAGCGGTCCGGAAGCCACGTGGCGGAATCCAAGGGATTCGCCATACTGTTTCAACTGGTCGAAGGCTGCGGGCAGGTAGAAAGAGACCACCGGCAGATGGTCCCGGGACGGCTGGAGATACTGCCCGATGGTGAACATCTCGCAGCCGGCAGCCGCGGCCTCGGTCATCACCTGTTCCAGCTCGGTCATGGTCTCTCCCAGCCCCACCATGACCCCCGACTTGGTCAGGCCCTCCCGGCCCTCTTCGCCAAACCAGCGGCGGGCCCGCCCCAGCAGCTCCAACGACCGTTGGTAGTCAGCGCCGGGTCGCACCCGGGGGTAGAGCCGGGGCACGGTCTCGATATTGTGGTTGAGGATATCGGGCTCCGATTCGAGGACAGTCTCGAGAGCGTCGACTCTGCCGCCGAAATCGGGAACCAGCAGCTCCACCCGGCAGGAGGGGGAGGCGGAGCGGATGGCCCGCACTGTGGCAGCGAAGTGCGCGGCCCCGCCGTCGGCCAGATCGTCCCGGGTCACCGAGGTGATCACCGCGTGGCGCAGCTCGAGACGGTGGACCGCCGACGCCACCTTGGCCGGCTCCTCGGGGTCGAGGGCCGCCGGCCGGCCGCCCTCCACGGCACAGAAGCGGCAGCTGCGGGTGCAGGTATTGCCTAATATAAGAAAGGTGGCTGTTCCCCGCTCGAAACAGCGGCCCACGTTGGGGCAGAGGGCGGAACGGCAGACCGTGTTCAGGCCGCTCTCCCTTAGCAGGGAATCGACCTTCCTGAAGGAGTTCCCCTTCCCCACCCGTACCTTGAGCCAGCGGGGAAGACGGCGGCGTTCCCCGTCCGGGCCCACCGCCGAGATGGTCTGGGTGTCGTTTCCGTCCGCCATCGATCAATGCTCCGAGCCGAGCCGGGGAGATCCGGCAACGGCCCGGACAGTGTAGAATGCCGGACGTGAACGTTCAAGAAGATATTCAGCGTGGCGCCTACCTGCTGGTGATCCGGCTCAGCCGGACGGCCCTGGTGCGTTTTGGCGCCAAAGGCCTGCACCGGTTGGAGCCGGGCTACTATGCCTATGCCGGCCGGGCCTCCCGCTCGCTCCCCGGCAGGCTCAACCGCTACCTGGCCATCGCCGGTGGCACGGACAGGTCCTTCAAGCTCCGCTGGCATGTGGACTACCTCCTGGCCCACCGTTATGCCTCCATAACCAGCATCTGGCTGGCTGATACAAACCCCGACGGTGAATGCGCTGTCGCCCGCCGGGCCGCCAACCTCGTCGGTTCCACCACCCTGCCGGGGCGGATCGGGGCTTCCGACTGCAAGGAAGGGTGTCCTGGCCACCTGGTCCGGCTGGGTCGTGATCTAGCGGGCTTTGGCGAGTCTTGTCTTTTCATGGCCTATACCCTAGATTGACCTGGAGCATCGTATTCCCGGTGTTTCCCTCGACAGTTGAGGAGGATTCCATGTCCTTGAAGCACCTCATCCCGTCTGTCCTGCTTTTCTGCCTGTTCATACCAACAGCGACAGCCGACACCATCCGCGTCCCGGCCGACCAACCCACGATCCAGGCCGGCATCGACGCGGCAATGGAGGGCGACACCGTCCTGGTGGCCGATGGCACGTATATCCACGAAGGCAACCATGACCTGCGGGTTCACGGCAAGGCCATCGTCATCCGCTCGGAGAACGGCCCCGCATTCTGCAAAATCGATATGCTGGCAGGCCCCGGGCTTCCACGCCGGGGTTTTAACATCCGTGATGGTGAAGGCCGGGACACGGTCATCGAGGGTTTTACCATCACTCGAGGATTCGTGAGCGCATACGGCCCCGGCATCTATTGTTACCGGTCGTCCCCCACCATTCGGAACAACATCATCACGGAAAACGATTCCGATGCCAGGGGCGGCGGCATCTGCTGTTTCGAGGGCGCCCCGCTGATCACGGGAAACACGATCAGCAGAAATGATATCGGGATCTTCTGCCGCCTGACGGACGCTGCTGTCGAGATCCGGGGAAACACCATATCCGACAACAACAGGGATTCCGGGATCTACGGCTACTTTGCCAACATGGTCGTTCTGGACAACATCATTTCCGGCAACACGTCGTCAAATATTGGCGGAGGAATCCAACTCTACTCCTCAGATGCCTATGTTGCCGGCAACCGTTTCCTGGACAACTGGGGGTGGGCCGGTGGCGGGATCAGCGGCTGGTCGCAGTGCCAGGTGGACCTGATCAACAACCTCTTCCTGGGCAATGCATGTGATGATGAAGGAGGAGTGCTATTCCTTATGAGGTCCGGAGCCACCCTGGAAAACAACACTTTTGCCACAAACGAAGCGCAGCGAGGAGGTGCGATCTTCGGGGACCAGTATGCGGAGGTCACCGTGAAAAACTGCATCTTCTGGGGGAACTCCGCCGACCTGGGAAAAGAAATCTTCATGGATGTGGGGAGTGCCGGGTATCTCGATATCCGGCACTCGGATCTCGAGGGCGGGCAGGACTCGGTGGACGTGAGCCCGGCCGCCGCCCTCACCTGGGGACCGGGGATGATCGATAAGGACCCGATTTTCTTCAATGGACCGGAGGGGGACCACTACTTGAGCCAGATCGAGGCCGGACAGCCGACTGACAGCCCATGTGTCGATACCGGCAGCGACCCGGCCGCGACGATCTGTTTCGAGTCATCCCAGGGCACACTCTGCATGAGCGACCTGACCACCCGCACCGACCTGGTGCGAGACACCGGACAGGTGGACATGGGATACCACTATCCATCTGATGGGGCAGTGGTCAGTCCGCTCGTGGTCACCGGCCCCGGTGCCGGGTACGGCAATCCGCCGCTGGTCCGGCTCTTCCCGGCCACCCAGGACGCCCTTCACACCATGGAGTTCGAAAGTTACGGTGCGCAACACTTCGGGGTGAACGTGGCCGTCGCCAAGCTGCGCAGTGACGGTCTGGACGAGATTCTCACCGGCCCGGGCCCGGGGGAAATCTTCGGCCCCCATGTTCGGGGGTTCTCCGGCAACGGCACACCGCTCCCCGGGCTGAGTTTCCTGGCCTACGGCACCAATAAGTACGGCGTCAACGTGGCGGCTGGTGATTTCGACGGCGATGGTTTCGACGAGATCCTCACCGGGGCAGGGCCGGGGGCCGTGTTCGGGCCCCACGTCCGGG
>CBESOE010000119.1:0-14033 GCA_965531145.1 uncultured bacterium | reverse complement strand
AGTTGTACTTCAGTTCCGAGCCGAACATGCTGTGCGGTACGAGGAAGATGGCCAGCATCACCACGGCCGCCGCGAACACCCACCAGCGGGCCTGACGTCCGCCCCGCCCGGCCCAGAGGGCCACGGCCCAGACCACAAAGGCGATCAGCGTCTTGTTGTCGGTGAGGTCCCAGCCAAAGGGCACCCCGGTCCAGAATTCGCCGAAGGCGAACTTCTGGACGATGGGCCCGAAGATCATCCCGCCCAGGGTCAGCAGGGAAAAGGTGACCAGGGCCGGCCGGGCGGTCTTGCCTGTGGGGCGAAGGGCCTCGAGGCCGGCAAAGTTGGAGACCAGCATCGCCGCGAACATGAAGATGATGTGGGGGATCAGGGCCCACCCCGGAACGGCACCCTTGAAGCGGGTGACCACCAACCCGGAGTCGGGGAGGGCCTGTTCAGCGCCGCCGCGCCTGAGGGTCAATCGGTATTCGATTTTGCCGGCGGGTGGCTGGTGGGGCAGGGCTGCCACCAGCAGGTCTCCCCGGCGCTCCATCGGGGCCGTGGTCCATGGCTCGGTGCTGGTAAAGCGCCGCCAGGTCACCATTCCGGTCACTGCCTGGTCAGCGGCGGTGACCTCCACCTCCTGGTCCCCCGGGCCGCCATGGGTCCGGGTCAGGCTGTAGGCCACCTGGGCACCGTCCAGTTCCAGTTCACCATCCAGGGGGTAGGTGGGGCCGGTCTGCCGCTGGTACACGGCGCTGGCCAGGGTGATCAGCAGGGCTGCATTAATCAGTATCAATGAAGTTTTTGATTTCAGAATTCTATAGAGGATGTATTCAATAGTTCCCAGTGAAGCGGAGAATAAGATGGCATTAATAAATCCTGGCAAAAAATCATTATCCATCACTGGCCTCAAATGTCATCGATCCGTAAGCCTTAACAGGCAAATATCAACTAGAGCATTTTAACTAGAGGATGAAACGGGCCGAAAACTCGCTCAGCCGCTCCAGCGGGCCCCAGGCGACGCCCAGCAGCAGCACCAGGGCAGCCAGTGCACCGATGATCAGTGCATGAAGCCGGCCAAAGGGGGCGTCGTCCAGCCGCTGCAGGGCAGGTGCGGCCTCCGCACCGCCTGCACGCAGGGTCAGTTCTTCGGCAAAGAGGGTGCGCTGGCTCCGTTCACCAAAGGCCACCTCGCGCTCCACCAGGTGCCCCTTCACCACGGGGTTGCCGGTGAAGAACATCGCCTTGACCACCCGCATGTAGTAGAAGAGCGAGACCGCGCTGTTCAGCACGCCGAGCAGGGCCAGCCAGTAGAAACTTTCCGAGGCGATGATGGCGCCGAAGAGCTTGAACTTGGCCGCGAAGCCGCCCATGGGCGGGATGCCGGTGAGCGAGATGAGGAAGATGGTCATGCAGATGGCCATGAAAGCGCCGATGGGCGAGTTCCAGGCGAGGCCGCGAAAACCGGTGATCGACGGGTTGCCGGCACGGTTCTCCATGGTCAGCACCACCAGGAAGGCCCCGAGGTTCATCAGCAGATAGATGGCCAGGTAGAAGAGGATCGATTCCACGCCGTCGCGGCTGAGCACCACCAGCGGCATCATCATGTAGCCGGCGTGGGCAATGGATGAATAGGCCAGCATCCGTTTAAGGTTGTTCTGCGGGATGGCGGCCAGGTTGCCCAGGGTCATGGTCAGGGCGGAAATAATCGCCACCAGCATGGGCCAGTTGAAAGAGGTCAGGGCCATCCACTGCTCGGTGGAGCCGTGGACCGGACAGGAAAAAGCGTCGATGAAGAGCCGGATGAACAGTGCGAAACCGGCGGCCTTGGGACCCACCGAAAGGAAGGCGGCGATGGGTGTGGGCGCACCCTGGTAGACGTCGGGGCACCAGAGGTGGAACGGCACGGCCGCGATCTTGTAGCCGATGCCGGCCAGGATCATGATCAGTGAAATGCCCACCGCCAGGTGGGTGGTGCCGGCGTCGGCACCGGCCAGGCCGGTCCTGATCCCTTCGAAGGAGAGGCTGCCGGTGAGGCCGTACATGTAGGACATGCCGAAAATCATCACACCCGATGCCACGGCGCCGAAGAGGATGTATTTCAGGCCGGCTTCGCTCGATTCGCGATTGCGCCGCAAATAGGCGGTGAGCGCGTAGGAGGAGAGGCTGACCATTTCCAGCGAGACGTAGACCATCAGCAGGTCGCGGGAGGCGGCCATCAGGTTGATGCCGATGGCGGCGGCCAGCAGCAGGGCGTAATACTCTCCGCGGTCCTGGCGGTCCAGGGCACGGGAGCCGATGGAGAAGATCACCGCCAGGCCGGTGGCGGTGAGCGAGATCAGCTTGAAGAAGAGGGCCAGGGGATCCAGGGCCACCATACCGGAGAAGAAGGTGGTTTCGGGCTGGCCGAAGAGACGGATGGTGGCGGCCAGGGCCACGGCGATACCGACCAGCGCCAGCCAGGCGGCAGCCCGCCGGCGGCGCCAGGCAGGCACCAGGTCGACCAGCAGGATCAGCAACAGGAACAGGGTGAGCAGCACTTCCGGGGCGGCCAGGGTCAGGCCGGTCCACACATCGCCGAGACTGCCCACCGCATTCACGCTTTCGCTTTCCATCTCCTAATATTCTCCGTATCGCCGCCGGTTACTTGACCAGCTGGTTCAGGTAATTCAGCGACGTGCTGATCAGGTTGAGCACCGGCAGGGGGTAGACCCCGAGGAAAATCACGATGGCTCCCAGCGGCACCAGGGTGAACAGTTCGCGGCCGTTGATGTCGGGCAGCGTCTTGTATTTCTCCTTTAGCGGTCCGAAGAAGATCCGCTGGAATGTCCAGAGCATGTATGACGCGCCCAGCACTATGCCGGAGACGGCGATGATGGTCAGCACCTTGTAGGACTGGAAGGCGCCGAGGAAGACCATCGCCTCACTGATGAAGGCGGAAAGCCCGGGCAGGCCCAGCCCGGCCATGAAGGCCAGGCCGGTGATCACCGAATATTTCGGCATCTGGGTGATCAGGCCGCCAAAGCCGTTGATCTCCCGGTGGTGCGCCCGGTCGTAGATCACTCCCACCAGCAGGAAGAGCATGGCGGTCACCGTGCCGTGGTTGAACATCTGGAACACGGCGCCGTTGATCCCCTCCGGGGTGAAGCTGGCCATGCCCAGCAGCACGAAGCCCATGTGGCTGATCGAGGAGTAGGCCACCATCTTCTTCAAGTCCTTCTGCGCCATGGCGCAGAGCGCGCCGTAGATGATGTTGATCACCCCCATCACGGCGAGGAACGTTCCGAAATACCTGGTGGCATCGGGCAGAATCGGGAAGCTGATCCGTAGAATTCCGTAGGTTCCCATCTTCAGCAGCACACCGGCCAGGATGACGCTCACCGCGGTGGGCGCCTCCACGTGGGCGTCGGGCAGCCAGGTGTGGAAGGGGAAGACCGGGACCTTGATGGCGAAGCCGATGAACAGGCCCATCCAGCAGACCAGCCGGAAGGTCTCGCCGGTCAGCGGCCCGATGTGCGAGGCCTGGTTCTGCAGCACCACCAGGTTGAATGTGTGGCTGCCGGTGGCCGGGTCGATGCTGAAGAAGTAGAAGCAGAGCAGAACCAGCAGCATCAGCACGCTGCCGAACAGGGTGTAGAGGAAAAACTTGATCGCTGCGTATTCCCGCCGCGGCCCGCCCCAGATACCGATGAGGAAATACATCGGCAGCAGCATCACTTCCCAGAAGACGTAGAAGAGGAAGAAGTCGAGGGCGCAGAAGACACCCATCATGCCGGTGTCCAGCAGCAGGAACATGGCGAAGTAGCCCTTGATCCCCTTCTTGATGCCAAAGGAGGCGAAGATGCAGAAGAAGCAGAGCAGGGCAGTGAGCAGGACCATGGTCACACTGACCCCGTCGATGCCCATGAAGTATTCGATGTTGAAGGCCGGGATCCAGCTCACCTGTTCGGTGAACTGCATCTCCACCGTGTTGCGGTCGAACCTGGAGAAAATCTGATAGGCCCAGAAAAGGGGCGGAGTGGTGGCGGCCACCGCTGTCCACCTGATCAGATTGGGCTTGTCCTTGGGGAGAAATGTGATGACGATCATCCCCAGGATGGGAAAGAAGGTGATCCAGGAAAGGATGTGTTCCTCGAACATGGCTCAGTTCGCCTCCAGCGCTTCGGTGCGCCCCCGGCACTTCAAGTGCACCCCCCGCACCCGGGACGATCAACAGAGCAACGCCCGTGTCCGGTTCGACTATGGTTGTATCGTTTGCGCCCGCCAGGCGGGCACCGTTATTCCCGACCGCGGGTCCCGTCAGAGTATGAACAGCCCCACGATGACAATGATCGTAACCCCGGCCCCCAGCACGTAAAGATACTGCTGGATCTGGCCGGTCTGCAGCCGGCGCATCCTGTTGCCGCCGGCGATGATAATGTTGCCCACCAGGTTCACCGCGCCGTCGACGAACAGCTTGTCGATAAAGCCGTTGATCGTGGCCGTGGCCCGGGTGAGGATCGCCACTCCGTTGACGATGCCGTCCACCACCAGCTCGTCGAAGCCCGCCATGAAGCGGGTGGTGCGCAGCAGGTTCTCCACCACCACCGACTGGTAGATTTCGTCGACATAGTATTTGTTGAGCAGCAGGCGGTGCGGGATGCCGCCGAGCCAGCCGGCCGCTTTCTCCGCGATATCGCGGCGCCTGATGTATACCCAGTATCCGAGGAACGCCGAGCAGGCGGCCAGGAGCACCGAGGCCAGCGCAAACAGGCGTTCGGTATTGTGCGAAGCGTGGCCGCCGCTGTGTACTTCCTCCCCGTGCGGGGCGGGAGCGGCATGGGCGTCCGTCTCGGCTGCTGCTTCGTGATGGGCGGTGGCTTCTTCCGAGGGCAGGGCGGCGTGGGCCGCCTCCCCGTGTGCGTCACCGTGACCACCCATCACCGGGGCCAGCCAGTGGTGGAAGCGGTTGTTGCCGCCCAGGGCCTCGGGGACACCGAGCCAGCCGCCGCCGAAGGAGAGCACGGCCAGGATCACCAGCGGTGCGATCATGTTCCATGGCGACTCGTGCAGGTGGTGCTTCTGCTCTTCGGTGGAGCGGTTCTCGCCCCAGAAGGTCAATGACACCAGCCGGAACATGTAGAAGGCGGTGAGGCCGGCGGCGATGAAGCCCAGCAGCCAGTGCAGGCGGTGGCCGCTCTCCCAGGCCTTCCAGAGGATCTCATCCTTGCTGAAGAAA
The DNA here is from genome assembly GCA_965531145.1 of uncultured bacterium. GTDB lineage: Bacteria > Acidobacteriota > JAQAZP01 > JAQAZP01 > JAQAZP01 > JAQAZP01. Next base: position 8,833 of record CBESOE010000119.1, on the reverse strand, counting down.
CCGGAGAGAGGCCAGATGCCGCAGATGGCGATGGTGGCCGTCAGGAAGGTCCAATAGGTCCAGGGGATCTTTTTTCTCAGCCCGCCCATGAACCGCATGTCCTGCTCGTTGCTCATGGCGTGAATCACGCTGCCGGCCGCGAGGAAGAGCAGGCCCTTGAAGAAGGCGTGGGTCATCAGGTGGAAGATCCCGGCGGAGAAGGCGCCCACGCCCATGGCCAGGAACATGTAGCCCAACTGGCTCACCGTGGAGTAGGCCAGCACCTTCTTGATGTCGTTCTGGGCCAGGCCGATGGTGGCGGCAAAGAGCGCGGTGCATACGCCAACGGTGGCCACCACTCCCATTGCAAACGGCGACATGGTGTAAAGAAAATTCATCCGGCCGATCATGTAGACGCCGGCGGTGACCATGGTGGCGGCGTGGATCAGGGCGCTCACCGGTGTGGGACCGGCCATGGCGTCGGGCAGCCAGACGTAGAGCGGGATCTGGGCCGACTTGCCGCTGGCCCCGACGAACATGAACAGGGCCACCAGGGTGGCGATGCTGATGCCGCCCCATTCCAGACCGCTCAGCAGGTGGGCATTGGCGGCCAGCTCGCGGAAGTTCATCGTCCAGACGCCCTGGCTGCCCAGGGACCAGAAGAGCAGCATGAAGCCGATGATGAAGCCGAAGTCGCCGATACGGTTGACCACGAAGGCCTTCATCCCGGCCCAGGCGTTGGGCATCTCCTTGTACCAGAAACTGATCAGGGCGTAGGAGCAGAATCCCACCCCCTCCCAGCCCACAAAGAGGACGAAGATATTGCTCCCCATCACCAGCAGCAGCATGGCAAAGGTGAAGAGGTTGAGGTAGCAGAAGAAGCGGGAGTAACCCGGGTCGTGGGCCATGTACCCGGTGGAGTAGACGTGGATCAGGAAACCGACACCGCAGACCACCAGCATCATCACCGACGACAGCGGATCGGCGAGGAAACCGACGTCCACTTTGAAGGTGCCGCCCTTGACCAGGGTGCCGTCCTCCAGCAGGACGTCGTCACCGGCCTTGATCCAGGTGTAGAGGGAATCCTCCATCACCCGTTCGCTCTCGGGCATCGCCTGCAGGTCGACGAAAACGTTGATCGCCAGGCAGAGCGAGAGAAAGACGGTAGCGCAGCCCACCAGGGAGACCACGATCTTCGGCAAGCGGTTGCCGAAAAAGGCGTTTGCTCCGAGGATCAGCGCGCCGATGAGCGGCAGCAGCGGAATGAAGAGCAGGTAGCCGGCCTCTGCCGCGGTGGCCATTGTTCCGTGTTCCATGATTCCCTTTTAATGCCTCAGGCTGTTCGCCGCATCGGCATCCACCGTGCGGTTGATCTTGAAAAAGGCAAAGATGATCGCCAGGGCCACCGCCGCCTCGGCCGCGGCCAGCACGATGATGAACAGGGAAAAGACCTGTCCGTCCAGCGCTCCGGGAAACCCCGGGGCAAAGCGGTTGAAGGCCACGAAGTTGAGGCTCGCCGCGTTGAGCATCAGTTCCACACCCATCAGGATGGCGATGGTGTTGCGCCGGCTGACCACCGTCAGCAGGCCGAGGACGAACAGCGTGGCGGCAACCACCAGGTAGTGGGTCAGACCTATCATCGGTTTCCCCCGCGGACTTCCTTGCGTATCAGTATGGCGGCAGCCACCAGGGCCGCCAGCAGGACCACCGACGCCACCTCGAAGGGGAAGAGATACCCCGACAGCAGCGACTGGCCCAGAATGTCCACAGTGTTGAGATCAGCTCCCGGTGTCCCGGCCGGCCGGCCGCCGAACCAGGTGGTTTTCAGTATCAGCACTACCAGTACGGCCAGGGCCGTGGCGCCCAGCAGCAGACCGCGCCAGACCCCCACCGCCTCGTTGGAAACCTCGGGGGTGCGGACCTTGCGGGTCATCATCACCGCGAAGAGGATCAGCACCAGGATGCCGCCGACGTAGACGATCACCTGGACCGCGGCCAGAAAATCGGCGTGCAGCAGCACGAAGAGGCCGGCCACACCGGTGAAGGCCACCAGCAGGAAAAAAACCGAGTGAAGAATGTTTCGCCCCAGGGCCACCACCGCCGCCGAAGCGATGGTGATTGCCGCGAAGAGATAAAACAACAGGTCGGCTGGGCTGCTCACGTCGGTTCTCCCTTGGTGGCGTCGTCGGCTTTCTTGTCCGCGGCGGCCGCCGCCGGTTTTTCCTTCTTTGGCGGCTTGTGGGGCACCACCGGCTCATCGACGAAGAAGCGCACCAGGTCGCTGAACTGGTCCGATGCGCCCTCGAATTCCTTGGAGTGGTGAATTGCCCCGGTGGGGCAGGGCTCGGAGCAGAGCCCGCAGAACATGCACTTGGCCACGTTGATGCCGAAATGGGTCATCATCCGCTTGGGCGGGTCGCCGATCTTTTCCACCACGATGTTGATGCACTGCACCGGGCAGGCGCGCATGCAGAGCATGCAGGCGGTGCAGATTTCGGTCTTCACGTCGAGGATGCCGCGGTAGCCATCCGGAATCATGTCCAGGATCGGTTCCGGTGTGCGGTCGGGATACTGGACGGTGATCGGCTTGCGGAAGAGATAGGAAAGGGAGACGCTCATTCCGTCGAAGACGGTGAGGGTGGCCTCACGGATGTTTTTGAAGTATGTGCCAACAGCGCTCATCGGTCCCAGCCCGTTCTCCCCGCCAGTCCTACTGGAAGGGGTTGAGATCCACCGGGTCGCCCACCCGGCGGATGTTGCGGACGGTTCTGGCCGCCATGGCCAGAACCAGGAAGACCCCGAAGAGGAAAATCGGGTATTTCACGTAGTCGAGGTCGGCCCAGCGGTGCTCGCCGATCATCCAGAAGGCGGTGCCCAACATGCAGACAAAGGCGATGGGCACCAGGTACTGCCAGCAGACCACCATCAGCTGGTCCACTCGCAGGCGGGGCAGGGTCCAGCGCAGCCATATGATCACCACCACGAAGGACAGCGCCTTGGCCATGAAGATCAGCGTCCCGCTGATTTCCAGTGGAGCGGGGAACAGGCCGAAAAGGTCGATGTTCCAGCTCACCGGGCTGTTCCAGCCGCCAAAAAAGAGGATCGTGGTGAGCGCGCCCATGACGAAGAGATTGGCGTATTCAGCAAAGAAGAAGAAGACGAAGCGCATGCCGGAATACTCGACGTTGTATCCGGCCACCAGTTCGCTCTCCGCTTCGGGAAGATCGAAGGGGACACGGTTGCCCTCGGCCAGGGTGGAGATGAAGAAAATAAAGAAGGTTATGAAGACGAAGGGATTGGCGAAGACGAACCAATCCCAGGGCCAGACACCCTGGCTGCCGATGATGCCCTGGGTGCTCAGTGTGCCGGACATCAGCACCACGGTGAGCACCGCCAGACCGGTGGGGATCTCGTAACTGACGATCTGGGCCGCCGAGCGGATGCCGCCTAGTAGCGACCACTTGTTGTTCGAGGCCCAGCCGGCCAGCACCAGCCCCACGGTGACGAAGGATGTCACGGCGAGGATGTAGAAGATGCCCACGTTGAGGTCGCTGATCACCAGCGCCTGGCCAAAGGGCAGGGTGACAAAGGCCAGGAAGAGCCCGGTGAACACCAGGTAGGGGGCGAAGAGGTAGAGCATCTTGCTCGCCCCGCCGGGTATCAGGTCTTCCTTGGTGAAATTCTTGATCCCGTCGGCCAGCCACTGCAGGCAGCCCTGGAAACCCACCCGGTTGGGTCCGATGCGGAAGTGCATCCGCGCCGCGATGCGCCGCTCCACCACGGTGACGATCCCGGCGAAGAGCGAGACAAAACCGAAGAGCACCATCGCGCCAAAGACCAACATCACCAGCCCGTAGACCAACCATGGCGGCCATCCCTGGAGGAAGGGCCAGGTCTCGATCAAGCTGTCAGCAAAAAACCGCATCTCGAACTCCCTGCCGATCCGGTGTATACCGGTCAGCGGTCGATTTCCGGGGCCACGATGTCAAAGCTGCCGATCACCACCACCAGGTCGGCGATCATCAGCCCGCGGCTCAGTTTCTCGAAAATGCTCAGGGCCGAAAAGGAACTGGTGCGCACCCGCACCCGGTATGGCGTCTTGCCGCCCCTGGAAACGATGTAGATGCCCATCTCACCGCGGGCGCTCTCCGTCCGAGTGTAGCGCTCGCCGGCGGGGATCTTCAGCACCCTCGGTACCTTGGCCATCAGGTCGCCATCGGGAATCATCTCCAGGCACTGGCGGACGATCTTGATGCTCTCGTACATCTCGTTGATCCGAACCATGTAGCGGTCGTAGGCGTCGCCCAGCGCTCCGGCAAAGCCCTCGCCGACGCAGACCTTGAAGTCCAGTTCGGGGTAGACCGAGTACGGATCATTGCGCCGCAGGTCGAACTCGATGCCCGAGCCCCGGAGGTTGGGGCCGTTGAGGCCGTAGGCCTTGGCGTCTTCCGGGGTGACCACGGCGATGTCGGCCAGCCGCTTGATAAAGATCTTGTTGCCAGTGATCAGCCGGTTGAATTCGTCCAGGGCCGGGGGAAAGTGGTCGAGGTATTCCAGGGTGTCCTTGCGGAATTTGTCGGTCATGTCCCGGGAGACCCCGCCGATGCGCATATAGTTATAGGTCAACCGGGCGCCGCTGAGCATTTCCAGCAGGTCGTTGATTGCTTCCCGTTCCCGGAGGGCCACCACCAGCGGCGTCACTCCGCCCACGTCGTTGCAGAAAGAGCCCACCGCCACAAGGTGACTGGAGATGCGGTTCAGTTCGGCGGCGATCACCCGCAGGAACTCGGCCCGGCGGGGGACTTCGATGCCGGCCATCCGCTCCACTGCCTCGCACCAGGCCAGGTTACCGTTCATCGAGGCCACATAGTCCAGCCGGTCGCTGATCGGCATGAACTGGGTATAGGTCATCTCGGTGGCGATCTTTTCCACGCCCCGGTGCAGGTAGCCCACCACCGGTGTGGCTTTCTCCACCACCTCGCCGTCGGTTTCCAGCACGAAGCGGATCACCCCGTGGGTGCTGGGGTGCTGCGGGCCCATGTTGAGCAGCATGTTGTCCGGGCCGTTGATGGTCAGTTCCTCAGGCATCTGCGCCACCTCCGGTCTCGGCATCTTTTTTCTTTACCAGCGGGTCGGGCCGGCTGGTGGGGATGCCCAGGGCGGTCTCCGCCTCTTTCCAGTCCAGGCGCATGGGGTGTCCCACCCACTCGTCGGGCAGGAACAGCCGGGTCATGTTGGGGTGCCCGGTGAAACGGACCCCGAACATGTCGTATTGTTCCCGCTCGTACCACTCGGCCGCCGGCCAGAGATCGTTCACCGAGGGCGCTTCGGGCTCGTCCCGGCCGATCCGCGCCTTGACCACGAAGAGGTGCAGGTGGGTGTAGGAGTAGAGGTGGTAGACCAGTTCCAGCTGTCCGTCGTCCAGCATGTCGGTGACGGTGAAACAGTCGAGGCAGTCAAAGGCCAGGGCGGGGTCGTCCCGCAGGACGGTCAGCACCTCCAGCAGTGCGTCGGCGGCCACGGTGATCCAGGGCTGGGCGGCGTCGGCGGCCAGCTCCCCCAGGGTTTCCGCGGGGATTTTTTCCAGGGCGTGGCGGTAGATCTCTTCAGGTGTCATCGGCTTGTGGTTTTCCAGGACCCGGTTGGCCCGGTGTCCCGCTCCCGGTCATACGATTCCGGTCATTTAGTGATGAAATGCTCGCGGCGCATTCTCTTCTGCAGTTCCAGGATCCCTTCAGTTAGCCCTTCGGGACGCGGGGGACAGCCGGGAAGATAGATGTCCACGGGAATGATCAGGTCAACACCCTTCACCACCGCGTAACTCTTCTGCAGCCAGCCGCCGCAGTTGGCGCAACTACCCATGGCGATGACGTAACGCGGTTCCGCCATCTGTTCGTAGAGGCGGCGCACCCGCTCGGCCATCTTGTAGGTCACCGTACCGGCGACGATCATCAGGTCCGATTGCCGGGGCGTGGAACGGAAAACCGAACCGAAGCGGTCCAGGTCGGCACGGGGGCCGCCGGTCTGCATCAGTTCGATGCCGCAGCAGGCGAGACCGAAGAGCAAATACCAGATGGAATTGGCCCGGCCCCAGTTGAGCACGGCGTCCACCCTGGTGGTGATCACGTTTGACGGAAGATTCAGCGGTGTGTAGCCCATGTTCTCTCTTTTACTTGATCTTTTCAGCAGTTTGCGGATCATCCTCGTTACTGATCGACTTGATCCATTCGAGGTCTCCACGGCCCCAGACAAAGATCAGGCCGGCGAAGAGGATCAGGACGAAGACGAGGATTTCACCAAGAACCAGCAGCCCGCTGCCGGATTCGAGATACCGGCGGAACACGGTGGCCACCGGGAAGATGAAAGCGATTTCGACGTCAAAGATAAGAAAGATAAGAGCGATGAGGTAAAACCTGGGGTTCATGTTGATCCAGGCCGAACCGGTGGGGATTTCGCCGCATTCGTATGTCCGGCTTTTTTCGAGGCTGGGTCTGTTGGGGCGGAAGAGGCGACCCACCAGAAGGGCGCCGCCGACAAAAAGCATGGCCAGGGACGCAAAGACAAGCACGTTGGCGTAATCGAAGTGCATCTGCTGCGCTCAATGCCCGGCAACGGCGAAGAAGTTTTCGACCTCTCGCCGGCGGGAACCGGCTGATCAACTGGCCGGGATTCAGTTGGTTACCGTTCCCGACGAACTACGAACCGCGCCCGGCGCGGCCGGTTCGCGAAAATCGGCGTAAGTCTACCACAACGTGTGCAAAATGGAAGACCAGTTGTGATTTTTTTCACCTGCCTGGATGAGTGGTGGGGGACGGTGGCTGGGGAGGTGGCTATTCGTCGATAAATAATGTCCGCTAAACAGTTTATCATTGCCTTGGCGAAAATATTGTCTATAATAGTAGTGGTGATTCCATTGCACGATTTGCGTGTTACGATCCGTGGCTGCGGAAAGACCGTAGCGACCTGAATCGATCTGAAAACGTCACTTGAAGAAGGAGGATCTGGAATGTCAAACCGTAATCGCGTGCGGCGCCTGGCCACGGTGGCCGGCGTGCTCGCCCTGCTGCTGTTCAGCTTGTCCGGCGCCGCCTGGGCCGCGAACACCTCGGAGATTCTGCAGGCCGTAAAGAACGGTGTCCCCAACGACGGCAACAACCGTGTGGTGATGGCCGAGCTCTTCTCACGAGATGACTGACCGTACTGTCCCTCCGCGGAGCGGGGGCTCGAAGATCTGATGGAAGACTACGGTCCCGACCAGTTCGTTTGCCTGATGTATTACGGTTCGGGATTCGAGTGTGACCACTACAGTCAGCGTTACAGTTATTACGGGGTGGGAGGGACGCCCACGGCAGTGTTCGATGGACACAAGCAGATGGTGGGCGGTCAGGCCAGCGGCTCGATGTACAGCTCCTACCTGCCCATCGTCCAGGACCACCTGACCCAGGCCAGCCCGGTGGAGATGTCCCTCGACATGAACATCGCCGGCGGCACGGTGACGGTCAACGGCACCATCGAGGCCCTGGGCACCGTGGTGCCCTGCCACGTCTACGTGGTGGTCTACGAGGAGCCGGCGGACCGTTCACCGCACATGGCCCGCGGGTTTCCGGTGTGGCAGCAGCAGCTGACCGCGCTTTCCGCCGGCCAGATCCAGAACGTCAGTGGCTCGGTGGCCGTGGGCGCCGGCTGGAACGAAGCCAACCTCCACGCCGTCATGTTCATCCAGTTCCTGGGCAAGGGCACCATGATCATCGCCGGCCCCGGACCGGGTCCCGACAATGTCAACCAGGCGATCGGCTACCATCTTGACGGCGGCTGGTATGCCGACGTGACCATCAATGCTTACGGTCCGGACCGTTACGGCACCGTGGTGGCCACCGGCGACGTGGACGGCGACACCTTTGACGACATCCTCACCGGGCCCGGTCCCGGCGCGGTGTTCGGCCCGCAGGTGCGCGGTTTCGACTACGACGGGAACCAGCTGGACGGTCTGAACTTCTTCGCCTACGGCACCCTGAAATACGGGGTCAACGTGGTTGCCGCTCAGCTCGATGATGACATGTATGACGAGATCATCACCGGAGCCGGCCCCGGTGCGGTGTTCGGCCCCCACGTGCGCGGCTGGAACTACGATGGCAGCGGCACGGTGAGTTCGATCCCCGGTGTGAGCTACTTCGCCTACGGCACTCCCAAGTGGGGCGTCAACGTGGCCGCCGGTGACTTCGACGGTGACGGCTACGATGAGATCGTTACCGGCGCCGGTCCCGGCGCGGTGTACGGTCCCCACGTGCGTGGCTGGAACTACGACAACAGCAGCATCTCCTCGGTACCCGGGGTCAGCTTCCTGGCCTACGGTTCGAACAAATACGGGGTCAACGTGGCCTGCGGTGATATCGATGGCGACGGCTTTGCCGAGATCGTCACCGGTGCCGGCCCCGGCGCGGTGTTCGGTCCCCACGTTCGTGCCTGGAATGTCGACGGCGGTGCCGTTGCCTCCATCGGTGCGATCAACTTCTTCGCTTTCGATTACACCGAGTGGGGCTGCAACGTGGCCTGCGGTGACATCGACGGTGACGGGATCGACGAGATCCTGGTGGGCGCCGGCCCTGGCGCGGACTACGACGCCTGGGTTCTGGGCTACAACTACGACGGCGGCACTCTGGAAGAGGTGATCGAGTTCACCGCTTTCGACCGTCCGGCGGTGGATGTGACCCACGGTGTGAACCTGGCCGTCGGCCAGTTCTGATCCTTCGGGATTGCTACGCTGGTAACGGCGGGGCAGCGGTGTTCAGCACCGTTGTCCCGCCTTCTTTTTGTACCAATTAAAAAGGGGACAGGACACTAATTATTCGCACAT
>CBESOE010000118.1:0-14263 GCA_965531145.1 uncultured bacterium | reverse complement strand
GACCGCCGCCAGTTTGAACTTGTCACCCTCAGGCTTTATCGCCGCTTCTGATCCGGTGAACATGCAATACCCACATTCCTGTCAATCGAGAGTCTTAATGGTTTCCTCGGCCATCCTGCTGGTGCTGACCCTCCTGCTGCCGGCCTGCGGTTCGGGTGAATCCACCGAACCGGTGGAGGCGGTGCCGCAGGTGGAACAGCCCCAGGCCCGGGCAGCGAAACCGGCGCCGGGAAAGCGGAAAGAGGGCGACACCATGGACCCGGGGGAGATCAAGGGCCGAAGCCGCGATGGCGCGGCCCTGGCCGTGGCCGAAGAACTGCAGCCCGAACTGGCTGCCGCGCTGCCGCCAACGTTTCCCGACGACATCCCCCTGGGCAACTGGCTCACCATCAGTTCGGTGCGCCAGCTTGGGGAAACCGATTTCGTGCTCAGCTGCTTCACTTCCTACCGCCGGGCTGCGGTGGGGGATTTCTTTGTCCGACAGATGCCGGAGCAGGGCTGGAAACTGGTCAACCGTTCCAGCAAGCCGATCCTCAGCGTGTTCACCTTTCGCAAGAACCAGCGTGCCGTCACCGTGATGGTCAAGAAGCAGGTGATGAACGAGGATGTGGACTTTGACATCTCCTACAAAGAGAATTAAAACGCCGCCCGCGGCCCGATCGCTGCGTTGACGGCCTCCTCCCTCACATCTCTTCAATGCCGGCGTGAATTTTTCAGTTTGGGGTCCAGCACGTCCCGCAGCCCGTCGCCGAGAAAATTGAATCCCAGCACCACCAGCATGATGGCCAGGCCGGGGAAGAGGGTCAGGTGCGGTGCGGTGGAGAGGTGGCTGCAGCCGGTGTTGAGCATCGCGCCCCAGCTCGGTTCGGGGGGCACCACCCCGAGGCCGAGAAAGCTGAGGCCGGCTTCGGCGAGAATGGCGCCGGCCATGCCCAGGGTGGCCTGGACGATCATCGGCCCGAGGATGTTCGGCGCGATGTGGCGAAAGATCAGCCGCAGCGGCCCGCTGCCCTGGGCCCGGGCCGCGGTGACGAAATCCAGCTCGCGCACCTTGAGCGTCTGGCCCCGGGCCAGCCGAGCGTAGCCGACCCAGCCGATGAGGCAGAGGGCCAGGATCACGTGATTCAGCCCCGGCCCCAGCACCGCCACCAGGGCGATGGCCAGCAGGATGCCGGGGAAGGCCAGCAGGATGTCGATCAGCCGCATCAGCAGTTCGTCCAGCAGACCGCCGAAGAATCCCGATATCATGCCGATCACCATGCCCAGGCAGCCGGAGATGAGCACCACCGTAAGTCCCACCTTGAGCGATACCCGCGACCCGTAGATCAGGCGGGAATACATATCCCGTCCCAGTTCGTCACACCCCAGCGGGTTCTCCATGGAGGGCGGCGACAACCGGCGGGAAAGGTCCTGCTCGCTCACCGAGCGGGGTGCGAGCCACGGGGCCAGGACGGCGGTGAGGACCAGAACGACGATGATCAGCCCGCCGGTGATCACCAGCGGGTTGCGGTTGCGAGCCGCTGCCGGCAGTCCGGTGGCGGTGGATTGATGCCGTTGGATGTTAGCCGGCATGCTCATGACAGCTTGATCCTCGGGTCGAGCCAGGCGTAGGCCAGGTCGGTGAGCAGGTTGACCGCGATGTAGGTAACCGAGATGGTCAGGATGCACCCTTGGACCAGGGGGAAGTCGCGGTAGTTGATGGAGCGGATCAGCAGCTGGCCCAGACCGGGCCAGGAGAATATGGTCTCGGTGATGATAGCGCCGGTGAGCAGGGAGCCGAACTGCAGACCGATGACGGTGAGCACCGGGATCAGGGCGTTGCGCATGGCGTGTTTCCAGAGCACGCTGTTTTCGGGTAGCCCCTTGGCCCGTGCCGCCCGGACATACTCCTCCCCCAGTTCCTCCAGCAGGCTGGAACGGATCATCCTGGTCAGAACCGCGGCCAGCGCGGTGCCCAGGGTGATGGCCGGCAGCACGATGCTCAGCGGCCCTTCCATGCCCGACACCGGCAGCCAGCCCAGCTGAATGGAGAAGAGGATGATCAACAGCGGCCCGAGCCAGAAGTTGGGCATGGACACGCCGAGCAGGGCCAGCACGGTGAGCAGGTGGTCGCCGGGGCTGTTCTGTTTCACCGCCCCCAGCACTCCGGCGGGGAGGGCAATGGCCAGGGCCACCAGCAGGCTGGCCAGGGTGAGCAGCAGGGTGGGCAGCAGCCGGCTGGCGATCAGGGTGGTCACCGGCTCGCCATAGGAGAGAGACGTGCCCAGATCGGCGTGGAACAGGCCGCCGAGGTAGTGCCAGTACTGCACCCCCAGGGGGCGGTCCAGCCCCAGTTGGTGCCGCAGATTGTCCATGTCGGCCGCTGAGGCGCCCTCGCCGAGCATGATCTCCACCGGGTCTCCCGGGATCAGGTGGACCAGGGAGAAGACCAGGGTGAGGACCCCGAGGGTCACCGGGACCAGCAGCAGCAGCCGTCGCGTGAGGAAACGTGTCATCGGGAGAACCGTGGCCGGCGGGCTGCGCAGCCCCGCCGGGAGAATCGACAATCGATCAACTCCTCATCTTATATCACAAGCGGCGGTGGCCCGGCGCATGCGGCGCGACCTTTTCGGGGCACCCGGCAATCGTGATAATATGTGCTCCTGATGCTCAAACGACTGCCCATTGCCGGTATCCTTCTGCTGCTCTTCTGGCTTTCTTTTTTTCCACGGTCGGTGCAGAACGAGTATCCCCTGGTGACCAGGATCGGCCTGGCCCTGGCGGTGGCCGCCCTGCTTCTGGAAAAGCGGGGACGGATTTTCAGCCGGTCCGACTGGCCCGTCTGGGTCTTTGCCCTCTGCCTGATTCCCGGCGCCTTCGCTTCCGGGCTGGCCCCGGTGTCGGTGCGGATCTGTATCGACCTGCTGCTGGCCGCGGTCCTGGTCTACTACCTCGTTTCCATAGTGGTTGCCGACCAGCAGGTGTTCACGTTGGTGGCGGTGGCCCTCACCATCATGAGTGCGGTGGTGGCTCTTGGCGGATTGGCCGAGTTCTTCCTCGGCGAGAACCCCATCTACCGCCACTTCCTCGAAAATCCTTACTACCGCGGCTATTTTTCAGGCAACATCGCCGGCAGGGTCCGGCCCATGTCCTCCCAGTACAACCCGGCGGCCCTCGGGGGATACCTGCTGGCCAGCCTGCCCTTCCACATCCTGGTCTTCCGGGAAGCGGTGTCGAACCGGACCCGCTGGCTGGCCGGTCTGAGCACCGGGCTGGTGACCCTGGTGCTGGTGCTCACCTATTCCCGCGGGGCCTTTCTGGGGCTGGTGGTCTCCTGGATGTTCTACCTCTGGTACACCGACCGGCGGCGCAAGGCGCTGGTCTATGCCCTGCTGATCCTGCTGGTGGTGGCCGCGGCCTCTGTACCCCGGTCACCCATGCAGCGGCTGGGGCTGCACTACCTTGGCCGTGGGGGAGTGGCCTCCAGCTACCGGATGAACCGGGCGGAAATCGCCTGGCGGATGTTTCTCGACCACCCGCTGGTGGGTGTGGGGTATGAGCACTACCGGATCCGGTTCGGTGACTACGACCGGGAGGAGGACTCCACACCGCACAAGAACATGATCGCCGACAACATGTATCTGACCATCCTGGCCGAGACGGGGCTGGTGGGCTGCACCGGGTTTGTGGTGCTGATCGGCTGGCTGCTGGCCGGTGCCGGCCGCCGGCTCCGCCGCTCCCCCCGTCCCCCCCCCGCCCAGCTGCGCCTGGCGCTGTGCACCATGGCGTTGATCGGCCTGCTGGTGGATATGGCCGGCTACGAGCTCTTTTACTGGCCGAGCCAGTATCTGCAGTTGATGTTCACCGCCGGCTGTATGGCGGCCCTCTTCAGGGTCGTGCCGCCGCCGGCTGCCGCCCCGGAGTCAAACCCAGCCGCTTGACCATTTTGAGCAGGGCCTGCCGCGAAATCCCCAGGGCCGAGGCGGTGCGGGTGCGGTTGCCGTTGTGCCGCTCGAGGATCGAGACGACATAACGGCGGTCGAAGCGTTCCCGGGCCTGGCGCAGCGGCAGGCCGGAGTCCAGCGGGTCGGTGTCGGCGTCGCTGTCCCCGGCAAAGGGGAGGGTGACCGAGGTGGGCAGGTGCTCGGTGCTCAATACGGTGGCCCCGTTCATCATCACCAGGGCCGAGTGGATGGTGTTCTCCAGTTCCCTGACATTCCCCGGCCACTGGTGTGCGGCCAGGGCATTGAAGGCCGGCCGGTCCACCGAGGCCACCCGGAACTCCCCCCGTCCGGTGAGGCGGCGGAAGAAGTGATCCGCCAGCAGCGGCAGGTCTCCCGGCCGTTCGCGCAGGGGCGGGATACGGAGCACCACCACCGCGATCCGATAGTAGAGGTCGAGACGGAATCGCCGCCGGGCCACCTCGTTCTTCAGTTCGCGGTTGGTGGCGGTGATCAGCCGGAAGTTGACCCGCCGGATCCGGTTTTCCCCCACACGGCGGAATTCCCCCTCCTGGAGCACCCGGAGCAGCTTGGCCTGGGTCGCCGGGGCCAGATCGCCGATTTCGTCGAGGAAGAGCGTTCCGTTGTCCGCCTCCTCCAGCAGGCCTCGCCGGTCGTTGCCCGCCCCGGTGAAGGCCCCGCGCACATGACCGAACAGTTCACTCTCCAGCAGCTCGCCCGGAACCGCGGTGCAGTTCAGTGGGACGAAGGGGCCGGTGGGGTGCCGGCCCCCGCCATGGATGGCCTTGGCCAGCAGCTCCTTGCCCGTGCCGCTTTCGCCGAGGATGAGCACCGGCACTCGGTGGTGCAGAACCTGGCGGGTCTGGCGCAGCAGCTCTTTCATCGTCGGACTGCTGCCGATGATGGGGGAGAAGGAGTCGGGTGCCGGGGGCTTCCCCCGCGTCCGGGATGCGGTGGCGGCGGATTCCAGTGGCAGGGGATGGTGCCGGAGGGCCAGGGCGATTATCTCGGTGAAGGCACAGGCAAAGGCGAGGTGGGGCCGGCTGAAGCGGACCTGGTCGGCGAGACGGTCGATGTAGAGCACACCGGACAGGGAGCCGTTGAAGCGCAGGGGGACGGCGATCACGGCGTTGACCAGATCCTGGGAAGAGGAGGCCTGCTTTCCGGCCGCGGCCACGTCGCTGTTCAGCAGCAGCGGCTCAGCGGTGTGGATCACTGTTCCGGCCACGCCGCGGCTGATCCGATCATCCCGCCTGATCTCACCGCCCTGCTGGTCACAGCCCGCTTCCAGGTGCAGCGTGTCGCTGCCACTGTCCTCGATGTAGATCAGGCAGCGGCGGGCGCCGGTTTCCTCCAGCAGGAAGCGCATGGCCTCCCGGAGGGCGCTTTTACGGGCCGGCGCCTGGTTGAGAGAGGCGGCGGCACGGCTGAGCAGGCCCACCGGGCAGCCTGCGGCTGAAATCCCCGACGGTTCGGTGTGGACCGGCGGCCGGATATCAGAGGGCACGTTCATCAGATACCTCGTACGATGGTTATCGGTCCGCTCGATGCGCGCGGGCGGTCCGGCAGTGAGGATATCAGCCAGGCGAATAAGAGTATAATAATTATTTCGTAATAAATCAAGTCAGGCAATGAGATTTTTGAAATAATCGGGGGATGGCAGAATCAGAACGGTTTGTAGTGCCTGGTGTGGCCGCCTTCGGGTTCTTCCCACGGCTCCCAGTATGACTCCTGCTCACCCGGGAATTTGCGGTTGAGGGAGTCATGGCCAAAAATACGGCGAAGGAGACCGATGGGCGTGATCATCACGAAGAAGGTCAGGGTGAGCAGTACCCGGGTCATCACCCAGCCCAGAACAGCGGCCAGCAGCATCCAGGGGACATAGAGCGGGCGGAGAATCGCCGGCAGCAGGTAGCCGCCAGCCACCATGAACCCGCTGACCCCGATCAGGGGCCAGGCAAAGGCCTTCTCACGCCAGAGGGCAAAAAGGCCGATGGCCAGCAGCACCGCCGCCACCGGGATGGCAAACTTCCTGATCTCACGGCGGTCGCCCGACGCCTCGATCAGCTTCTTGATCAGATCCATCATCCGCGGAGCCCTCTCCAGTTCTGCCCGGCGGGAATCGGCCCGCCGGCGCCGGGGTCAATCGAGTTCGTAAACCTTGCGCCAGTCCTTTTCTTCGCTCAGCTCGGGCTGGTCCGCCTTGTGCAGCACACAGTCCTCCAGCACCAGCACCTCCATCTCGGTGCGCATGAAGCAGAGGTAGGCATCCCAGGGGGTGCAGACGATGGGCTCCCCCCGCACGTTGAACGAGGTGTTGATGATCACCCCGTAGCCGGTGCGTTTCTTGAAATTCGAGATCATCGCGTGATACTGCGGGTGGTCCAGGGCGTCAACGGTCTGGACCCGGGCCGAGTGGTCGACATGGGTGATGGCCGGGATGTCGCTGCGCGGGATGTTCAGTTTTTCGATCCCGAAGAGACTGTCCTGCTCTTCGGTCATCTGCACCCGCCGCTTCTCCTGGACGTTGGCCACCAGCAGCATGTAGGGTGACGGCTCGTCCAGCTCGAAGTATTCGTTGACATCTTCCACGATACAGGACGGCGCGAAGGGGCGGAACGACTCGCGGTACTTGATCTTCAGGTTCATGATCGACTGCATCTCGGAGCTGCGGGCATCGCCGATGATGCTCCGTGCCCCCAGGGCTCGGGGACCGAACTCCATCGGTCCGGAGAACCAGCCGATCACCTTCTGGTTGTCGATCTGCTCGGCCACGTATGGCGGGATGTCGTCGGCCGGCATTCTGGTGTAGGGGAACTTCTTCTCCTTGAGCCAGGATTCGACCTCGTCGCCGCTGAAGGCTGGTCCGAGATAGGAGCCGCGCTGACTGTCCCGCACCCCATGGGCGGTCCGCGGGTTGTCCTCCACGTGGTGCCAGGTGAAGAGGGCCGCCCCCAGGGCGCCGCCCGCATCGCCGGCCGCCGGCTGGATCCAGATCCGGTCAAAGATTTTTTCCTGGAGGATCTTGCCGTTGCCCACGCAATTGAGAGCAACCCCCCCGGCCAGACAGAGATATTTTTCACCAGTCTCCCGGCGGACGTGCCGGGCCATCTTCAGCATCACCAGTTCGGCCACTTCCTGCACGCTGCGGGCCAGGTCCATTTCCTTTTTGGTCAACTTCGATTCCGGTTGCCGCGGCGGTCCGCCGAAGAGGTCGTGGAAGGCCTCCGACGTCATGGTCAGGCCCTGGCAGTAGTTGAAATACTTCATGTTCAGCCGGAAGGAGCCGTCCTCCTTGAGGTCCATCAGGTGCTCGAGGATCATCTCCTTGTATTTCGGCTCGCCGTAGGGGGCCAGCCCCATCACCTTGTACTCGCCGGAATTGACTTTGAACCCGGTGTAGTAGGTGAAGGCGGTGTAGAGCAGGCCCAGGCTGTGCGGGAACGTCAGTTCGGCCTTGAGGTTGACCTTGTTGTCCTGGCCCACGCCCCAGGAAGCGGTGGCCCATTCGCCGACCCCGTCGAGGGTCAGGATGGCGGCGCTCTGGAACGGGGAGGGGAGGAAGGCCGAGGCGGCGTGGGACTGGTGGTGCTCGGGATAGACCATCTTGCCCTCGTAGCTCAGGTTCTTCTTGATCAGTTCGCCCATCCAGAGTTTTTTCTTGATCCAGAGCGGCATGGCCTTGAGGAACGAGGAGATGCCGGCCGGGGCGTAGGCCAGGTAGGTCTCCAGTAACCGCTCGAACTTGATGAACGGCTTGTCGTAGAAACAGACCCGGTCCAGGTCACCCACGGTGATCCCCGCCTCGCTGAGGCAGTAGTCGATGGCCTTTTGCGGAAAGCCCGGATCGTGTTTGCGGCGGGTGAACCGCTCCTCCTGGGCCGCGGCGACAATCTTGCCGTCGCACACCAGGGCGGCGGCGCTGTCGTGGTAGAAGGCGGAAATTCCCAGGATGTTCATTCGTGGTGTACTCGCAGCCCACCCGGCCACGGCCGGGCGGCGCAGGCCGCGCACCGGGCAGGGTTGACGATCCGGTCGGCCGGGATCAGAAAATGGCGTAGATGAAAGGTGCCAGCGCCGAACCCTCGGTAAATACGATCAAGGCTGCCATGATCAGCAGAAAGAAAATGATCGGTGCCAGCCACCATTTTTTACGGACCTTGAGAAAGGCCCAGATGTCGCCCAGCAGAGTGAGCTTGGATCCCAATTTGCCCATGGTTCGTAATGATTCCTGTGTGATATCGGTTATGTGCCCGCCGCCGGCCAGACCTGTTGAAACCAGTCCGCCAGCCGGGAAGGAACGGCAGCTGGCCGGCGGAACGGAGGCTAGCCCTGATCGCCCCTGGTCTTGGTGGTCCAGGGTTCAAATACCAGCATCACCGCACCGTTGTCGGAGCGGGAGCAGTGACGCAGGCCGTGGGGGATCAGGACGCCTTCGCCCTTTTCGAGGTTCACGTTCCCCTCCTCGGTCTGAATCGTCGCGCTCCCCTCGATGATCAGGAAGAACTCGTCCTCCCCGGTGTGCGCATGCCAGTTGAACTCACCTTCGATCTTCACGATCCGCACCACGCATTCATTGACCCGCGCGATGTTGATCGGTGACCAGTTGACCGCAATTTTATCGCTGATCGATGCGATGTTGTATTTTTTCGGTCGCTTTCCTGCCACGGGTACCAACCCTTCCCTGCAGAAGTCTTTGTTGAAAAATCAGTATATGGATATCGTGGACAAGCTGTCAATCCTGCTCGGCGGCCCGCCGGGCACCACCCTGCGCCGGCGGCTCCCGCCGGAACGGTCTGTGATACAATTCTGCCCGCAACAGCCGCGCCATCGCGCGGCCCGCTGGGCCAGGCAGTTTCTCTCCAGGGAGATGGGCAAAATGAATACAGCTGTCAAAAAGATTCTGTTCCCCACCGATTTTTCCGACTGTGCCGACCAGGCGCTGGAGCACTGTCTGGGCCTGGCCCGGTTGTTCCAGGCGTCGGTGACCCTGCTCCACGTGCAGGTGATGCTGGACAACACGCCGGTGGAGACTGACCGGCAGGAGCTGGACGCACTGCTCCACCGGGTCCAGGCCCGGGGGGACCTGCCGGTGGATACGTCTATCGTGCGAGGGTTTTCCCCGTCGGAAGAAATCCTCAACGTCCTGCGGGGCGGCGACCATGACCTGCTGGTGATGGGGACCAATGGTCGGGGGTGGATGGGCCGAATGCTGCTGGGCAGCGTGGCCGCCCAGGTGATCCGCCTTTCCCCGGTGCCGGTCTACACGGTTCGGGAAGGCCTGGACACGCCCCGGCTTACCGCCGAAGACGGCCGCCTGGTGGTGCCGGTGGATTTCTCCGCGGGTTCCCGCCAGGCGCTGGCCCTTGCTGGTAACCTGGCATCATCCAATTTTGCGGTGATGGATGTGGTTCACGTGATGGACAAGCCGGACTATCCGGTCTTCTATCCTGATGCCAGGGTCTCCGCTCTGGAGGCCAGGCTGGAGCAGAACTGCCTGCAGCAGATGCATAAGGAAGTGGCCGAACATTGCCCGCCGGGCCTGCGGGTGGAGTTCCACGTGCTCGAGGGCCGGCCCCACGCCGAGATCGTTGAGTACGCCCGGGAGAGCGGCGCCGTTCTGGTGGTGATTGCCGGCTGCGGGCTGGGTGACGGCGGTCCGCACTTCCTCGGCTCCACCGTGGAGAAGGTGGTGGCCTCCAGCGATACGGCGGTGCTCACCGTGGCCGTCACCCCGCAGGACGACGAGGGCGATTGAGCCTGGTATGTGCTTTATTCTCACCGATTCACCCCAGCGTTGTTCCGGTCTCCTCAAGGATGACGGGCAGTGGTCCCGCTGCCCCGGGCCTGACCTCCCCCGGCGGTCGGCGGCGCTCTGGCAGGCCATGGGCACCGGCCCGGACCCCTGGACCGTCCCTCTCGCTTCCGCACTGCCCCCCGGGGACTTCTGGCACAGCCTGATGGTGATCGGTGAGGCGCCGGCCTCCCAGTTTGACACGCTGCACGAACTTCTGCGCGTTGATCCGCAGCTTGGTCCGGTGGCCTGCCTGGCCCTGGAGGGGAGCGGGTTTCACGGGCACCGGGGCCGGTCCTGGGCCGCCGAGGCGGGAAACATCCACCTTTCGGTGGGATTGCCGGTGAATCTGCCGGCCGGTGGCACCCTGCCCCTGCTGATCATGCTCCCGGCGGTGGCGGCACTGGATGCTGTTCGGGCCGCCTGCGGCGGTCTGGTGGAGCCGGGCGTCAAGTGGGTCAACGACATTCTGGTGGAGGGACGCAAGGTGGCCGGGGTGCTCACCACCACCCAGACCCGGGGGAACATCGTCGAGGCGGTCACCCTGGGTATCGGCCTCAACGTTTCCAGTGCGCCCCGGGTGGCGCCCACCCCCTTCGTCCCTCGCACCGGGGCGGTGCACGAGTTCACTGGAGACGAGAAACCGCTTTTGTTCGGTGTGTTACGGCAGCTGTTGGGGGCAGTGGGCCTGCGTCACCGGGCCCTTCTCTCCGGCGGGGGGGACCAGCTGCTCCGGGACTACCGGGACGCTTCGCTGGTGGTGGGGCGGAGGGTCCGGGTCTGGGACGAGTGTGAGGGCGAACGCGGGGCCAGGGAGGCCTGGCCGCCGCCCCTGGCTGCCGGTCGGGTGCTCGCCATCGAAGCCGACCTGACCTTGCGGATCGAGGGCCGCGATGAGCCGGTGAGCGGTGGCCGTCTGGCACTGGAATCCTCCTGTCAGCGACTCCTGAAAATTGATTAAAAGAATAATTAAAAGAAAGCTGCTGAAATCGCCCTGACGGTGTTGCCACGACCATGCGCCGGGTGTATGCTTTGGGGCGCGATCGGCCCGCCGATTCACCGGTCGCGAAGGATGTTTCGGGCGCAAGCGGGACGGCGGCCGGCCGCGCTGCAATTATCATTGCCGAACAGGAGCGGAGGAGAGCGTCTTGGGCGAGGTACACATTCTCTCGGCCTGCAGCATCGCCTTCCTGGCGGTGTTCGTGCTTCTGGCCTTTCTAGCGGTAGTCATGCAGCTGATCATGGCGGTGTTCCCGGAGCGAAAAGTGGCTCTGGATTCGGTCATGGTTGCTGCCATTTCCAGCACGGTTTCCACATTGATCCCCGGTGCCAGGGTAACGCGTATTGAGGAGGAGTCATGATCTTCACCGAGAAGGCGAAGAAGATCAGGGTCATGTTCACCCCGTTTCGTGATGGTTTGCAGAGCTCGTTCGGCGGCAAAGCCCGTCTGAAGGACATCCTGCCGGCCATGGAGTTTTCGGCCAAGGAGGCCAAGATCCGCCACTTCGAGTTTGGCGGTGGTGCCCGTTATCAGGCGCCATACTTCTATGTCGGAGAGGATCCGTTCGAGTGCCAGGACAAGATGCGCGAGGCGGTGGGCCCCGACGCAGATCTGCAGATCCTGACCCGGTCGGTTTCCGGCGTGACGCTGACTACCCAGCGGCTGGCCGCACTCAAGCTGCAGGCCAAGCTGATGCGGAAGCACGCCACCACCTGGGACCGCAACTTCGACTACATGAACGATGTGGAAAACCTGATCAAGACCGGCCAGTCGATCATCGAGAGCGGCATGCACCACCAGGTCTGCGTGGCCCTGATGGGGCTGCCCTTCAAGGACGACACGGTCCATACGCCGGCGTTCTACATCGACATTGCCAAGCGGGTGATCGACAGCGGGATGAAGGTCGATTCGATCTGCATGAAGGACGCGTCGGGCACCACCGATCCCAAAACCTGCTACGAGACGGCCAGGGGGATCAAGGCGATCCTGCCGCCGGAGGTGATCCTCTGGCAGCACACCCACGACACGGCCAGCCTGGGCGTGGCGCAGTACATGGCCGGCATCGAAGGTGGCGTGGACGGCGTCGACCTTTCCGTGAGGCCCATGGCCAGCGGCACGGTGCAGCCGGACGTCCGTTCCATGGCCCACGGCCTGAAGAACACCGGGTACTCGCTGGACATCGATGATTCCAAGATGGGCGAGGTCGAGAACATGCTCAACGAGGGGCTGAAGGAATATTTCTTCAACCCCGTGACCACCACCGCCGACGCGCGGGTGGTGGGTTTCCCCATGCCGGGCGGCGCCATCGGTCCCAACGTGCACATGATGTCCGAAGCCGGGATCCTCAACCGCTACAACGAGGTGCTGGCCGAGTTCCCGGTGGTGGTGAAGGCCGGCGGCGCCTGGACCTCGGTGACCCCGGGCAGCCAGCAGTACTGGTTGCAGGCCTTCAACAACGTTCTCCATGGCCGCTGGGAGAAGATCAATGACGGGTACGGCAAGGCCGTTCTCGGCTACTTCGGCAAGACCCCGCTGCCGCCCGATCCCCAGGTGGTGGAAATCGCCGCCAAACAGCTGGACAAACCGCCCTTTGACGGCGACCCGCTGGAAGCCGCGCCGGACAGCCTCGGACCGGCCGAGGAGGCGCTCAAGGAGCGCGGTCTGCCGGTCACCGACGAGAACATCTTCCTGGTGGCTGCGGCGATCATCCCCGGCAAGAACATGGATCTCAACGAGGGGATCCGCCTGCTTACCGGCAAGCCGAAGATCGTTCTTCCGCTGAAGAAGAAGGAAGAGCCGGCAAAACCGGCCGCCGCCGCTGCGCCGGCAGCCCCGGCCGCTGCCGCCGCCCCCGTCTTTACCGGCCCGGTGACCACCACCTGTACGGTGGTGGATGGCGCCAACACCCGCAATTTCAAGATCACCATCGAGCCGCCCGCCGGCATGGCCTCAGCGGCCCCGGCTGCTGCGGCGGCAGCACCTGCTGCGGCCCCGGCCAACGGCACGCCGGTCTATTCGCCCTTCGAGGGCAAGTCGGAACTGGTGGAGATCAAGGTCAAGGTGGGCGACACGGTCTCCGAGGGCCAGGTTGTGGCTTCGGTGGAAGCGATGAAAGCCAAGCACGACGTGAAGGCCCCCTGCGGGGGCAAGGTGCTGAGCATCGACGCCTCCCTGGGTGACGATGTGATGGCCGGCATGGCGATCCTGACGATCGGAGGTTGAGATGGAAGCCTTTGAGACGCTCATACGCGGCTCGGGGTTTGCCAACCTGAGTTGGCAGAACCTGGTGATGTTCGTCATCGGCGGGGTTCTGATCTTCCTGGCGATCCGAAAGAATTACGAGCCGTTACTCCTGATTCCCATCGGTCTCGGGGCCATTCTGGCCAACCTGCCGCTGGCCATGCTCAGTGCCACCAGCGAAGGTGCGGCCGTGCACGGCGGAATTCACCCGTTGCTGCAGATGGTCTACGACGCGGGGATCAAGACCGAGTTTCTTCCGCCGGTGATTTTCATGGGCGTGGGGGCATTGACCGATTTCCGCCCCCTGCTGGCCCGGCCGATCACCTTCCTTCTGGGTGCGTCCGCGCAGTTCGGCATTTTTGTCGCCGCGCTGGGGGCTTTCTTCCTCTTCGGATTCGACATTAAGGAATCTGCCGCCATCGGGATCATCGGCGGGGCGGACGGCCCCACGTCGATCTATCTCGCCGCCATGCTCGCTCCACACCTGCTGGGCGCCATTGCCGTGGCCGCATACAGCTACATGTCACTGGTCCCGGTTATCCAGCCGCCGATCATGCGGATGCTGACCACCAAAAAAGAACGGGCCATCGACATGCCGCAGGCCAAGGCGGTCTCCAAGACGGCAGTGATCATCTTCCCCATCGCGGTGGCGATGCTTGCTTCGCTGGCCATTCCGTCATGCGCGCCGCTGATCGGCATGCTGATGTTCGGCAATCTGCTTCGTGAATCCGGGGTCACCGACCGCCTGGCCAAGACGGCCGGCGGGTCGCTGGTGGACATCGTTACCATCTTCCTTGGTATCACCGTGGGTGCCACCATGGCTGGCGAATCGTTCCTCATGCCCAGGACGCTCTTCATCCTGGTGCTCGGGGCCTTCGCCTTCGCGTTCAGCACCTTCGGCGGCGTGGTCTTTGCCAAGCTGATCAACCTCTTCCTGCCCAAGGGCAAGAAGCTCAACCCCTGCATCGGCGCTGCCGGCGTCTCCGCGGTGCCCATGGCCTCGCGGGTGGTGCAGAACTTCGTCTCGGAGAGCACCAACGGCAAGGTCAACCCGCTGATGGCGGCCATGGGACCCAACGTGGCCGGTGTCATCGGTTCCGCCGTTGCCGCCGGTGTCTTCCTGACCCTGCTCGGCTGAGCTGAATTACGACGATAAATATTGGACTCGAATTGTGGTGACACAGTTCGGGTCCTTTTTTTTAGCGAAAGTAGGGACAGTTACTACTTATTGTTTTTCTGACTATTTTCCCAAAGTTATTCAAGTGGGCTTTTATTTTGCATAGTTAC
>CBESOE010000117.1:0-14265 GCA_965531145.1 uncultured bacterium | reverse complement strand
CCGCATCCGGGGCATGTACCAACAAAGGTCATCAGGGTGAACGGCTCACCGCAGCCCTGACATTTCGTTTCCAATCCGCCACCTGGCATCGGCTGGTCTTTCAACCCTCCACCATGGGCATTAC
Source organism: uncultured bacterium (assembly GCA_965531145.1). Classification (GTDB taxonomy): domain Bacteria; phylum Acidobacteriota; class JAQAZP01; order JAQAZP01; family JAQAZP01; genus JAQAZP01. The sequence goes on along the minus strand of CBESOE010000117.1, from coordinate 14,141 downwards.
TGACAAACTCAACCAGCTCCCGCCCTTCGGCAAAGGGGCCGCCACCACTGCCGCAACCTGATCCGCATTCTCCCATCTCGTTCTCCCTTTGAATCGTTCTCTAATGTGTCACAAAAATCGGGGACAGGCACCGATTTCCTTTGGAAATCGAGAGCCAGTCCCCATTTTTGTCCGTTGTCCTTGCGAGGAGATGGCGACGCCATTGACGACGCAATCTCCTAACGTCAGTGACGCTTTCAGAGAGATTGCTGCTTTCGCCTGCGGCTCCTCGCAATGACAAGACAGGTGTCCGTCACTTACTGCCTTGAAATAGAATAGTGCCTGGCACCATTCTGTTGGCATTGGAATGGGCATTGGAATGGGGACAGTTACCTGTTTCAGACAAAATAATGTAACCGTTGAAATAGAAATGTTTATGGAGCAGGCAATGAAACAGGTAGCTGTCCCCATTAAAAATCGGGGACAGGCACCGATTTCCTTCGGAAATCGAGAGCCCGTCCCCATTTTTAACTCTCCCAATGGCTGATGCCTAGTCCGGGAAGCTCTCCCCGCCCTTGATCGTTGCCGGGCGAAGGTTGAACAGTGCCGTGGTGACGATATAGATCAGCACCAGCACGCCGGCGCCGATCATGATCACGTCGGGGATCATCCTGAACTGGCCCAGCGCCTGAACCAGCGGCTGGTTGTAGAACTCGTTGCTCCGTGCCATCCAGAAGCCGTGCTTGATGACCCAGACCACCTGCAGGATGCCCACCGGCAGCAGGGTGACCAGGAACATCATTCCCAGGCCGATGTTGAGGCCCCAGAAGCTGACTTTCAGCAGCCCCTCGTTCCAGGCCGACTTCTTCATCATAATCCGCAGCACGAAGAGCATCAGCGAGATGGCCAGCATGCCGTAGGTACCGAAGAGCGCGGTGTGGCCGTGGTTCGCCGTCAGATATGTGGCGTGTTCGAAGTAGTTGACCAGCGGCGTGGTGATCATGAAACCGAACACCCCGGCGCCGAGGAAGTTCCAGAACGACGACGCCACCAGGAAGTAGAGCGGCCATTTGAAGGCGAAGTCGTGCCCCGCGTCCTGGACATGTTTGTATTCGAACCAGGCACGCACCACCAGCAGCAGCAGCGGGACTGTCTCCAGCGCGGAGAAGGTGCCGCCCAGGGCCAGCCAGAAGGACGGGCCGCCAAACCAGTAGTAGTGGTGGCCGGTGCCGATGATCCCGCCAAGAAAGGCCAGGGTGGCGGTGAGATAGGCCGCGCGTAAAGCGCTCTTCTCGTCCACCAGCCCCACTGTGGTGAGCAGGAAGGCGAAGGCCGCGGCAGCGAAGAATTCGAACATCCCCTCCACCCAGAGGTGCACCACATACCAGCGCCAGTAGTCGGCGATGGAGATGTGGGTGTTCGAGCTGTAGAGCAGGCCGAAACCGAAGAAGAGGACGATGGCCCCGGCGGAATAGGTAAACAGCTGGGCCACGCCCCACTTGTTGTCACGGAAGATGAAGGAGTAGCTGCGAACCATGATAAAGAGCCAGAAGATCAGACCGCCGAAGAGGGCAATCTGCCACAGCCGGCCCAGTTCCAGATACTCCCAACCCTGGTGGCCGAGCCAGAACCAGCTCTTGCCCTGGAAGAAGCCCTTGATGCCGAGCACTTCACCGGTGAGACTGCCCACCGTCACCAGGAGGATCGCGCCAAAGAGAATGTTGACCAGTGCCCGCTGTCCCTTGGGCTCGCGGCGGCCGATGATCGGACTGACAAAGATCGCGGTGGCGATCCAGACCGCGGCAATCCAGAGGATGGCCAACTGCAGGTGCCAGGTCTTGGCCCACTGGAAGTTGAAGAACTCCACCATTTTGTCAAAGCCCCAGAAGGTGTCGGGGTGGACCGTGTAGTGGGCCAGCAGACCGCCCATGGAGGTCTGGAGGAAGAAGAGGATCACCGCCACGAAGAAGTATTTGGCGGTGGCCAGCTGGCTGGGGGTCAGCGGCAGTTCAGCCAGGCGATCGCCCAGTTCGGCAGCATTGCCGGTGCCGTAGAAGAAACGGTAGCGGTGGACGATGTAAATCACGAAGCCCAGCACACAGAAGAAGGCGAGGATCGAGGCAAAGGTCCAGACCAGGGCGTCGGCCGGAGGCCCGTTGCCCACCGAAGGATCAAAGGGCCAGTTATTGGTGAAGGTGGTCTCACCGTTGGGACGGGTGGTGCCCGCGGCCCAGGCGGACCAGAAGAAGAATGTGGCCATCTGGCGGGCCTCGCCATTGTCCTTGACCAGCCCCCGACCGAACCCCATGCTCATGTCGCCTTCGTGGAGCAGGGCGGCATAGCGGTCGATCAGGATGTTGAAGGCCGCTTTCTGTGCCGGGTTGAGGGTCAGTGTGCCGCTGGCCGCGTCGTAGGTGTTCTCCTTGATCGCCTCGATCACCACTGCATCCACTGCACCGCGGGAAGGGGTCTCCAGGGATTCATAGGAGCGGCCGAACCGCGCCTGGGCTTCAACCTCGCGCATTTCCACGCCATATTCGTGGAGCATGGCCGCCGAGAAATCGATTCCCCGCAGCGCGCCGTGGCCCCAGATACTGCCCAGGTCCATAAGTCCGTATTTCTGGAAGCCCTTCTGGCCGGTGAGGATGTCGTCCTTCACGGCCAGCGTCTCCCCGCCGGAGACGATCTGGTCCGGGTATGGCGGGACCTTGTCCTTCATGAACCAGCCACCGGCCAGCAGCACCAGCATGCTCAGGGTAAAGCTGAGCACGACGGCAATCTTCAATCGCTTCGAAACCATGGATTCCCCCTCCTTCACTGTTGTCGCGGCCGGCCCGGATCCGCCAACCAGCGGATTTTGGGTGGTGCGGCCACGTTGCCATGTATGTAAACGCTTACTTACAGTACCCGGAAGCAGGACGGATTCCCGCACCAGGTCGAAACGCCGGGTCAGGCGCTGAGCGCCTTGAGAACCATTTCCTTCACCTGACGCCCTGTCCGAACAGCGGAGCCTTTCACCAGGCCCATCCGCATTAACTGGGTGGTCCGGGCAACGGTCCCGATGATCAGGGCCAGGGCCAGTTCGGGTTCTGTCTTCTTGAACGTATGGGATCGGATCCCCGCCTCGAGCACCGGCAGGACCACGGTGCTGGGCCGAGTCGTCTTGCTCTTGACCATCTCCGGCTCCAGGTGGGACACGTGAACCACCAGGTCGAACTTTTCCGGATTTTTGGCGTGGAAGGCGAAGAGCGCGTCGATCAGCGCCGACAGTTTCGTCTCCGGGGTTGGGGCCTTTTTCTCTGCCGCCCTGAGCAGTTCAGTAAGCTCGCCAGAGGCCAGTTCGATCAATTCTCCGGCCAGGGCCTGTTTGTTCTTCCAGTGACGGTAGAGCGCAGCCTCGGTGACCCCGGCGGCGCCGGTGATATCCCGGATGCTGGTGTTCTTCACCCCCTGGGCGGCAAAAAGCCCCAGGGCGGCGGTGAGCATTTCATCGCGGTGCGAGGCACGCCCGCGGGGCGGGGTGACCGGCCGCCGGGTGCCGGATGTCCCGCGTGACGGTTTTCCGCCATTTGCCCTGTTGATCGTCGGGTTGGCCATGGAGACTCCATATCAGTAAACGTTCACTTACATTAACGAATGCGGCGAGAGCCTGTCAAGCTACTTCGCGTGATACTGGAGGGTTAAAAAGTGCCGTACAAAGGCGCGAGGCCCGAATAGCCGTCGGGCCTCGTTGACTCCGGAACTGGGGCAACCCCCTATACGCCGGCAGTCAGTTACTCCTTGTCGTATATAAATAGGCCGCGGGCGCCGTCTCGTCAAGAGCAATTTTCGTATTTTTTTCAGTACTACCAAAACACCACATAGAGCAGGACGGTGAGGGCCACCACTGCCGCGCCGCCCCAGCGGGCAAAAGGGCTGGGGGTGAGGTCGAGGCCCGACTGCGCCTGGAAGCGCACCGGCGCGGCAAGCGGCCGGATGACGGTGATCACCGCCATCACCGCCACCAGCGCAACAAAGGTGATGGCCATGTGGTTGAGAAAGGCCACCTCGGGCAACAGCCAGAGCAGCAGGCCATAGATCGGGATGTTGAGCAGCATGGCGGTCACCGCCGCCGGCGTGGGTGCCCGGCGCACGATCAGGCCGAACAGAAACACGGTGACGATGCCCGGTGAGATGAAGCCCTGGAACATCTGGATGTAGTTGAAGATCCCCTTGAAGGCCGGATTGGCCAGACCGGGGGCGATGAGACAACCGAAGAGCACGAAGACCGCGGTCATGGCCCGGCCCACCAGCACCAGCCGCCGCGGGCCGGCGGCGGGACGCAGGTGCCGTTTGTAAAGGTCCATGGTGAAGATGGCCGAGGCCGAGTTGAGCATGGAGTCGAGGCTGCTCATCACCGCACCGAAAAGCGCGGCCAGCATCAGCCCGCGCAGACCCACGGGCAGCAGCTCCTTGATCAGCGCCGGGTAGGCGGTGTCGGCGGAACCGATCTGCAGCTGCCCCGAGGCGGCCAGCTGGAAAGCCATGATCCCGGGCAGCACGATGATGAAGGGGATCACCAGCTTGATCAGGGCGGCAAAGATGATGCCGTTCTGGCCGTGGCGCAGGCTCTTGGCGCCAAGGGTCCGCTGGGTGATGAACTGGTTGCAGCCCCAGTAGAAGAAGTTGGGAATCCAGATCCCCAGCAGCAAGGCGGTCCAGGGGATGTTCTTGTCGTCGGCCGGCAGGATCATGTGCAGCTTCTCGCCGTTGGCGGCGAAAAACGAACCCACCCCGCCCACCGCCTTGAAGCCCAGCACCATCACCAGCAGACCGCCGAAGAGCAGGGCCGCCCCCTGAATCAGATCGGACCAGACCACCGCCTTGAGGCCGCCGTAGATAGTGTAGGCCGCGGCCAGGGCACCGATGATCCAGACGCCGTAGACCATGGGCAGCCCGAAGATGGTCTCGATCACCAGCCCGCCGGAGTAAAGGATCGCGGCCAGGGCCACGGCGATATACATGATCAGCATGAAGACGGCCATCAGCGCCCGGGGCCCGCTGCCATAGCGGTGCTCGAGGAACTCGGGCATGGTGTGGATGCCCAGGCGGAGGTAGAGCGGCAGCATCACCAGGGCCACCGCCACCAGGGTCACGGCGGCGATCCACTCGTAGCTGGCCACGGCCAGCCCCATGGCGCCGAAGCCGCTGCCGCTCATGCCGACAAAGTGCTCGGTGGAGATGTTGGAGGCGATGAGGGAAAAACCGATGAGCCACCAGGTCAGGCCCCGCCCGGCAAGGAAGTAGTCGGTGTCGCTCTCCTCCTTGCGGGAGGCGTAGAGCGAAACGGCCACCACCACGGCGATAAACAGGACAAAAGCGCCGTAATCGAGCAGGTTCAGTTCCACGTCAGGAACTCCTCGGGGTTCCGGTTCGCGGTTGGGCCCGGGCAGAGTATAGTAGGGGCAACCAATCCGTCAGCAACAGGAGGACCACCAGTGAAGGCGATTCTGTTCACCCTGATCATGTTCATGATGGCCGTCCCGTCCTTTTCGGCCGACAGTAGCACAGCCCCCGAGGAGGGGTCAAAAGCGGCCCCGGTGGTGGACTGGGAAAACCCGGCGGTTTTCTCGATCAACCGCGAGAAACCCCACAGCACCCTGCTGCCCTTCGACAGCATGGAGGCGGCCCTGGCCGGTGATCCGGCGGCCTCGCCGAATCACCTGTCCCTGGACGGCACCTGGCAGTTCCACTGGGTGCGCAAACCGGCTGACCGTCCAATGGGGTTCGAGCGGGACGATTTCGACGCCGGCGGCTGGGCTAAAATCAACGTCCCCGGCAACTGGGAGATCGAGGGGTTCGGCATCCCGGTCTACACCAACATTGAATATCCCTTTTCCGTGGTCCGTCCGGTGAAATCCGGGGAGGACGGTTCAGGCTCCGGCAGCGAGACCGAAATACTGGGGTTCGGCGTGCCGATCTACACCGACGTGGCCTACCCCTTCCCGGCCAATCCACCCTTCATCCCCCACGAGTACAACCCGGTGGGCTCCTACCGCCGCACCTTCACCATTCCCGAAACATGGGACGGCCGGCGAGTCTACCTCCACTTCGGCGGGGTGAAATCCGCCTTCTACCTCTGGGTCAACGGCCAGCAGGTGGGCTACAGCCAGGGCAGCAAGACCCCGGCCGAGTTCGAGATCACCGGTTTCCTCCGCCATGGCGAGAACCTGCTGGCCCTGGAGGTCTACCGCTGGAGCGACGGGGCCTACCTCGAGGACCAGGACTACTGGAAGGTCAGCGGCATCGAACGGAGTGTGCGGCTGATCTCCCGGCCGCCGGTGATGATCCGCGACTGGTTCGTCCAGGGCGTGCTCGACCCGCACTGCCACCGCGGGCGCCTCGACGTGGAAGTGGAACTGGTCCACGGCCTGGACACCCCGCCGCTGGACCACCGGGTGCAGATGTCACTGCTCGACCCCTCCGGCAATACGGTGGGCGGTATGCCGCTGACCAGCCTGCCGCTCAACTGGGAAGACGGCGTGGCCCACGCCATCTTCAAGTCGCCGGAAATTATGAACCCGCGACCCTGGACGGCCGAAACACCCAACCTCTACCGCTTCGGTCTGGCCCTGCTGGACGGCGACGGCAACACGGTGGAGGCGGCGGCCTGCAACACCGGGTTCCGCCGGGTGGAGATCCGCGACGGCCAGCTGCTGGTGAACAACGTCCCCATCACCATCAAGGGGGTCAACCGCCACGAGCACGAGCCAAAGACCTGCCGGGTGGTCAGCGAGGAGATGATGCTGGAGGACATCCGGCTGATGAAAGCGCACAACATCAACGCCGTGCGCACCAGCCACTACCCCAACGTTCCCGGGTGGTATGACCTCTGCGACCGCTACGGCCTCTACGTGGTGGACGAGGCCAACATCGAGTCCCACGGCATGGGCTACGACCCGGACGTCACCCTGGGCAACCGGCCCGACTGGCAGGCCGCGCACCTCGACCGTATCGAGCGGATGGTGGAGCGGGACAAGAACCACCCCTCGGTGATCATCTGGTCCATGGGCAACGAGGCCGGGGACGGGGTGAACTTCGTGGCCGGCTCGGAGTGGATACACCACCGCGATCCCACCCGGCCGGTGCACTACGAACGGGCCAAACTGGAACCCCACACCGACATCTACTGCCCGATGTACGCCCGGATCCACTCCATCGCGGCCTATGCCCGCAAGAAACAGGACCGGCCGCTGATCCTTTGTGAGTATGCTCACGCCATGGGTAACAGCGTGGGCAACCTGCAGGACTACTGGGACGTGATCATGGCCAACCCCCAGTTGCAGGGCGGCTTCATCTGGGACTGGGTGGACCAGGGGCTCTACGCCGAAACCGCCGATGGCGAACCCTACTGGGCCTACGGCGGCGACTTTGGACCGCCGGACACACCCAGCGACAAGAACTTCTGCTGCAACGGCCTGGTCTTCCCCGACCGCCGGACCCACCCCCACATCGAGGAGGTGAAAAAGGTCTACCAGTACATCAAGACCGAGCCGGTGGACCTCAGCACGGGAATGCTGAAAGTGACCAACCGCCACGATTTCATCGACCTCTCCGGATACGAACTGCACTGGACCATCGAGGAGGACGGTGTTGTCACCGCCGGGGGCCGGGGGCCACAGCTCAAGACCATGGCCGGTGAAACCACACAGTTCATCCTCAACCTGCCACGATTGGCGCCCACGCCCGGGGCTGAATACTACCTCACCGTCCGCTGGCGCACAGCCGAGGACCAGCCCCTGGTGGGCAAGGGGCACCTGGCGGCCTGGGACCAGTTCCGCCTGCCGCTCCAGGGTCCCGGGATGATGCCGGCCAACGCGGGATCGCCGCCGGTGACCTTTATCCGCTCACCGGACATCGCACGGGTGGAGGGGAAAAACTTCACCATCACCTTCGACCCCGCCACCGGGCAGATGACCTCCTTCACCCACCGCGGTTTCGAGTTGCTGCTGCAGGGACCGCGGGCCGATTTCTGGCGCGCGCCCACCGACAACGATTTCGGCAACGACATGCAGAAACGCTGTGCGGTCTGGCGGACCGCCGGAACAGCCATGACCCTGGACCGCTTCGCCGTGCGGCAGGCCGGAAGAACACAGGTCCAGGTGGACGCGCTGTTCAGCGTTCCGGCCGGCGGTTCCAGTCTGCGCACCAGCTACCGCATCATGGGCAGCGGTGACGTGATCGTGGAGCAGGCCTTTGTCCCGGGCGGCACCGACCTGCCCGAGTTGCCGAAGTTCGGCACCCAGCTGATCCTGCCCGGATCATTCACGGAGATCGAGTGGTTCGGCCGCGGCCCCCACGAAAACTACTGTGACCGCTATACCGGCTCGGCGGTGGGCCGCTACCGCATGCCGGTGGCGGAAATGTATCACCCCTATATCCGCCCCCAGGAAAACGGCACCCGCACCGACGTACGCTGGGTGGCCCTCACCCGGGATGACGGTGTGGGCCTGCTCGCCTCTGGCCTGCCCCTGCTGAGCATCAACGCCCAGCACTACCTCACCGAGGACTTCGACCCCGGTGAGGAGAAGGCCCAGCGGCACACCTTCCACGTCAAGCCGCGGGACCTGGTGTGCCTCAACCTCGACTGGCGGCAGATGGGCGTGGGGGGCGACACCAGCTGGGGCGCCCGGCCCCACGAGGAATACACCCTGGAGCCCGAGCCCTACACCTACCGCTTCCGGCTGCGCCCCTTTGTGGCGGGAGATGAGTCGCCGGCGGAGCTGGGAAGACAGGAGTTCTGACCCGTGGACATGACGGCCCTGCAGAAGCAGTTCATCGAGCGCCACGGCGAGAGCCCGGAGCCAGTCCGTTTCTTCTTCGCCCCGGGCCGGATCAACCTCATTGGCGGGCACACCGACTACACCGGCGGGCTGGTGCTGCCCTGCGCGATCCGTCTGGGCACCATGGCGGCGGCGCGGAGAACTGCGGCGAACCACCTGGCCCTGGCCTCGTTTGACGATCCCTTCAGCTGCACCGTCCCCCTTGACCCGCCGCCGGCGCCCCATGGATCGGCCTGGGTCAACTACCCCCTGGGGGTGGCCCAGCAGTTCATGCGCAGCGGCGTGACCCTGCCCGGCCTGGAACTGCTCTTCTCCGGTGACCTGCCGCGGGAGGCCGGTCTCTCCTCCTCCGCCTCCCTGGAGATGGCCACCGCGGTGGCCCTCAACAGCATGGCCGACGCCGGCCTGGAGATGGGAGAACTGGTGCGCATGGCCCGGGCCGCGGAGAACGATTTCGTCGGTCTCGACTGCGGCATCATGGACCAGTTCGCCTCGGGCTTTGGCCGCGAGGGGTGCGCCCTGCTGCTCAACTGCGCCACCCTGCAGCACCGCCAGGTTGCCTTGCCGCTGGCCGGTCACCGGCTGGTGATCGCCGACACGAAAAAGCTGCGCGGGCTGGCCGGCTCGAAATACAACGAGCGGGTGGAGCAGTGCCAGGAAGTGGAACTGAGCCTGCTGGGAGTGCTGGAAGCCCCGAGCCTCTCCCGGCTGACCCCGGGCCGGCTGGAGAAGAACATCGACCGCATCCCCACCGGCACCCTGCGCCGCCGCGCCCGCCACGTGGTCAGTGAGAACAGCCGGGTGATGCAGGCGGTGCAGACACTGATGGATGGCGACCTGCCGGCCTTCGGCGCACTGATCAACGCCTCCCACGACTCGCTGCGCGACGACTATCAGGTCTCCTGTTTCGAGCTGGACACCCTGGTGCAGGCCGCCCGGGATTCAGAGGGCGTTCTCGGCTCGCGGATGATGGGCGGCGGCTTTGGCGGCTGCACCCTGACCCTGGTCCGGGAGGATGCGGCCGAAGCCTTTATCACCAGGGCCGGCGAGGTCTACCGCAAGAATACCGGCCTCACCGCCGAGTTCCATCCCGCCGACACCGGCGACGGCGCACGGGAGATCGAACAATGAGCCTGATCAAGAACGCTCCGCAGTTCAGCCCCGAACAGGCGGTGGAGCTCGTCCGCGACCTCTACGGCATCGAGGGCGAGGCCGAACTGCTGGCCAGCGAGCGGGACCAGAACTTCCGTATCGACGCCACGGACGGGGCCCGCTACGTCTTCAAGATCGCCAACCTGCTGGAGGACTCCGGGTTCCTCGAGGCCCAGAACAAGGCCATGACCCACCTGGCCGATTCCATCGACCTGACCCCCCGGGTGGTGGCCGCCACCTCGGGGGAGGAGATGGTCACCGTGGCCGGTGAAAACGGCGAGCACCTGGCGCGGCTGGTGAGCTGGCGGGAAGGCATCCCCCTGGCCCGGCTGAAACGCCAGACCGACGGGCTGCTCACCGACCTGGGACGTGCGGTGGGCCGGGTCGACCGGGCCCTTGCCGGCTTCGACCACCCGGCTCTGCACCGGAAGTTCCACTGGGACCTGGCCCGAGGGCTGGAGGTAGTAAGGGAACACCGGCCGCTGATCGAAGACGAGGAGCTGCAGGCCCTGGTGGACCGGGCCGTGGCTCTCTACGAGGAACAATCCCTGCCGCTGCTCCCGCGGCTGCGGCAGAGCGTGGTCCACAACGATGCCAACGACCACAATGTGATCGTGGGCGGCGGCGACGACCTGCAGACCCGCAACCAGCAGGTCACCGGGATCATCGATTTCGGTGACATGGTGCACAGCCACACCGCGGGCAACCTGGCGGTGGCCGTGGCCTATGCCGTGCTGGACAAACCCGCTCCCCTGGCCACCGCCTGCCGCCTGGTGGAGGGCTACCACGCCAAGTTTCCCCTGGAGGAGGACGAACTGGCCGCGCTCTTCGGCATGGTCTGCCTCCGCCTGGCAACCAGCATTGCCATCGCCGCGCACCAGGTGAAGGAGCGGCCCGACGACCCCTACCTCAGCATCAGCCAGCAGCCGATCCGCCGCACCCTGCCCCGGCTGCTGGAGATCCACCCCCGGGTGGCGCTACTCGCCTTCCGCCAGGCCTGCGGGCTGGAGCCGAACCCCCACGCCGCCGCTGTCCGACAGTGGCTGGCAGCCAACACCGGCTCCTTCGCACCGGTGCTGGGGGACGAGATGAAAAACATCACCATGACCCCGCTGGACCTGGGCATCGGCAGCCCGCTGGTCTCCAACGATCCCGAGTTCTACTCCGAACCGAAACTGACCTGGCGCATCGTGCGAAAGATGGCTTCCAAAGGCGCCCGGGTGGGCGTGGGACTCTACGACGAACCGCGGATCATCTACACCGCCTCGGCCTTCCGCGTCCCCGGGGCCGCGGAGAACCGCACCGTCCACCTGGGCATCGATCTCTACGTGGGTCCGGGCAGCGCCATCCACGCACCGCTGGACGGCACGGTATACGCCTTCGGGAACAATACGAAGCCCCAGGACTACGGGCCGGTGATCATCCTCGAGCACCGGACCGACGACGGGGAGCCGTTCTTCACCCTCTATGGCCACCTCTCCGAGAGTTCCCTGGAGGGCATGGAGGAAGGGAAGGAGATCAAGCAGGGCGAACTCTTTGCCGCCGTGGGCTACGCGGCGGTGAACGGCGGCTGGCCGCCGCACCTGCACTTCCAGCTGATCACCGACCTGCTGGGAAAGGGCCTCGACTTCCCCGGGGTCTGCGCCCATTCGGAGCGGCCGGTCTGGTGCACCCTCTCCCCCGACCCCGACCTGGTCCTCGGCCTGCCGGAGGGGGTGCTGCCCCCGCCGCTGAAGACCAGGGACGAGACGCTGGCCGCCCGCCGGCAGCTGATCGGCCCCAGCCTGAGCATCGGCTACCGCGACCCGGTGAAAGTGGAGCGGGGCTGGATGCAGTATCTCTACGACGAGACCGGCCGTCGCTACCTCGACGCCTACAACAACGTGCCCCACCTTGGCCACTGCCACCCCCGGGTGGTGCTGGCGGCCCAGGAGCAGATGTCGGTGCTGAGCACCAACACCCGCTACCTCCACGACACGATCAACCGCTATGCCGAGCGGCTCGTCGCCACCATGCCCGACCCGCTCAGCGTCTGCTACTTCGTCAACTCGGCCAGCGAGGGCAACGAACTGGCCCTGCGCCTGGCCCGGGCCCGCACCGGGCAGCAGAACATAGTCGTGCTGGAGGCCGCCTACCACGGCCACTGCAACACCCTGATCGACATCAGCCCCTACAAGCACGACGGGCCAGGCGGCCTGGGAGCACCTCCCTGGGTGCACACCGCACCGATCCCCGACACCTTTCGCGGACCATACAAGGCGGACGACCCCGACGCCGGCATGAAATACGCCCGGCACGTGGCCGAGATCATCGGCACGATCCGCGAACAGGGGGAGGAGCTCTGCGGCTTTATCGCCGAGTCCTACCCCAGTGTGGGGGGCCAGATCATCACACCGGACGGCTACCTGCGGGTGGTCTACGATGCGGTTCGCGAGGCCGGCGGCGTCTGCATCGCCGACGAGGTGCAGACCGGGTATGGCCGCATCGGCACCCACTTCTACGCCTTCGAGGCCCAGGGCGCGGTGCCCGACATCGTGGTGCTGGGCAAGCCCATCGGCAACGGCCACCCCATCAGCGCAGTGGTCACCACCCCGGAGATCGCCGCGGCCTTCGACAACGGGATGGAGTTCTTCTCCACCTTTGGCGGCAACACCGTCTCCTGCGCCGTGGGCCTCACCGTGCTGGAGACCACGCTGGAGCAGGACCTCCAGGGACATGCCCTCAAGGTGGGACGCCGGATGCTGGAAGGGCTGGGACAACTCAAAGACCGCTACCCCATCGTCGGGGACGTGCGCGGCTCGGGCCTCTTCATCGGCGTGGAGCTGGTGCGGGACCGCGGGTCGCTGGAACCGGCCGACGCCGAGGCTGCCTTCGTGGTGGACCGCATGCGGGACAAGGGGGTGCTTGTCGGCACCGACGGTCCCCATCACAATGTGGTGAAGATCCGGCCACCCATGCCCTTCACCGAAAAAAACGCCGACCAGTTGGTGGCGGTGATGAACGAGGTGCTGGAGGAGGACTTCGAAGAGTGAGCAGGATGAAGAAAACCAGATACCGCTTGTCCGCCAGAGGCATGCACCTCCTCATGGCCCTGCTCTTTCTCATGTTGTTGCTGCCGGTCTGTGCCCCTGCGCAGCAAACAGAGTCAGTCACGACTGATGAATACACCGCCATCCAGGCCCGGCTGGCCAGTGGCTGGAATCACTGGAACACCCGCAGCGTGCTCTCCCAGGTGCTGCTCCCCGAGGGGCTGGCGGTGAGTCTCTCTTTCAAGCAGCGGGACTGGATCGACGAGCGTTACCTGCGCGAGGCGCTGATCGGCCGGCGGGAGGAGGGCGCGGAGCAGATCGTCCCCGGACTGCACACCCTGGACGGCCGCTACTCCTCGCTGGAGATCCGCTGGCAGCAGCTGGCCGCCCGGGTGGAAACGGCCCGGGAGGGGGACGACCTGGTGGTACTGCTCACCCTGCTGGAGCCGCCGGTGAAGCCGGTGGACCTGGTAGTGCAGACGGCCATGCTCTGGAACCGGCCGGGTCAGGTCCAGCTCGGCGACAACAGACTGCTGGCCACGTTGCCGGGACGCGAGGTCACGGTATTCACCACCGCCACCCACACCCCCGATCCCTACATCGACGCCACATCACCCTACCTGGTCCTGCGTCTGGACGGCCGGCTGGGCATCTCCACCGGCCGCCAGCGCACGCTGACTGACATCACCGGCGTGGTGAAACGGCAGCGGACCGCATTGCTGGAAGAGGCCTCGGCTTACGGCGGACTGGCCAAGCCCTGGCTGGCCATCCAGTCGGGAATCGCCTGGAACACGGTCTACGAGCCGAAGCACCAGCGGGTGGTCTCCACCGTGGGCCGGCTCTGGAACGAGGAATACGGCGGTTACTGCCTCTTCGGCTGGGACAACTTCTTTCTGGCCTACGGCTGCTCGCTCTTCGGCCGCGACCTGGCCCTGGCCAACGCGGTGGAGCACCTGCGGGGCATCACCGCCGAGGGCTTCATCCCCAACGACAACCGGGGCAACGGCTGCAAATCCTGGGATCGCTCCCAGCCGCCGGTGGGCGGGATCATGGTGCGCGAGCTCTACCGCCGCTGGCCCGAACGCTGGTTCCTCGAGGAGACCTTCGACCCGCTGCTGCACTGGAACCGCTGGTACAGCACCCGCCGCCTCAACGACGG
>CBESOE010000116.1:0-14442 GCA_965531145.1 uncultured bacterium | reverse complement strand
TCCACGAGATCAAGCAGGACGTGCTGCTGCGCATCGAAGGGATCATCACCGCCCATGGCGCCGAGATCGCCTTCCCCACCTCCACCATCCATCTGGAAGGCGGTGAGCCCGCGGTCAGCCCGGAGCCGGAGCCGCAGGGGTAGGACTATAGCCTTGCACCGCCCGGCAACACCTCCCGCCGGGCGAACAGCTCCTGTCCCAACAGGTAGGCGCCTGCCACGCAGACCAGCGCAATGACCCAGGAAATGAACGCCCCAGGAAGCAGGTTCGACAGCTGGATCACCAGCACCGAGGCGAAGAAAATGGCGTAGGTGGCTGACAGCGTCGGACCAAGGACAAACATGAAGATTGCGAGGAAGACGATCCCGCTGGCCTGAACCCGCTGAGCCTTGAGGGCCGCTGTCCAGCGTTCCCAGCGAGCCGGGCGCACCACTAGTGAGAAGAGCCAGAAGGCTGCCGACAGTATTCCCCAGATCAGTGCAAAGAGGATGAATCCGGCGGCGATCCGCTGGGATTTCCGCGCCAGCTTCAGCCCTTCAACGCCCTTGAGTCCACTCCACTGCTGTGACATCAGGACCAGCGCCTGCTCCTCGTCCAGATCCAGGCCGTAGACGTCTTTCACCGCCCGGGTGAACTGCTCGGTCACAAACACGGTGGATGACCCGGGTCCTGTTTCGTAAGGGTTGTACAGCGTGGGCCCTTTTCCCGCCGGCAGGATCGGTTGGGGCAACGGGTTGTGGGTTTCCCCGTTGCTGCCCACCAGGGCCGGGGGGGTGCCGTCCCAGGCGATCCGGTAATACTGGGGAGGCACCCGGACATGAAGATTCCCGTCGACCGGGTCCTTCCGCTTGCTGTTCGGGCTGGAGTTCCAGGTGCTGACAAGCCTGGGGGAGGTGTCGGTGACGAGGTCGATTCCTGCCTGGAGCAGCAGCCCGGCGAGCAGGGCTACGGCGGCCGGCAGGAGGATGCCGGCGTAGAGCGCGCGGCGGGGCACCGGCAGGTGGGCATACGGCGACCCTGAACGGATCAGCTCCGGGGAGAGGAAGCGCAGGCAGACCAGGGCGGCGAGAATGCTGTTGATGGCTACACCCAGCCCTGCCTCTCCGGAGATCAGTGCCCCCCCCAGCGAGAAGAGCAGGTAGAACCCGATGACCCGGAACAGCATGGAGAACTGTGCCAGGTTTGCCGTACCCAGGGACCAGAGGGCGGCGGAGGTCCGGCCGGCCCGGACTGGCATGGTGGTTGCCGGTGGCGTTTGAGGAGTGGGGGATTCCGGGCCGGTGAAGTCCCAGCGGCCGAGGCTCGAATAGCCGCCCTTCGGAGCGGCCTTGTCGTCGGCCATCGTCAGGCCCTCCTTCACGCGCCTGCCGGCCGGCAGCAGGACCAGACCGGCGATGGCCACCGCGGCAATGGTGAGCCAGGGCATGCGAAATACGACCAGTGCCACGGTAACGAGCAATCCTGCCCCCACCGCTCCATTGAGTTGTCCGGAATCGCTGACCTGGCTGCGCCCCGGCTGTACCCGGTGGATCAGGCTGCCGGTTAAGATGAGGCCGGCCAGTACATTTCCTCCGAGGGAGATGAACTCTCCGCGGATGTAGGCGTCACCGGTGAGGGCCAGAGGCAGTATGAAAAGAGCCACGTGAATAATGCTGAGGCCCACCGTAATAACCACGTGAGTCCGCCAGAGACGTTGGCCCGACACCGGCAGGGCAAGCTCCAGCTCGCTACACCGATCCCTGGCTGCGAGCACGGTCACCAGCAGGCACCAGAAGAACCCGAGGAAACCAGAGAAGAAAATGGCGTTCCTGCCGGGAATGTCGAGATGATACTGCCAGGCCACCAGCAGCCCCAGAAGCAGCGGCGCGATGAGATTCACCAGCTGGGCCCGGCCAAGACTCCTTTTGAGCATGGTTTGCGTATCCATCAGATGGTCCCTCCGGCCAGCTCGATGAACAACTCTTCGAGGGGCAGACGGCTGCAGCTGATCGTCTCGACTCCCAGGCCTTTCTGTACCGAAGCTGCCGCGGTTTCGGGATCGAGGTGAAACACGGCGTGCAGCACACCGCCGCGGACACGGGCGGCCAGGAAACCGTCCATCCGGTGAAGCTCGCCGGGGGTGGTGCCGTTGGCTCCGGGGATGATGGCGCGGCAGTATTCTTCCCGCAGCTGGTCCAGTTCG
This sequence comes from uncultured bacterium, assembly GCA_965531145.1. Taxonomy (GTDB): domain Bacteria; phylum Acidobacteriota; class JAQAZP01; order JAQAZP01; family JAQAZP01; genus JAQAZP01. The sequence continues at coordinate 12,260 of CBESOE010000116.1, read as the reverse complement.
CAGTTGAGAAAGACCCGGCCGCCCTGCAGCATGACCACGCGCTGGGCCAGACGCTCCACGTCGTTCATGTGATGCGAGGAAAAGAGAATGGCGGTACCCGACTCGGCCAGCAACCGGACCGCGGTCTCCAGGAACTCGCGGCGGGCTACCGAGTCGAGGCCGCCGGCCGGTTCGTCCAGCAGCAACAGTTCGGGGCGGTGCGCCACGGCGCTGATCAGTGCCACCTGCCGGGCCTGACCCTTGCTCAACTGGTTGATGCGAAACTTCGGCTGGAGATCGAAGCGTTCGAGCAGTTCGCTGGCGAACCCGTCGTCCCAGGTGGGGTAGAGCGAGCGGTGCAGGGCGATCACCCGCTCCACGGTGGTCTTGGGCGGCAGGGTCTGATCTTCTGAAACATAGCCCAGACGCCGTTTGACGGCCACGGCATCGATACTCGGGTCGCTACCGAACACCGTGACACTTCCCCCCTGTGGCCGGATCATGCCCATGGCGGTACGAATCAGGGTTGTTTTGCCCGCGCCGTTGCGGCCCAGCAGACCCACCACCTCACCGGGAGCAATTGAAAAGCTGACTTCGTCCAGCACATTGATGCCACGCTTGAAGGCTCGGGTGACGCTTTGGAATTCCAGAACGTTCATTTTTTGTCCTCCTTCTCACCAGGGGCCATACCGCTGGCGCCGCGGCCGGCGGCCAGTTCGTCCCTCACCTCGCCCAGCATGTTGAGCACCTCTTCGAAAGGCACTCCGCTGAGCCAGGCCTGGGAGATCAGGCGCCGGCAAATAGGGCGCAGGCTCTCTTTTCGCTCGGCCGGCCCTGGTTTCCCCGCCGTCTGCGCGACGAATGTTCCGCGTCCGCGACGGGTTTCGATCACACCTTCCCGTTCCAGCTCGTCATAGGCTTTTTTCACCGTGAGATGAGAGATGACCAGTTGTTCTGCCAGCTCCCGCTGGGAGGGCAGCTTCTCACCCGGTTTAAGGCGGCCGCCGGCAACAGCCTCGGTGACCTGGCGCATCAGCTGCCGGTAGATTGGAAGTTCATCGCCCGGTTGGATCTGGATTGTAATCATGCTCAATCCCCTTTCGCTCTAGTGCTATATAAGACTATAGTGCTATAGCACTAATCCGTCAAGCTCTTTTTTTGAATTGATTTGTAAGATGATTGTTTTCTTATGATTGGATGATGTGGGCTGGAGCCTGACGATGCCCGGTCAGGGGTTTGGGGGGCGGGAAGGGGCGCGGAAGGCCTGTATTCTGACGAATTATCGATCGAATCGGGGGGGATGGTGCGCGAGGATGGCCGCTCAGGCGATCTCGTCCGAGGTGATGATAGTGGCCCCGGCCTGCTTCATCTCCTGGAAGGCCTTGACCGCCGTGCCCTCGGGGATGTCCACCCCACGGCAGGCGTCGCGGATCACCACCGCCTCGAAGCCCATCTGCAGGGCGTCGAGTACGGTGAAGCGGACGCAGAAATCGGTGGCCAGGCCGCAGACAAAGACCCGCCGGACCTTCAGCCCCTCCAGGTATCCCCTGAGGCCGGTTTCGGTCCAGTGGTCGTTCTCCCTCAGGGCCGAGTAACTGTCCATGTTTCGGCTGGTTCCCTTGTGGAAGACCGCGCGCAGCGGCGCCTGGTCCAGTTCGTGGTGGAATTGGGCGCCGCGGGTGCCCGCCACGCAGTGGTCGGGCCAGAGTTCCTGCTCGATACCCTCCAGGCTGGCCACCTCCATGGGGCTGAAACCAGGGTGCTGGGATGCGAAGGAGCCGTGGTCGGCCGAGTGCCAGTCCCGGGTGGCCACCACCAGGGGGAATTTCCCCATCAGCCGGTTGATCACCGGGATGACCTCGTCGCCGTTTTTCACCGGCAGGGCGCCGCCGGGGCAGAAGTCGTACTGGATGTCCACCACGATCAGGGCGTCGGTGGGGGTGATCTCAAAGGACATCGATTCGCCTCCCCTGGAGTATTTCTGTTTCCCCAAGTATTTCGATCGGGCCGCCAAAGGTCAAGCCCTGACAGCGGGGTTTCCATTGCGGCTCCACTGCCGATGAACTAGAATTTGTTATCCGGCATCAGTACAGGTGACCGGGACGGGTGTGGCCGCCCCGGGAAAGCGCGGCGCAAGGAGCGGTTGATGAAGAAATTCAGTGGTGTGGACTTCATGGGGCTGGACAGCCTCTATTCCGAAGAGGAGCTGGCGATCCGCCAGGCGGTACGCGAGTTTGTGGACGAAGAGGTCATCCCCATCATTGCCGGGCACTACGAGGCCGGCACCTTTCCCCACCAGCTCATACCCAAGATGGCCGAACTGGGGATGTTCGGGGCCACCCTGGAAGGCTACGAATGCGCCGGGGTGAACAACGTGGCCTACGGCCTGCTCAACCAGGAGCTGGAGCGGGGCGACACCGGCCTGCGCAGCTTCGCCTCGGTGCAGAGTTCGCTGGTGATGTGGCCGATTTACACCTACGGCAGCGACGAGCAGAAGGACAAGTGGCTGCCCCGGCTGGCCCGCGGCGAGGCCATCGGTTGTTTCGGGCTCACCGAGCCGGACCACGGCAGCGACCCGGGCAACATGATCACCCGGGCCGAGCGGGTGGACGGCGGCTTCCGTCTGAACGGGGCCAAGATGTGGATCACCAACGGCTCCGTCGCCGACGTGGCCGTGGTCTGGGCCAAGCTGGACGGCACGGTCTGGGGCTTCCTGGTGGAGAAGGGGACCCCGGGGTTCGAGACCCCGAAGATGCTGAACAAGCTTTCCCTCCGCGCCTCGGTGACCAGCGAACTGGTGTTCAACGACTGCGTGATCCCCGAGGAGAACCTGCTCCCCGGGTCCGGGGGGCTGGCCAAGGCCCTGCGCTGTCTCAACCAGGCCCGCTTCGGCATCTGCTGGGGGGTCATCGGTGCGGCCATGGCCTGTTATGACGAGGCCCTCGCTTACGCTGCCGAGCGGGAGCAGTTTGACAAGCCCATCGCCAGCTTCCAACTGGTGCAGAGCAAGCTGGTGGCCATGCTCAACGAGATCACCAAGGCCCAGTTCATGACCCTGCAACTGGGGCGGCTGAAGGACAGGGGCGAGCTGAAGCACTACCAGGTTTCCCTGGCCAAGTACAACAATGTGAGCCAGGCCCTGGAAATCGCCCGCACCGCCCGGACCATCCTCGGGGCCAACGGGATCAGCCTCGAATACCAGACCATGCGCCACGCCAACAACCTGGAGTCGGTGCTGACCTACGAAGGGACCCACGACGTCCACTCGCTGGTGGTGGGGGCGCAGATAACCGGCATCGAAGCGTTCCGTTGATGCCCGAACAGAAGGTGTCACCATGATCGGTCTGGAAGGCGACCGCCGGTTCATGCAGTTGGCCATCGACAAGGCCCGGGAGGGGATCGACGCCGGGCAGAGCCCTTTCGGTGCCTGTATCGCCCGGAAGGGGGAACTGGTCTCGGTGGCCCACAACACGGTGTGGCGGGACGGGGACAGCACGGCCCATGCCGAGGTCAACGCCATCCGCGAGGCCTGCCGCGTCCTGGATACCATCGATCTCAAGGAGTGCACCCTCTACACCACCTGCGAACCGTGCCCCATGTGTTTCAGCGCTTCCCACTGGGCCGGGATCAGCCGGATCGTCTTCGGGGCCGGAATCACCGATGCGGCTGGCGCCGGGTTCAGCGAGCTGCCGATCAGCATCTACCAGATGAAGGCGGTGGGGGTCAGCAAGGTCGAGTTGGTGCCCGGTTTCATGCTCGAGGAAAATCAGGCCCTGTTTCGCGACTGGATGAGCCGGGAGGACCGCCGCGCCTACTGACCGGCGAAGCCGGCCATACTTCAACCCTTCGGGGAAACACGATGCCAGGAATAACGATTCTTCGGGGAGTGGCCGCGGGCCTGCTCCTGTTGCTGTTCACCGCCACTCCAGGCTGCGGTCCCGACCGCCCGGAAGGCCCGCCGAACATCCTGCTCATCTCGATCGACACCCTGCGCGCCGACCACATGGGCTGCTACGGCTATGCTCGTGACACCTCGCCCTTCCTCGATTCGCTGGCCCGACAGGGCACCTACTACCCCTGGTCCTTCATCAACACGCTGGGGACCACGCCGTCGCATACAACCATGCTCTCCTCGCTCTACCAGGAGACGCACAAGGTGGAGTATCACCACCTTACCGGGGAGAGCGCCTTCGACGTCATCCCCACCCAGGTGGCGCTGCTGCCGCAGATTCTCAAGAGCGAGGGCTACGCCACCCTCGGCGTCAACGGCGGCGGCCGCATGTCCCCGAAATTCGGGTTCAACCGCGGATTTGACGAGTATCTGCCGATCCGCGGGCTGGCACCGCAGATCGACAAGATGGTGAGGCTGGTGGAAACGTACCGTGAGGAGGGCAAGCCGATGTTCGCCTTCTTCCACACCTATGAGGTCCACGCGCCCTATGATCCGCCGCCCCTTCACCGGGTTCACTTCGGCGAGTCGACAGGGCAATACGAGGGCACCATTGAAAATCTCCAGCGGTTCAAGAACTCTGTTCGCCGCAATCTGACTAAAGAGGATGTGGCCCACCTGGTCACCATGTATGATGCGGGCATCCGCTACACCGACGAGGGGATGAAGGAGATGTTCGCCCGGCTGCGTCGCCTGGGATTCCTCGACAACTGCCTGGTGGTGATCACCGCCGACCACGGGGAGGAGTTCGGTGAACACGGCGGCCTCCTCCACCGGGCGTTGAATTACGAGGAATTCATTTACGTGCCGCTGATCATACTGGGCCCGGGAATCCCCCAGGGAGTGATGGACCGGCGCATGGCCGAGGCGGTGGACATCACCCGGACCATCCTCACCTATGCCGGTCTCGAACCGCTGCAGGGGATGGAGGGTTTTGATCTGCTGGCCCCGGCGCCCCCGGAACGATACGGTCCCGATGCCACCATCTTTGCCCAGGCCGGCAACGTCTGGTACACCATGCGCACCATGGACTGGAAGCTGATCCACAACAACAAGGTGAACCGGACCCACCTGTTCCACCTGGCCAGTGACCCCTCCGAGCGCCGCAACCTGGCCGGCCGCCGGACGCGCCGGCGCGACGCCATGATGCGGCGTCTGGAACGCTGGAAGTCGGAGCGGATGGTCCTGCCCGATGAAAAGCAGCAGGCCGAGATGACCCTGGAGGAACTGGATATGCTGAAGGAACTCGGGTACGTGTATGACGACACCGGGGACTGAGAGATTCAGCCGGCTGGAGTGGCTCTTCCTCTCCGCACTGCTCGTTGCGGCCACGGCGTCGCTGATCTGGGGTTGGCGACTGTTCTGGTTCCTCACCGACGATGCTTTTATTTCCTTTCGCTATGTCAGCAACAGTCTTGCCGGCCACGGCTACGTCTGGAACGCGCCGCCGTTCCGTCCGGTAGAGGGCTACACCAGTTTCCTCTGGGTGGCGCTGCTTGACCTGGTCTGGCGGCTCTTCGGGGCGCCGCCGCCGGTGTCGGCCAACCTGCTCTCCCTGGTCTTTTCCTGGGTCACCCTGTTCCTCGGGGTCACCATGGTGCTGCGGCTGGCCTCCGGCAGCCGGTTGGCCCGGCAGCGGGTCCTGCTGGCGGCGCTCTTCCTCCTCGGTGCGCTCAGCAACCGCACCTTCCTGGCCTGGACCAGCTCCGGCCTGGAAACGGCCATGTTCAACTGCTTCCTCATGCTCTGGGTTTTTTGCGGCCTGGGGCTGCCGCGACCGGGGAACGGCCGGCTGGCCGGACTCTCCGCCGCCGCCACGCTGATCTACCTCACCCGTCCGGACGGGCTGCTCTTTGCCGCGGCCACGGTGGCCCTGCTGCTGCTCGATGTCCCCCGGGGGGCCGAAGCCACCAGGCGCCGTGTTGCCGGCTGGCTGGCCGCTTCACTGCCGCTGCTGGGCATTCCCGTGCACCTTTTGTGGCGGTACTGGCGCTATGGCGAGTGGCTGCCCAACACCTATTATGCCAAGCACACCGCCGGGCGGATCTGGCCGGAGAGCGGGGCCCGTTACCTGGCATCGTTCCTGGTGGAATACGCTTTCTGGACCGTGGGGCTGGCATTCCTGGTGCTGCTGGCGGTGCTGATCCGGCGGCGGGGGATCGCCGGCTGCCTGCGCTGGCCGGTGGTGCCCGTGGTCCTTGCCGTTCCGGGCCTGCTCCTGCTGCTCTTCGGCCAGGTGCACCAGGGCCTCTTCTGCCTGACGGCGGCGGTGTTCGCCCTGGCCGCCCTGGGGGTTCTGAGGCTGTCGCCCACCGCGACCATTGTTGCGGGAGTATTTCTGGCCCATGCCTGGTACTACACGGTGGTCATCGGTGGGGACCACTTCGAGTTCAGGGTGTACAGCCACCTGGTGCCGCTCCTGCTGCTGGCCCTCATCTGGATGCTCATGGAGATGGGGCTGCGCGCCCGGTCCCTCGTCCCGCTCTGCCTGCTGGCCCTGGCCCTTTCCTGGCCGGTGCAGTGGACCCACTACGCCCTCTCGCGCAACCTGGTCCAGTGGAGCGAGTTCAAATTCATGAAGGTCTCGGTGGTGGAGGGCCTGGAGCGGTGGGGCCGGGTGCCGCCGCCATTCCGCAGCTACCTCGGCCTCTACGACCGGATGCAGCACTGGCTCATCGATCATGCCGTCTGCATGCGGCACCAGGAACACAAGTGCGTGTGCCTGCACCGGCTGAAGACCCTTCCCACCCGGGAGGAAGGCGGGCTGATCAGCCCGGACGGCTTCCCGGTGATCACCGAGGGATCGGTGGGGGTCACCTCCTGGGTGCTGCCCACGGTGAACGTTATCGACGTGCGGGGCCTTAATGACTATATTATTGCCCGGCACCGGAGTGCCTGGCCGCATGATGCCGGCGCACCACGGCTGATGGCCCACGAGCGGACACCGCCGCCCGGTTACCTGGACTGTTTCCGGCCCAATGTCACCATCGTTGGCGGTGAGGCTCTGGTCCACCAACGGGATCCGGAGATGACCGGCCGGGAGATCATCGACTGTGAGGAGAACTATGCCAGACTGGTTGGACAGGATCCGTCCGAGGACGGGGATGAGTAGGCCGGCGATGATTCTGCTGCTCGCCGTGGTTGCCGCGATGGGTTGCGGTGGTGGTGAGCCAGTTGCGGACAACCCGCCATCGGAAAAGCCGAGTGTTGCTGCCAGACCGGGGAAACCCGTCACCGGCCGGTGGCATGCGGCAGGCCCGGGTTCCGGCAGCGGCGGGTTGTCCACCGAAGACGAGGCAGTGGTCCGGCAGCTTGAGGCCATCGGCTACGTCTCGGGATCCCAGCCCGCCCCGTCAGAGCAGGATGTGACGATTCACGATCGCTCCGCGGCATACAACGGTCTGAACCTCTATGCCTCGGGCCACGGGCCCGAGGCGGTGCTGATGGACATGGAGGGCCGCGAGCTCCACCGCTGGCGCTATCCCTTCCGTGATGTCTGGCCCGACTGGAAGTTCAACGAGGACAACGTCAACTGGCAGTTCTGGCGGCGTGTCCACCTCTTCGAGAACGGGGACCTGCTGGCCATTTTCGAGGGCTTCGGCCTGATCAAGCTGGACAAGGACTCCAACCTGCTTTGGGCTTTTGACGGCAAGGCCCACCATGACCTGCAGGTGACTGACGACGGCCGCATCTACACCCTGACCCGGGAAGCGGTGGTGGATCCCAAATACCACGATGGTGAGTGGATCCTCGATAACTACATCAGCGTGCTCAGCCCGGAGGGCGTTGAACTGCAACGGGTCTCCCTGCTCAAGAGCCTGGAAAACTCCGACTACGCGCCAGTCCTGAAGCGATTGCCGGAATGGGGCGATATCTTTCACAGCAATACCATCGAAGTGCTGGACGGCGGGCTGGCCCACCGCTCACTCGCTTTTCGCGCGGGCAACGTGCTCGTCTCCATCCTGCACCTCGACCTGGTGGGAGTGGTGGACATGGATGCCGGCCGCATGGCCTGGGCCCTCACCAGTCTCTGGCGTCAGCAGCACCAGCCCACCATGCTGGACAACGGCAACATGCTGGTCTTCGACAACCTGGGCAATGCCGGGAAGACCCGCATCCTCGAACTGGACCCCTTCACCCAGCAGATTCACTGGGTCTATACCGGGACCCCGGAGAACACCCTCTGTTCAAAGGACTGCGGGTCCAGCGCCGGCCTGCCCAACGGCAATGTGCTGATCACCGAGTCCAACACCGGGCGGGCGCTGGAGGTGACCCGGGACAAGCGGGTGGTCTGGGAGTTCTACAATCCGCACCGTGCCGGGCCGGATGGAGAGCTGATCGCCACCCTTTTCGAAGTGGTTCGCCTGGAGCCGGATTTCCCCACCCACTGGCTGAACCCCTGATATTATTCATTGACCAGGGCCGGGTGAAGCTGTTAGGTTCATTATCCGGAAAATTTAGTCGCCTGACCGTGAGCGTGACGCCTGGGGATGGGGGAACCCGTCCCGGACTCGCCGTTTACGCCGCGCAGTATCGGACCGGACGGCCATGCGCTTCAACATCCAGTTCAAAATGCTTGTCGGCTACCTGCTGGTTGTGCTCCTGGTTTCACTGGGCATCTGGTGGTGTATCGACATCCTGGAACAGACCTGGATCGACCAGACGGCCCTGGCCGACGCCCGCGAGGCGGAGGAAAGCCTGGCGGTGTTTACCGATGTTTCCGGCAAGCTGCAGCAGCTGGACGTTCTGCGCAAGAAGTCGTTGATCACCGACCGGGTGGCCGCCGTCAGCGCAGACGGAATTGCCGCGGCCGAGACCGAAGGCTCCAGCAGCTACGCCGCCCTCTTCGACCAGGAGGCGGACGAGATCGAGAAGCAGCTGCGTGAATTGCGGCCGGTTCTCGCCCGGGTGGACGGGTCCATCGGAATGCGCGAGGTGCGGGCCCAGCTGGGCACCCGCGGCCTCTCGCCGGTGCTGCGCAGCATCGAGGCCGATTTCACCGAATACCGGCGGCTCTTTCACCAGGAGCTGAAAGCCCCGCCGACCGAGGCCGAGGTGGCGCCCACCGAGGAGGGGTGGCACCCCCTGGTGGATTCCATCAGTCTCCGGGTGGCCCGGGACCTGGTGATCCAGGTGGCGGCCGCCCGCGATTTCCTCAGTGTGGCGGCCAAGCAGCATAAGGCGGAGGGACAGCAGTTGGTGGTGGTGCTGCCGCTGCTGCCCGGGCTCATCGCCCTGCTCCTCTCCTTTCTGATCACCCGGCGGATCGCCAACCCGATCCGTGAGCTGCGCCGGGCCACCGAACGCATTGCCGGAGGTGATTTCACCCGGCCGATCAAGGTGAAATCCCGCGATGAAATTGGCGACCTGGCCCGGGCGATGAACCGGATGAGCCAGCGGCTGGCCGAGCTGGACGAGATGAAGTCCGGTTTCCTGTTCAACGTCTCCCACGAATTGAAGACACCGCTGACCTCGATCAAGGAAGCGGCCGCACTGCTGCAGGAGGAAGTGCCGGGAACGGTCAACGACAAGCAGCGGCGTCTGCTGGAAATTATCAGCGCTGAAACACGGATCCTGATCGGGATGATCATTGATCTGCTGGATCTGGCGCGGATGGAAGCCGGCCGCATGGGCTACAAGTTCGAGCGCACCTCTCCCGGAGCCATCGTCCGGCGGGCGGTGGACCAGTTGCAGTTCATGGCCCAGCGCCGGGGGGTGTCCCTGACGGTCAACGAGACTCCGCAGCTGGGCAACTTCATCATCGATGGGGACAAGCTGGTCAACGCGGTGAAGAACCTGGTGGGCAACGCGATCAAGTTTTCGCCCCGGGGCGGGGAAGTGGTGATCAGCACCATGCTGGCCCCGCCGTCGGCGGAACCCGTGGCAGAGGGCGAGGCCTCCTGGTCCACCGCCGGGGCGCACGGTCCGGACCGGCTCCAGGCACCCTCGGTGATGATTTCGGTCAGTGACCAGGGGCCCGGGATTCCGGAGCGGGACCTGTCCCTGATCTTCGAGAAATTTTACCAGTCAGAGCGGCGGAGCGACTCCAAGGTCAAAGGTACCGGTCTGGGCCTGGCCATCGTCAGGCACGTGGTGGAGGCTCACGGTGGTTGGGTGGCGGTGCGCAGTGCCCCGGCAAGCGGAAGCACCTTCACCATCTCCCTGCCCCTGCCGGCGAGTGCCGGGGTGCGGCTGCCGGCCGACCGCCGGCCTTCCGTGACCCCACTCGAGGTGAAACACAATGCGGTGTAGTACATGGCGAAAATGGGGATTTCTCACGGTCCTGCTGGCCGTAGCCCTGGTCGGCCTCAATGGCTGCAACCTGATGCACCGTGAACCGGAACCGCAGCCGCCACCGGCTTCGGAGCAGATGATAATCCAGGCCGACCAGGCCTGGCAGGCCCGGGATTATGAAGGGGCCCGCCGGCTCTACGGTATGATCGTTGAGAGCTTTCCCGGCGACCCCGCCTGCGAGGAAGCGTATTTGCGGTTGGCGGCCATGGCAGTGGTCCTGCCCGGTGACGGCCCCGACGTGGGAAAGACCCTCGAGTTGCTGGCTCTCATGGATGAGGAATCGCTGACGGCCAGCCAGGCCGCGTCCCGGGAGGCGCTGGTCAAGCTGCTCGAACTCTACCGCGGAGATCGTGAGGCGATCCGGATGCTGCTTGATCAGAACCGCCGCCTGGAAGCGCAGCTGGCCGGGCGGGAACGCGAGGCGATCCGCCAGAAAGCGAGCCTCTACCAGTGGCGCCTCGATGTGGACCAGGCCAATCAACGGGTGGAGCAGCTGGAAGTGGAGCTGGACAGGATCCGGCAGGAAATCAAACTGCTTAAGGACATTGACATGATGCTGCAGACGGAGACCGGCGAGGAACCGCCGACCCCGCCTGAGGAATAACGATACTATTTTGAGGCGAAAGTAGTGCCATGCCCCAAAAAAAAATACTGGTGATCGACGACGACCGGAGCATTCTCGAGGTGCTCTCCATGCGCCTCGAATCCCACGGTTACAAGGTGACCGCCCACACCCTGGCCCGGGACGCTCTTTACGACTTCAAGCGGGCGATGTATCGGGCCGCAGTGGTGGACCTGAAACTCGACCGGGAGAACGGGATCGAGGTGATGGAGCAGCTCCACGACCATGATCCTGCGCTGCCGGTGATCATCATGACCGCCTACGGGACCATCGAGTCGACGGTGGAGGCCATGCGGCGTGGCGCCTGCGGGTATGTGACCAAGCCCTTCGAGATGGATTCGGTGCTCGAGGAAGTGGACCGCGCGGTGAAAGGCCGCCGGGCAAAGCAGCCCGCCACTTCGTATCTCGACGAGATTATCGGTGCCTCCCCGGCCCTGGAGCGGGTCAAGCAGCAGATCCTCCAGGTTTCATCCAGCGACGCCACCGTACTGGTTCTCGGCGAGAGCGGCACCGGCAAGGAGCTGGTGGCCCGGGCTATCCACTCCTGCGGCCGGCGGTCCAACGGTCCGTTCATCGCGGTCAACTGCGGGGCGATCCCCGAACCGCTGCAGGAAAGCGAACTCTTTGGTCACGTCAAGGGCGCCTTCACCGGGGCGATCCGGGACAAGCGGGGCCTTTTCCGCCGGGCCGAGGGTGGCACGCTGCTCCTTGACGAGATCGCCGAAACCTCGCCGGCTTTCCAGGTGGGGCTTCTGCGGGTCCTGCAGGAGAAGGAGGTTCGTCCGGTGGGTGGCAACAACTCCGCCCGGGTCAATGTCCGTGTCCTCGCCGCCACCAACCGCAAGCTGGATGAGGAGGTAAACAAGGGCAAGTTCCGCAAGGACCTCTTCTACCGCCTCCATGTCATCCCCCTGACCATCCCGCCGCTCCGTGAACGCAAGGAGGATATCCCGCTGCTGGCGGCCCACTTCCTCAAGCGGCTGGCCCGAACCTCGCCCGCCAGGGTCAATAAGCTCGGCCCGGCCACCATCGAAGCGCTGCAGCACTATTCCTGGCCGGGCAACGTCCGTGAACTGCAGAACGTGCTCGAGCGGGCGGTGGTCACCTCGGCTACGGATGAGATCGGAGCCACGGACCTTTCGCTCTCCACCATGGATCTGGAGCTGGAGGCCGGTGAGCGGCTGCTCAACTTGCCCGCCGGCGGTGCTACCCTGGAAGCCATCGAGAAAGAGGCGATCATGCAGGCGCTGCGCTCCCAGGACTGGGTGCAGAAGAAAGCCGGCGCCCTCCTCGGCATCAGCCCCCGGGTGATGACCTACAAGATCAAAAAATTCGGTATTACCAGAGAGAACTAGCGGTCATCCGTGTGCGGCATGGTGGGTGAAATCATCTCACAGTTGGCTGTCGCCTGGTCAA
>CBESOE010000115.1:0-14566 GCA_965531145.1 uncultured bacterium | reverse complement strand
GGGTGGCGTCGACGGCGTCCTGGCCGCCGGCCTGCAGCCCTTCGTACCAGCGCTGGCCCATTTCAAAGGCCAGGATCCCCGGCTCGCCCTTCTGGAGGTCCTGGATGAAGCCCATGGCATCGGAGTGGTCGGTGATCACCAGCCAGTCCATGGGCCGGGAGAGCTTGACCGGCAGGCCGCTGGAGCTGACCACCTCCTCACCGCGGGCAAAGCGGTAGGCCGCTTCCAGGCCCAGCCGGTTGCCGAACAGCCCGGCATCCACCGAGTACGACGTGTGCAGGTGGGTATCACCCCACAGCGGCCGGCTGGGGAATGCCCGCTGGGCGTAAGGCGAATAGGCCTTGCCCGGGTAGAGATCGGAAAGCGATTCCGACGAGGGCGTGATCTGGGCCGCGGCCGGAACCGACAGCACCAGGGCAAGAACTGCCAGGGCAACAATTATCCGCTTCATAGTGTTCATCCTCTTGTGATGTGGTCCAACCATTCAATCAGCTTCAGGGTGCGTACCAGATGGGTCCACACCGCGATCAGCCGATAAACCATAGATTTGATAGACTTTTCAAATTTATCAGTTCCTGCAACGAGAGTCAATAAATCTCCACTGAATTCAAACGTTTGACCACCCGCAATTTCTTCATATCGACAAGCAGGGGACAGACCAGGGCTCCCCGGGGATCAGTCAGGATCTACTCCACCTCCGGGTCAACGTGTTGCGGAGCGGAGCAACCGGGGAGCAGGACCAGGAGCGCCAGCAGCGGGACCAGCGGTCGGACACCGGTGACCGGTGATGTGCGACAAGGTCATGAAGTTCTCCTTCGGCCGACATGACTCAATCCACGGTCAACGTTTTACTCAGGTTCCGCGGGAAGTCGGGGTCGTAGCCCCGCGCCACGCTCATGTAGTAGGAGACCAGCTGGGTGGGGATGGTGGCCAGCAGCGGGAAGACATACTGGTCCGAGGCCGGCACCTCCAGGTAGTGGTGCACGTTCTCGCGGAAGGCCTTGTCCTCCTGGGCCACGGCGATAGTGTGGCCGCCGCGGCAGGCCACCTCGTGGACGTGGTTGGTCATCATCGGCCCGTCGTCGGGGGCGGTGATGAAGAGCACCGGGTAGCCCTCGTGCACCGCGGAGAGCGGGCCGTGCTTGAACTCCGAGCTGAAGATGCCCTCGCAGTGGGCGTAGGTGATCTCCTTCAGCTTCAGCGCCCCTTCCAGGGCGATGGGCTCGGTGATGCCGTAACCGAGGTAGTAGAGCTCGTCCCAGTCGGTGAGGTATTTGGCTACTTCCTCCGACGGCTTGTCCGTGGCCTGGATGGTCTGCTGGATCAGGCCGGGCACTGCCTCAAGGGGTGCGGTGTCCTTCCCCGCCATCAGATGGGCCAGGTAGAGGAAGAGGAGCGCCTGGTTGGTGAAGGTCTTGGTGGCCGGCACGCTAATCTCGTAGCCGCAGGCGATGGGGATATAGGCCTCGCTGACATTGCCCAGGGTGGAGCCGAGCACGTTGAACATGCCCAGCACCCGAACTGCCCGCTGTCGGGCCTCCTTCACCGCGTTGAGCACGTCCTTGGTCTCGCCGCTCTGGCTGACGAAAAGTACCGAGGCCCGGGGGCCCAGGCTTCCCACTGCACCCTCGATGAACTGGCCGGGGAGCATGGGGATGGCCAACCGCCCGGAAATCTTGTTGAAGTAGTACGCACCCAACTGGCAGGCGTGGTACGAGGTGCCGCAGCCGACAAAGAAGACGGTGTCGCTGGACTTCATGATGTCCACCACCCGGTGGACGTGGGTGGAGTCCTTCAGCAGGTGCAGCAGGTCGGTGGCCACCTTGGGCTGTTCGTGGATCTCCTTCAGCATGAAGTGGGGGTAGCCGCCCTTTTCCGCGGCGTCCATGCCGCCGGTAAATTCCTCGGCCTCCCGTTCGATCAACGCACCGGTCTCCACGCTGCGGATCTCGATGGCGTCGGGTGTGAGCACCAGCACCTCCCCGTCCTCCACCCGCAGGATGTTCCGGGTCAGGGGCAGGATCGAGGGCAGGTCGGAAGAGACACAGGTGAAGTCGTCGCCGATGCCGGCCACCAGGCCCGAGCCCTTCTTGATGGCGTAGATGGCGTTGGTGGGCTGGTCGCTGACCAGGAAGGAGTAGTCGCCGGCCAGGTCCTCGTAGGCCTTGCGGATGGCGGTGACCAGATCGTCGCCCTGGTCCGCATAGACCTCCACCGCGTGGACACAGCTCTCCCCGTCGTTGGTGCCCCGCACGGTGAGCCCGCGGTCGATGAAGGACTGGCGCAACTGGACATTGTTCACCACGTTGCCGTTGTGGGCCCCCACCAGGTCACCGTCGCTGTCGATGTGCGGCTGGGCATTGCGACGGGAGGGCGCGCCAAAGGTGGCCCAGCGCAGCTGGATGATGCCCCGGAGCCCCTGCATCTCGCTGGTCTTCAGTTTCTCGGCCACCTCGTCGATCTTGCCCACGTCCTTACGCAGGTCGATGGTGCCCTCGCCGTCCACCACGGCACAGCCCACCGAATCGTAGCCCCGGTAGGCCAACCGCTTGCCCGCGTCCACCAGAATGTCGCCCAGCGGTCTGTCGCTGGCCGTGACGATGCCGAAGATTCCACACATTCGCTGCACCTCAATGAAAAAGCCCTGGATGGAGCCGGCTGTATATCGACGAAAAGACCCGGCCATTATATCGGCAGACAAGGACGAGTCCAGTAGGAGGGCAGCCGGCCCTTTATTGTGCCGAAGTACTCTGCTGATGTACGCTCTGGCGGACAGGGTTCGTGGCGAAGACCCCTCTGGAGAGCCTCTCGATGAAGATGAAGAAAGCCCGGCTGATCATCAACCCCACCTCACGACCAGGATGGATCAGACAGCATCTGCCGGAGGTGGAGAAGATCCTGCGCGAGGGAGGGGTGGATGTTGAGATCAGGACATCGGAAGCCCCGGGGGATCCCGCCCGGCTGGCCCGGCAATGCCGGGAGGGGTTCGATGCCGTGATCGTGGCCGGTGGTGACGGCAGCATCAATGAAGCGCTGGGCGCCCTGGTCCAGTCCTCCACACCGTTGGGCATCATCCCCCTGGGCACGGTCAATGTCTTTGCCCGGGAGGTGGGCATACCCCTCGACCCCAGGGAAGCGGCCCGGGCCATTCTGAACAACCCGGCTCGTTCCTTCGACCTGGGCTGGTTTGGCAGTCATCCTTTCCTGCTGATGGTCAGCTATGGTTACGATGCCTGGGTGGTACGGCAAAACCCCCTCTCTCTGAAACGGTGGTTCGGGCGGTATTCCTATGTATTGACCGCACTGTTCAAGATGCCCTGGTATCGGAACCGGCCGATAGTGGTGGATATGGGTGACGGCTCTGCGCCCCGGACGGCCCATTTCGCGCTCTTCGCCAATGCGGCCCGCTATGCCGGCGATCACCGCCTGGCTCCCCGGGCGGACATGCACGACGGTCTGCTGGACGTGGTTCTGTTCCATAGTCCCGGCCCCCTTGGCCCGCTCAAAACATTGTGGGCCATCATCACCGGGACATATCTCCAGAAAAGCTGGGTCTGGACCGGCCGGACAGACAAACTCCGGTTTTCCACAGAAGCACCCGACTGCTTCCAGGTGGATGGCGATGCGCTGGAACCCGATTCAGACGAGATTCGTGTGGAGCGGGATGCGGTGAAGATCCTGGCGCCCTGAACGGTGGGCACTACCCTTCCGGAAACGCCACCACCTGAGCGATGGAGTCCGCGCCGGCAGCCAGCATCACCAGGCGGTCCACGCCGAGGGCGATGCCAGCTGACGGAGGCATCCGCTCCAGGTCGGCAAGAAAGTCCTCGTCCAGGGGATAGACCTCCCGGTCGGCGTTCTTTCGCTCCTCCTGCTCGGCCAGAAAACGGCGGCGCTGCTCGGCAGCGTCGTTGAGCTCGGAAAAGGCGTTGGCCAGTTCCAGTCCACCGGCGTAGAGCTCGAATCGCTCGGCCACCGAGGGGTCATCCGGCTTCAAACGGGCCAGGGCCGCCATGCGGGCGGGATACTCGGTGAGGAAGGTGGGCCGTTCCCGGCCCAGCCGCGGCTCCACCTGCTCGAGAAAGGTGCGGAAGAAGAGGTCGTCATCCCCGGCCGGAACTGCTTCCAGGCCGGCATGGCGGCGAAAGGCCTCCTTGACGGTAATCCGTTCGAACGGCTCATCCACCGCCACCCTGTTCCCTGCTCTGCCCAGCCGGGGAAATGTGCCGGCCCGCCGGGCGGTTTCGCGCAACAGCCCCTGGCAGTCGTCCATCAGCGTATGGTAGTCCGTCCCGGCCCGGTACCACTCGAGCATGGTGAACTCCACCTGGTGCAGGCCGCCCCCTTCACCATCGCGCCAGACCTTGGAGATCTGGAAGATCCGCTCCATGCCCCGGGAGAGCAGGCGCTTCATGGCGTATTCCGGGGAGGTGTGCAGCCAGCGGCGCCGCGGCCGGCCGTCCCCACCGTGGCAGGTCACCGGCAGGGCCTCCAGGTGGACCTCCTGGCCGGGGGCGGGCACCAGGTTCGGCGTCTCCACCTCCACGAACCCGCGTCGGTAGAAAAAGGCCCGGATGCCGCGCACAACGCGATCCCGCAATTCCAGTGCCCTGTTGTCAGCCGCTCCCGCCATCACGCACCCTCCACCATATTTCGCGAATGGTGGCCGTCCGGGGCCAAAAAGTCAACGGGCAAAACTTTTCAACCAGAACTGACGTAAGATGAGTGTGGTCACTATTCCCCGGCGGGGTCTGCCCCGACCGGTGAGGGTTCTTTTTACCAGGGGGTGTGAGATGAACGAGACGACATTGAAAAAAGGCAGCACCGACCGGTCGCCGGTGGATGCGTTCACACCGGCCCTGGAGCATACCCGCCGGATGCTCTTCGAGCCCTTTGACATCGCCAAGTGGTTTGTCCTGGGCTTTGTCATTTTCCTGGCCCAGCTGATCAGCGCTGACTCCGGGGGATGGGGCGGCAGCCAGATCCAGGACAAGCTCAGCCGCAATCACTACGGCGGCGGCCACCAGGACCTGCAGCAGGCGGCCCAGTGGGTGGTGGACCACGTGGGGCTGATCCTGCTCCTTGGTCTGGCCGCCTTCATCCTGATCAACTTCATCGGCTTGATCATCCAGTATATCGGCGCCCGGGGGCACTTCATGTTCCTCGAGAATGTCATCGAGAACAAGGCCGAGGTGGCCGTGCCCTGGCGCAACGCCGCCCGGCCGGCCTGGACCCTCTTTCTCTGGCGGGTGGCGGTGTTCATCCTCCTCTTCTGGTGCATGGTCCTGTTGATGGCCCTGCCCGGATGGGGGATCATCCGGGTGGCCGCCGCCGGGGAGTTTTCCTTCCCCGGCTCGCTGATCTCGCTGCTCCCCTTTGCCGCGCTTTTCATCCCGCTGGCCATGCTCATCGGGCTGGCCGACATGCTGGTCCGCGACTTCGTCACCCCGGTGATGGTGCTCCACCGCATCGATCTGCTGGGCGCCCTGGAAAAATCCTTCGCCCTCTGGCGGAACCACATCGGCGACCTGATCGTCTACCTGCTCTTCCGGCTGGTGATCTATGCGGTGGCCGGAGCGGTGGGGGTGGCCGTGGCCTGTCTCACCTGCTGTATCGGGGCATTGCCGGTGATCTACCAGACCATCACCGCGCCGATCCACGTCTTTGTCCGCTCCTGGACCCTGGCGATCCTCGAGGGGATCGATCCGGAGCTGGCGTCGATCAGCAAGCACTCGGTGAAGCCGGCCGAAACGGTGTGAGGCCCGGCCCCGGCGTGACTGACAGGCCGCCGTGGGGTACAATCCATCCGCTTCCCGGAACCGAAGCGGATGGAGACACGGAATGGATCTGATCACCGGAGCGTGCGCGCTGGGACTGGCCTACGCCTTTCTCTCCCTCGGCGTCTTCATCACCTTCCGTATCTTCCGCTTCCCCGACATCACCGTGGACGGCAGCTTCACCCTGGGTGCGGCCCTCTTCGCGGTGCTGGCGGCCGGAGGCGTGCACCCGGCCGCCGCCCTGGCCGTTGCCGTGGCCGGGGGGATGGCCGCCGGCACGCTCACCGGGCTGGTGAACACCCGGCTGGGCGCCGGGCCCCTGCTCTCCGGGATCCTGGTGATGACCGCCCTCTACTCGGTGAACCTGCGGATCATGGGCCGCCCCAACATCCCCCTGCTCCACCGCTTTGACGGATCGGAGCTGCCCGGTGACGCCGCGTTCCTGCTCACCCACCTGTTGCTGGCCGCGGCCGTCTGGGGGCTGCTCACCCTGCTCTTCCGCACCGACCTGGGCCTGGCCCTGCGGGCCAGCGGCAGCAACCCGGTTATGCTGGCGGCACTGGGCGGCCGGGTGGCCTGGACCAGGGTGGCCGGGGTGGCCCTGGCCAACGGCCTCACTGCCCTCTCCGGGGCCCTGGTGGCCCGCTACCAGGGGTTCGCCGACATCAACATGGGGTTCGGGATGATCGTCCTTGGCCTGGCCTCGCTCTTTCTGGGGGAGGCCATCGCCGGCCGCCGGCGTCTGCCCCTGACCCTGCTGGGGGTGGTGCTGGGGGCGGTGCTCTTCCGGCTGCTCATCTCCCTGGCCCTGGCCTCCGGGGTGGCTCCCCGGGACCTCAAGCTGCTCACCGCCCTCTTTGTGCTGGTGGCCCTGATCTTCACCCGCATCGCCCGGCGGGCCACGGTTGGGCGGCAGGAGGAGGGGCCATGATCGAGGTCACCGGGCTGGTCAAGGTCTACGGGCGTAACGGCAGCGAGGTGCGGGCACTGGACGGTCTCGACCTCACTGTCCGCCAGGGGCGGTTCATCGTGGTGGCCGGGGCCAACGGCTCGGGCAAGACCACCCTGATGGGCGCCATCGCCGGCACCATCAGGCCGGATCGGGGTTCCGTTCGTATCGGCGATGCCGAGGTCACCGGCTGGCCGGTCCATCGTCGCGCTCCGTTCATCGGCAGGGTCTTCCAGGACCCCTGCCTGGGCACCGCTCCCGGAATGACGGTGGCGGAGAACCTCCGGCTGGCCGCCACCCGCGGTCGGCGGCGCACCCTGAAGATCGGCATCGGCACGGCCGAACGGCGGCGGTTCCAGGAGACCCTGTCCGGCCTGGGCATGGATCTGGAATCCCGCCTGGACACCCCTGTCTCCCACCTCTCCGGCGGTCAACGGCAGGCCCTGACCATGCTGATGGCGGTCTGGCGTGAGCCGCGGGTGCTGCTGCTGGACGAGCACACCGCGTCCCTCGACCCCGGCTCGGAAGCGAAAATCCTCGACCTGACCCGCCGCATGGTGGAGGAAAGAGGGTTGACCACCATCGCCGTGACCCACCGGGTGGACCTGGCCATGGCCCTGGGCGAGCGAACGGTGGTGCTGGGGCGCGGCCGGGTGGTGGCCGACGTCGACGGGGCGCAGCGGGCGGCGATGACCGCTGAGCAACTGGCGGCCAGGATGGCCGGAATCTGAGCCGGAGCCGTCCTCAGGGGCCGGCCACCCGCCGCAGCCCGGCCAGCGCCTCCCCGTTTTCCGGATCGAAGTCCAGCACCGACCGGAACTGCTCGGCCGCCCCCTCGCTGTCCCCCACCGCTTCCATCAGGATGCCGAGATTGACCCGGAACTCGGGCCGCCCGGGGGCCGCCTCGATGGCCCGCCGGTAGAGTTTCACCGCCTCATCCAGACGACCGTCGCGACGCAGCAGCACGGCCAGGTTGTTGCAGGCCGAGGCGTGGGCCGGGTCCAGTTCCAGGGCGCGCTTCAACTGGATCTCGGCCTGCTGCGGTTCCCCCGATTCCAGCAGTATGGCGCCCAGGTTGGCCGGCGCATCGGCCAGCCCGGGAGAGAGGCGTGCCGCCTCGGCAAAAGCCGCCGCCGCCTGCTCGGCCTGGCCGGCCCGGTGCAGGGCCATGCCCAGCTGGTTGAGTTGTTCCCCGTCACCGGGGCTGGCCGCGGCCACCCGGCGAAAACGTGACAGCGCCAACTCGTGCAGGCCCAGGGCGGCCAGGGCCCGGCCCTCCTGGATCAGCATCTGCGGTTCATCCGGGCGACGGACCAGGTAGAGCCGGCAGAGGATCAACGAGGCCGCCGGCTGGCCGGCAGCGGTGAGACGGTCGCAGAATGCCGGTGCCACCGCATGGAGAAACTCCCGGGCTTCGGGGTTCTCCGGGTCAGCGGCCAGCGAGGCCTCGAGGCGGAGCACCGCCGATTCCAGGTCCAGGTCCAGGGCGGCCAGGCAGGCCATCTCCAACTCCGCCTGGGAAGCGAGCAGCGCCGCCAGGGCATCGGCCTCGGCCTCCCCGGCCAGGGGCAGCCACTCCGGGAGACGAGACCGCTGGGCCCGGTGCGGCAGCAGCGCGTTGAGGTTCCCGGCCAGGGTTCGGCGGTGCAGGGCCAGGGGGGCAGAGAACTCGAGGCTGATGTTGTCGTCGGTGATCAGCGGCGCCCCGTCACAGAACCCGGCCAGGCCCGCCGCGTCGCAGGCCAGGTGACCGAGCAGCTGCAGCGGGGCCGGCGGCGTGCCCATCCCCTCCCACCAGGTCAGTCCGGGAGCGATCATCCGCCGGGCCAGTTCCTCCCGTCCGGTGACCGTGACCTGCGGGCCTTCAGCAAAACCGATCAGCAGGTAATCCCCGCCGGCGGCCTTCTCGGCCCAGAGGGTGGCCCGGGGGAAGACAGCCCGAAAAGTGGCGGCCACCCGGCGCAGGTCACCGGTCTCCAGGGCATAGCTCTGGACCCACTGGCAGCACAGCCCCCCCGGTTCCAGGCGGCTGCGGCAGAGACGGAAGAACTCCACCGAAAAGAGATCAGCCATCCCGGCGATCCAGGGGTTGGAGGGCTCGGAGATGATCACGTCAAAGGAGCCCGGCGGCGCCCGCTGGAGCACACTGCGGCCGTCCTCCTCCACCAGTTCCACCCGGGGGTCGTCCAGCGGGGCTCCGGAAACGTCATCGAAGAACCTCGACGCTTCCACCACCGCCGGCGAGATCTCAGCGCACCGGGCCCGCTGCACCTCGGGGTGCTCCAGCAGTGCGCCCAGGGTGACCCCGCTGGCCAGACCGAGGAGGAAGACCTGCTGCGGGTCGGGGTGCAGCAGCAGGGGCAGGTGGGCGCTGAGCAGCTGCAGTTTCATGTCGCCGCCGGTGGAGGCGTCGGTCTTGCCGTTGATCTGCAACGAAAGGATGCCGGCAGCCGACCGGCGGACCGCAACCGAGGCGTCAGCGCCCTGCCGGTGCCAGATCAGCTCACCCCGGGCCCGCACCAGTTCCCGGAGGCCCTGGAAACCGGAGGGCAGCGCCGCCCCCGGGCCAGCGTCCTCGGCGGACCAGGGTCGGTCCTCGCCGGCGGTCTCCCGCCGGGGATCCCAGGCGGTGCCAAAGGCGGCGATCTCGCGATAGATACCGGCATAGACAAAGGGGCCGCTGGTGACCAGGCCCTGGTCCCAGGGGCGGAGCAATACCGGCAGGGCCGCGACGGCCATCAGCGCCAGCGGGACAAGCGGCTGCCACCAGCGCCGCCGTCCGCCCAGCAGCAGTCCGGCGGCGGCCAGGGCCAGCAGTGCGGAACCGGCCAGCGAGGTCATCTCGATCCCCAGCGCGGGCAGGACGAGGAAACCGGCCAGCACGGTTCCGGCCACGGCGCCGGCAGTGTTCACCGCGTATATGGTGCCCAGGGCCTGCTCCGGCGGCCGGCCGCCGCCCACGGAAAGGCTGCGCACCAGCAGCGGGAACGCGGCCCCGGTACAGAAGGTGCCGGGGAGCAGGATCAGGCCGGCCAGCAGCAGTTGCAGCGGGTAGGCCAGGGCCGGAGCACCACCCGACCACCAGAAGAGCCGCAGGGAGACCAGCGGCAGGAGCGAGCCCGAGGCGGCCACCAGGGCCGTGAGCACGGCGGCCAGGGCCAGGGCCACGGCGGCCGGAACCCGGCCCGGCCCCCAGCGGTCGAAATATCGTGACGGCAGATAGGCCCCGAGGGTGATACCGCCGATGAAGGCGGCCAGCACCAGTGAGATGGCGTAGACCGAGGAACCGAAGAGCATGGCGAAATTCCGGCTCCA
The DNA here is from genome assembly GCA_965531145.1 of uncultured bacterium. GTDB lineage: Bacteria > Acidobacteriota > JAQAZP01 > JAQAZP01 > JAQAZP01 > JAQAZP01. The sequence continues at coordinate 4,525 of CBESOE010000115.1, read as the reverse complement.
GGACACCTCCAGGGCCATGGACGCCGCACCGCTGAGCAGGGCGGCGAGGTGGATGGAGAGCAGGGGGAAACCCGCAACCCGTGCCGGGCACCCGGGCCCGTCGGCCATGGCCGGCCCGCCGCCATCCGCCGGAATCGGCATGGCGGCTCGCCGCCGGTCCAGCAGCCACGCGCCGGCGGCGACGGCCAGGTTGCCCAGGGCGGCCAGGCGGCAGCCGCCGGCCAGTCCCAGGGAGGGCAGGACCAGGAACCCTGCACCCAGCGCTCCGCAGACGGCGCCGGCGGAACTGGCGGCGTACAGCCGGCCCATCAATTGCCCCACGGACCGGCTCTGGGGCCTACAGGCGCGAGCCACCGCCGGCAGCGTGGCGCCCATGGCAAAAGTGGGCGGGAGAAGGAAGAGGAAAGCCAGCAGAAATCGCCAGGCAACCAGGGCGGGGTCCGACGCCCCCCCGCCGGCAGAAGGGTGCAGGGCGGCAAAGGCTGGAGCCGCCAGCGATAGAATGAGCGGGGAGAGCAGGCCCCAGCCGCCGATGAACAACTCGAGCAGGGCGTAAACCGCCAGCGGTCGCCTGAGGCCGGCCGCCACCCGGGAGATGAATGCGCTGCCGGCGGCCAGGCCGGCCATGAAGGAGGCCAGCACAGCGGTGAGGGCGTATACCGATCCACCCATGGCCGGCTGGAGCTGACGCATCCAGGCCACCTGGTAGACCAGGCCGGCGGCCCCGGAGATGAAGATCAACAGCAGGACCGGGGTGGATCGGGGTGGACGGGGTTTCATGGGGTTAGTAAACGAGCTCCCGGTATCTGGCCTCCGAAGAACGGGCCACGCGTTCGTAAAGGCTTTCACCATGGGAGTCCATGGCCACCAGGGCCGGGAAATGCCGGATCTCCAGTTCCCACAAGGCCTCGGGAATACCAAAATCGAGCTTCGAGACCCCGTTGACCTTGACCACAGTATCGGCCAGCAGTGCGGCGGCACCGCCCGCCGCAGCGAGGTAGACGGCCCCGTGCTGCTGGCAGGCCTGCAGGGTTCGGGGGCCCATCCCACCTGAACCGATCACCGCCCGGACACCGTAGCGGGCGATCACTCCGGCGGTGTATTCCTCCAGATGGATACTGGCCGACGGGCCGGCGGCCACGATCTTCCATTCCTCTTTCCGCTTCATTTTGCGCACCACCGGACCGCAGTGATAGATGGCACCGTTGTGCAGCAGCTCGCGGAGCAGGGGCGGTTCCTGGTCCAGCAGGTAGCGGTGTCCGGACAGCCGCGCGGTGAGGATCGCCCCGCTCAGTTCCACCGGTTCCCCGGCCCGCAGTTCCCGCACCACCGGCTCGGCCAGGGGGAATTTCAGCTGCCGCACGTTCTTGTCTCTTCTACGCATACCGTGCCTCTCCGTCGGGGTACAATTTCATCGTCTTTCGCCGGCAGGCCCAGCACATCGAGGAGACGGAGACGAAGCAGGAGGAGGGCAGCCGGTGCTCGTTGCCGATCTTCACCGCCAGCAGGGTGGATCGACCGCCCAGGCCCATGGGGCCGATTCCCAGCTCGTTGGCCTGTCGCAGAAGATCCTCCTCCAGCCGGGTCAGCTGCGGGTTGGGATTCTCGTCATCCAGTTTACGGAAAAACTGGTGATCGGCCTGACGGTAGCCCGAGGAGCGGGTGCCGCCGATGCCAACACCGAGCACCCCGGGCCCGCACCCCCGGCCCTGGGCCCGGTATACCGCATCGAGCACGCAGCGCCTGACCCCCTCGAGGTTCGGGTCGGCCTTCAGTGTTACATCAGGAAGTGAGTACTGCCTGCTGAACAGTTCGCTGCCGCAGCCCTTGAGCAGCAGCTCCACCTTGAGGAACCGCCGGCCCCACTGGTGCAGGCTGATGGCCGGAAAACCCTGGCCGATGTTGTTGCCGGTATTGACCCCGGTGATCGAGTCCACCGCATCGGGTCGCAGAACGTTCTGCTGGGTGGCCTGTCGTACAGCCCACTTGATGGCGGTGACGATCTCCTCCTGGACCATCTCCACCGGGTGGCTGACGGAAAAGACCGGAATTCCGGTGTCCTGGCAGACCGGGGTGGCATGGCGCCGGGCGAGACGAACGTTTTTCTCCAGGGCATCGAGGATACTCCGTGCCGGGGTATCCCTCTCCTCGCGATCCCGGTGGCTCTGCAGGGCCTTGAGCACGTCGGCGGGCAGTTGAGTGGAGGCTCGCCGCACCAGTTCCAGAATCGGCTTGTGAAGTCTCATACCGTCACTCCGGATCGTATGGGCTCCGGGGGGCGGCGTTGTCCGGCCCCCCGTGCCGGTGACTCCACACTAGCATAACTACGGTAGAATCGAAACGAAAAACAAAGGCAAAATGAATAAAATCAATATACAACCAGCAGATAATTAAGCATATTACTTGATTTTATCATAATTGATTCCACCTTTCCGCTACTTGGGGGCCAGCCCGTCTCCGGAGTCACTTTCCGCCACCTCGCCCGACGGGTCGCCGTCCGCCAGCCAGTCGGCCTGCTGCTGGAAAATCACCCGTGTGGCTTCCAGGCGCACCTCCTGGGACGGATCGCTCCGGCTGATCTGCTGCAGCCGGGGCAGCACCTGACGATCCCCCAGATATTCCAACGTACTCACCGCTTCCATGCGAACGATCTCATGCTCGTCATCGAGCAGGGGCAGTGCTTCGTGCATCAGGATCTCCCGCTCCGGCGTGCCGTGGAAACTGTCGGGCCGAAAACGGGCCACCGACGCGGTAAGCTGCAGGGCCCGCTGGCGGATCACCGGATAGCGGTCGTGGTAAAGCGCGGCCAGCAGCGGCAGATCATCCATGTCCAGGGCGCGGTCGTATTCCAGGCTCTCCAGGCCGCAGAGCCGGAGAAACACGTTCCGCTCCCGAGCCATCTGCCGCCAGATCTCGCGCATCTCTTCCCGGTTCTCGAAACTGGCTCCCACGCAGGCGTTGGCCGCCTCCAGGATCAGTTTGGCCTCCTCGTCGTCGTGCAGTTCCAGGCGCCCCCTCATATCCTCGGGATAGAGAGCGAACCGCCCCTTGCTGCGGGACTTCTCGTCCTTGGCCTTGAGGTAGAGCAGCAGCCGTTCGCCCTCGTAAAACTGGATGGTCTCCCTGTCGATTTTCTTCCGTTCGTAATTCTCGAGACGGAAGCGTATCTGCAATGTCTTCTCGGTCCACTCACCCTTCAGAACCTCCAGCACCTCGATCTCGGCCTTGGTCTTCCACTTCACCACCCGTCCCACGATCACCAGTTCGGCACCGTTGACCTTGTCGAACATGGAGTAGTCCCGGGCAAGGAGCGGCGGGTGGAACAATCCGCCGATGACAAAGAAAAGAAGCAGCACCCATCGGGTCGCAGCGAAATTTTTCATTGGTTCCATTCCTGTTCTCCGGATCTCTCCGGATTCCGTGCCCCGGCCTGCCAGGACTCCCTCCGGCGGGCGGCCGGGCGTTATCGCCTCTCTAAAAAGTGTAGAAGATCGCGACCGGGTGCGCAACAATATCCGCCGGTTTTCCCGGCTCCCTCTTTCTCCGCAGACCGGGCTTTGATACCATAAAATCTTACAACGGAAACAAACCGGGCGTCAGACTTCAACCATGGATGGAGGTATTTGACCGATGGAGCAGACCAGGACCATCCGCCACACCACTCCCGCACGCATTTCCCCTCTCCGGGCCGCCGGCCGCGTCGTCCCGGCGTTGTGCCTGCTCCTGGTGACCAGCGGCCTCTTTGGCCAGGGGCTGCCGTTCTTCCTCGACCAGGCCCGATCGGGATCGGTGGAGGAACGGGCCGCGGCCTTCCATGAACTGGCCGACTTCCAGGGGCCGGAAGTGGAGGCGGCCCTGTCCACCGGCCTCTCGGACCCGGCGGCCGAGGTGCGGCAGGCGGCGGCGGTATCGGCCATCGGCCACTCGTCGGAGGTGGTGACCACCGCCCTGATCAAAGTATTCCACGACCAGAGCCTGGAGGTGCAGCACACGGCCATTTCGGTGTTCATCATGAACAACAACCCGCTGCAGGCGGGGTACCGCCCGCTGCTCTCCCTGCTGGAAGCCCCGGACCCCGGGACCCGGGCCTATGCCGCCTGGGCGGTGGGGCTCTACCACAACCCCGGGGCCATCGACCGGCTGACGCACCTCTTTGACGGAGGGAACGAGCTGCAGCGGGCCAATGTCTGCTGGGCGGTGGGCGAGATCGGCAGCCCCAGGGGTCTGGAACTGATTCACAAGGCCATGGGTGACGAGGCACCGGCGGTGCGCGAAAAAGCGGCGGCAGCGGCGGGCAGAATCGGTGATCCGTCATCGACGGCGCGGCTGGAAGCGCTGCTCAAGGCTGAGACGGACGGTGCAGTGCGGAGAGCGGCACAGAAGTCGCTGGAATCACTGGCCGTAAAAAAGGAACCTGCCGGGGAATGAACGCCGGCACCCGGGTGGGTGTCGGTCAGGACCTGTCCGCACCAGCGATTTCGTCCCGGATTCGCTGAAGTGCCGCCGGCGGATCGTCCGCACCGGT
>CBESOE010000114.1:0-14567 GCA_965531145.1 uncultured bacterium | reverse complement strand
GGGTGGCCGGGTACCGGGCGGCCTATCGTGTCTCCACCCGGTTTTTCGGCGGCCGGGGAAATTGCCGCGGCGCCAACCCGCTTACTCTGCGGCGGCTGGCGGTGACGCCGGCGCTTGACCTGGAGAGGGCCCTCGAGTTTTACCACCGGCCCTCACTGCCCGGACGGTTGCGGGCGGTGCTCAACTTCATCTACTACCATCTGGGCCGCTCGGTCCAGGGACGTACATAACATTATAACTTTTGATGAGGCACGGAGACCGATGCGAGCATCTTGCTGAACTGTGTGGGATCCAACCGGCCAATTTAGAAAGTTATAATGTTATGTACGTCCCTGGTTGTGGCTCGCCTGTTGCTGCTTTTCTCGGGCCCTTCTTTCCTCTATGATGAGCCCCGACGATGATTTCGAACCGGGGGGATCTGCCACTGATGAGCCAGACAACTATTGACAGTGGAATCCGCGGGAAGCTCCTCCTGCCCTTCCTCATGTTCATGGCCTTCAGTTACAGCTGTATGCTGATCCCTGCTGAATCGGTGCGCAAGGTCCTGCTCTGGGAGGACGGGGTGGTGGAGACGGCGGGAGCGCTCTTTCTCCTGCTGGCCTCGGTATTCTTTCTGATCCTCTTCTTCCGTTCGGAAGGGGAGCAGGGGTGGCTCTGTTTCGGGACCCGGAGGAACTGGTTCTACCTCTTTCTCGCCTTCTTCTTTTTTGTCGGCGCCGGGGAGGAGATCAGCTGGGGCCAGCACTACCTGCACTACGAAACTCCGGAGTTCTGGAAATCACGCAACGTGCAGCAAGAGCTCACCGTGCACAACCTGATCTACCTCAACCAGCGGGAGTTCTCCGGCGAGATCAAACCGGTCTGGCAGCGGATCCTGTCGGTGGAAAACATCTTCACCTACGGTACGCTCTTCTACGTCTTTCTCCTGCCGGTGGCCGCCTCCCTGAACCTGCGGGTCCGGCAATGGGTGGAGCGGGCCGGGCTGCCCCTGGCCCCGCTGACCCTCTCCTGGGCTCTGCTCGGGTATTTTGCCTGGGTCAAAGTGCTCAAGTTCTTCATCCTCCCCGACTACCTGATGCAGAACAACACCGAGATCATGGAGTCGATGTGGGGGCTGCTCTACCTGCTGATCGCGCTGAGCTGGTATGGCGCGATGCGGCGCCGGGCGGCGGGAGGATCGCCGGCATGACCCTGCCCGGAAAAAGCGGCATTCCCACCCCGGCCCTGATCCTCGGCCTGCTGGCCGTATTTTTCCTGCTCTTTGCCGCCACCGTGGGCAAGGACCGGCTCCCCGGCGGTTTCATCTGTGACGAGGCGGCCTATTTCATGATGACCCAGAGCCTCTGGGAGGACGGCGATCTGCGCTGGGAGGAGCGGGACGTGGTCGCCGCCAACCGGATCTTCGAGGGCGGGCCGCGCAACGTGATCCTGATGACCCCGGATGGCGGTGAGAACCTTTACTACGGCAAGCCCTATATCTATTCCCTGCTGGTGCTGCCCTTTTTTGCCCTGCTGGGGGTCAACGGATTCGTCCTGGTCAACGCGCTGATGTTCATCACCATGGTCTGGCTGGCCTGGCGCTACCTGGGGGCGTGGAACAGCTCCGGGATGGCGCTGCTGATGGCGGTGACCTTCTTCTTCCTCTCCGCGGCCTTCCCCTATGTCTTCTGGATGCACCCCGAAGTGTTCAACATGTTCGTCATCTTCCTCGGCTGTTACTTCTGGATCCATCCCGGGCCCGCGGGCAAGGACAGCTTTTTCACCCGCCCGGTGGTGCGGGCCGGGCTGGCCGGCCTCTTCTTTGCCCTGGCCGCCTTCTCCAAGTTTCCCCATGCCGCTTTTGGCGGTTTTTTTGCCCTCCACGGCCTGGTCACCCGGCGCTGGAGCCGGCTGATGGCCCTGGGGCTGATCTTTGCCGCCGGTTTCGGCCTGCTGGTTCTGGGCCAGCTGGCGCTCAGCGACGCGCCCTCGGTCTACCATGTGGCCCGCTGCGCCATTCCGCGGGTGGATTCGGTCGAGCGGCTGGCCGGTGTGGCCGACCTGCTGCTGGGCGAGGACCCCCGGGGCGCCGGGGAGTATGGCGGCGGCGGGCTGGGGCTGTTCAACATCGACGGTAAGTTTCCGTACAACGTCGTCTACTATTTTGTCGGGCGGCACACCGGGCTGGTGCCCTACTTCTTCCCCGCGGTGCTGGCCCTCTACTGGTTCCTCTTCCGCGGCGGCCGGAAGCTGGGCCTCGACCGCTGGGCCCTGCTGGCCGCGGCGACGGTGCTCATTGGCTTCTACATCCTGGTGCTCTCCTTCAACTACCAGGGGGGCGGGGGGTTCATTGGCAATCGCTACTTCGTCTCCTTCTACCCGGCGTTTCTTTTCCTCATCGGACGCATCCCCTCGCTCACCGGGGTGGTGGCCGGCTGGGTGGTGGCCGGGCTTTTCCTCTCCCAACTGCTCTTCACCCCCTTCGGGGCGAACACATCGCGCCAGTCACTCCAGGCCCACGTGCGCAACCCGGTGTTCCGCGTGTTGCCCTTCGAGACCACCCTGCGCTGGATCCCATCTTACATCGACCAGGTACGGGGCTACGAGAAGGGGACGATCATGTATCGCAACCGCTTTCTCGACCTCAACGCCTACCCCGAGAGCGACTCTTTCTGGGTCCGGGGCAAGAGCCGCACCGCGGTGCTGGTGATGTCGCGCAAGCCGCTGGAGCGCATCATCTTCCGTTGTTCCAGCCGGGATCTGGAGGCCTGGTGCCGGGGATCGCAGGGTGAATTCCGCACGGTGAAGCTGCGCCGCTTCGAGGACGGGGGGCCGGCCGAGGGGGTGGAGGAGGAACAGCTCCAGGTGGTGCTGGAGAATCCCAAACCCCGGGCGGTGCATCCCTTCGGCGGTGAGGAGTTCACCAGCTGGTTCTACGTGGTGAAATTCAAAACCGACCGGGGGTTCATCCCAAAGTTCAGCGAACCGGGGAGCACTGACATCCGCTACCTCGGGGTGAAGCTGACCCTGCTGGGCGAGGGCGAGCCCTATATCGGCGACGAGTTCTTCCGCTACCGCTTGCAGGAAATACAGCTGCCCGAAACAGTGGCCGCCGGAGCGGAGCTGGAGGTGCCGCTGCGCCTGCAGTCGCGCAGCCCTTACGCCTGGGACGAAAAGGTGCGGTTCTCCTACCACTGGATGACCACGGCCACGGAGGGCGGCAAGCCCCAGCCGGTTGTCTGGGACGGGGTGCACACCGCCCTGCCCGGCGGCCGCCTGGGCCCCGGTGAGACGGCGGATGCGGTGATGCAGGTCAGGGCGCCCGACAGCCCCGGGCGTTATCTGCTGCAGGTGGACCTGCTCTGCGACGGTGTGAACTGGTTCGCCAACCATAACCGCTGGACTCCGGTGGCCGAAGCCGAGGTTCTGGTGGGGACCGGCGAGGACGGGATCGATGAGTGACCCGATGACCCCAGCGCCCCGGGTGGCGGTGATCCTGCTCAACTGGAATCAGAAGGAGATGACCCTCCAGTGCCTCCGCTCGCTGGCCGGGGTGGACTACCCGAACTTCAGCATCGTGCTGGTGGACAATGCCTCCGAGGACGGTTCGGCCGAGGCGGTGGAACTGGCCTGCCCCGAGGTAGACGTGGTCCGCAACCAGGAGAACCTCGGTGTGGCCGGCGGGCGGAACACCGGCCTGCGCCGTGTGCTGGAGACCGGTGGAGCCGATTACCTGCTGCTGCTGGACAACGACACCGAGGTGGATCCGGCCTTTCTCACCGAGCTGGTCCACGCCGGGGAGGAGGAAGCCCGGGCGGGCATCCTCACCGGCAAGATCTACTTCCACGACCGGCCGGAGGTGATCTGGTGCGCCGGGGGAACCTGGAACCTCTACCGCTGCGACTTCCGACTCATCGGCCACGACGAGCTTGACGAGGGGCAGTACGACACGCTCCGTGACGTGGATCACGTGGCCGGCTGCTGCCAGATGATCACCCGGCCGGCGCTGGAGGCCATCGGCCTGCTGGACGACCGCTTTTCCCCCTACTTCTGCGAGGACACCGACTGGTGCGCCCGGGCGGCCGAGGCCGGTTTCCGGGTGCTCTATGTCCCCCGGGCCCGGCTCTGGCACCACGTGGTGAAGAAGACCGGTGTCTCCGACCGCTACCTCTTCCTTAAGGGCCGCAACCTGCTGCTCTTCATGCGCAAGCACGCCCGCCTGCACCACTGGTTCGTCTTCGCCTTCGTCGCGGTTGGCCGCGGGCTGAAGGTGGTCTGGCGCGAGTTGCGTGCGGGCAATTTCAAGCACTTCCTCACCATGGCCCGCGGTGCGTTCAGTGTATTGAAGGTGAAGAAGTAGGCTGGCCGGCTCAGAGTCACCCACCGCAAAAGCTCGCTGTTTTCATCCAAGATATTTTTTCAATCCCCACAGCACGCCTGCCGATAAGACTGTTAGCTGTAAGTACATTCAGCTTCTTTTTTTATACGAATAGTCATACTGGAGATCAAACATGAATACCCGAATCATCAGTCTTTTCAGCATCGCCCTGATCATGCTCTGTATTTCTCCCTCAGCGACTGCGGGAACTCAGCTGTACAAGCCAAGAGTTGATTATGAGATTGGGGATGATGTCAGGTGCACGGCCATTGCTGATCTGGATGGCGATGGCGTCCAGGATCTGATCGTAGCCAATGGCGCCCGTATTTCGGTGCTGTTGGGATTCGGAAACGGCACATTTCTGCCTCCTGTGGAGTTTTCGGGGGGGCTCAAAAGATTGCGCTGGATGATCTGAACGGCGATGGCGTTCCGGACCTGATCAAAGTGCGGAGCAATGGCAACATTCAGATTTTGCTGGGCAACGGCGATGGCACCTTTCAGACCGAAGTCCAATACAGTGTCGGTGAAGACCCCCGGGATGTGGCCATCGGCGATCTGGACGGCGATAGTATCCCGGATCTGGTCGTGGTCAATGAGGGGCACGACAATATTTCCGTGTTGCTGGGCATCGGCGATGGCACCTTCCAGCACCGGGTGAATTACTGGACGATGGACAACGCCAGCAGAATCGTCATGGAAGACTTTGACGGTGATGGTCATGCGGACCTGGCAGTGAGTTCATACCTGGGCCAGGTCAGGATACTGCTGGGCAACGGCGATGCCACCTTCCGGTGTGCCGCAATCTATGAGGTTACGTACGGTATCTATTCAGTCGCCGCCGGCGACCTGAATGGCGACGCCATTCCGGATCTGGCCACGGCAAATTTTGTCAGCGAGTGCATCCTGGTCTCGCTGGGCAATGGCGACGGCACGTTCCAGGTGCCCACGACATACGATATTGAGGGCTATCCGGTATCAGTGGCCATCGCGGACCATGATGGGGACTCCATCCCGGATCTGGTCACGGGCAACCGGTATAATTGGGATGAATACGAGGGCCGCACCGTTGCGGTGCTGCTGGGGAATGGCGATGGGACGTTCCTGCCACCCCTCTACAATGAAACCGGTTTTGATTCGAGTTCTGCAATCGTGGGTGATCTGAACAACGACGGCAGGCCGGATGCGGTGGTGAGAACTCATTATTATGACGAGCATATCTCGGTTCTGATCAACAGATCGGTGCCGGATATGACGCTCTATATCACCGATTTCTCCTGTGTCCCCATGCACGGAACCCTGCCCTTCGACACCCGCATGTCATTGACCCTGCTGAACCGTGCCGATCAGACACGTCGGATAGCGGCCCGGATCCAGTTGAACCTGGCCGATGGGCAATCGATTGCCAACTGGAAAAATGGATACCTGAACATCGTCGGCGGCGCTCACACCACATCAACCTGGTCTCTAACGATTCCGGCTCTGAGATCACTGATCGGGAGCAACCGGTTCACACTGGTTGCCGAGGATGTGACCCCGGCGCCCTGGAACCAGCCGCCATACCGAACATCCGGGTACAGGGATGTCGCAGGTTTCAACATCATTGCGGCCAGGCCCTGAACATCACTGCAGATGATCAGGAGTTGTCGTTACTATTCATATCAATCGTCATCATGGAGATAAGAACATGAAATACCGAATCATCAGATGTGTTGGCCCCACCCTGCTGGCCGCTTTATATTTTTATCCTTCCGCGCCGGCGAAAGCCCAAATGTTCGAGCCCGTGGTGGAGTATGACGTCATCGTTGAACGTCCCACCGATGTAGCCATCGCTGATCTGAATGGCGACGGCCACCTGGACCTTGCTGCGTCCTGTCTCGGCTGGGTTGACAATGTCTCGGTGCTGCTGGGCAACGGTGACGGCACGTTCCAGGCTGCTGTGGACTACGGGACCGGTGAAGATCCGGTTTCGGTTGCGGTGGATGATCTGAACGGCGATGGGATCCCGGACCTGGTATCGGGTAATGTCGGGAGGTATGTCGGGAGTGGTGATGTTTCGGTGCTGCTGGGCAACGGTGATGGCACCTTTCAAACAGCCGTCAATTACGGGACCGGTAACGCATACGGCGTCGTCACCGGTGATCTGGACGGCGACGGTGACACGGACATTGCCGTTACCATTTCACTGGACAGCAGCGTTATGGTGCTGCTGGGCAATGGCGACGGCACCTTCCAACCCGGCGCGGAGCAAGTGCTTGATGTGGGCTGTTCGTCAATCGCCATCGGTGACCTCGATCAGGACAGCATCCCGGACCTGGTCGTGGGGTCTTCTTACTGGGTCGATGATGAGAGGGTCTTCGTCCTGCTGGGCAATGGCGACGCCACCTTCCAGACCGCTGTCGACTGCGCCGTCGGGGATGATGGATATCATGCTGTCGCCATTGGCGACCTGAATAACGACGGCAATCCGGATCTGGCAACGTCCGTTGATGGAAATAACCTTAGCGTATCGGTGCTGCTGGGCAACGGCGACGGCACGTTCCAGGAGGCCATGGGTTACGGATATAGCGACTGGCCTGAATCGGTGGCCATCGGAGACCTGGATGGAGACGGCATCCCGGACCTGGTCACGACCGGCCAGGGCTATTATGGCCACGGCACCACCGCGGTGCTGCTGGGCAAGGGCGATGGGACCTTCCTGCCCCCTCTCGACCTCGAGACCTATGGACAGATGAAATCTGTAGCCGTGGGTGATCTGGACAGCGACGGCAGCCTGGATCTGGCGTTGGCAAGTTGCGGAGAAGATAATATTTCGGTACTGATCAACAGCGGCAAACCGGTCTCACTCTTTACCGATTTCACCTGCGCGCCCACCAGCGGCACCGTGCCCTTTTACACCCGTATGACGGTAAGGCTGTTGAACAGGGTTCCCGATCATACGCGCCAGGTAGCGGCCCGGATCCAGTTGGACCTGGCCAACGGCCAGTCGTTTGACAACTGGAAAGCCGGATATCAGAGCATTGCCGGCGGCACCCGGGCATCAACGTCTTGGTATCAGCGGATCCCGGCCCTGATATCACTGATCGGGAAATTCCAGTTCACCCTGTTTGTCGAGGATGTGACACCGGCACCCTGGAACCAGCCGCCATACCCGGCATCAGGGTACCGGGCTGAAGACCGTTGCATCATGTACGTGCAAATTCCCTGAGAGTTTCTGCCGGGGACAGGGACTGGAAAGCCGGTTCCCGGCAACCGTACAGAAAAATGGCGACCCCAGTGGGATTTGAACCCGAAGAAGGTGCCTGAATGTTCGTGTCGTCGGGTTGCTTCAGAAGACCAGCACGATGGAGCGGTTCCCCTCGCGGTCTTCGGTCTCGTGCTCGGCGATGACAGTGAAGTTTGAGCGGATCAGCGCAACCACAGCTTCCTGCTGCTCCTTGCTGTAGAGCTGCACGATCTGCACCCCGCCCTCGGTGAGAAATTCCTTGTAGCGGTTGAGCACCGGCACGATCTTGTCGTGATCGAAGTAGTAGATCACCTCGCTCCAGAGAACCACGTCGTAGCGCTCGTTGTCCTCGTAGGTGGCGATGTCGGCGGCAACGAAGAAGACGTTGTCCCGGTCACGGAAGTCTTCCCGGCCCTTGTCGGTGGCCACTGTTGACACGTCGATCCCGGTGAAACGGGAGAAGGCGGAGAGGGCGAGGATGGTCTTGCCGGTGCCGCAGCCGAGATCGAGGATTGACCCGCCCTTGAGGTGTTCTTCGATGATTCGGGAAAAATGTTCGGCCGGCGGATGGTCGATATAGTCCCAGTCACCGCTGCGATACTCGTAGTCCCAGATGGCCCGCTTGAAGAGAGAGGTGTTGCGCAGCACCAGCTTGCGCAGGAACGTCTTCTCCTTGAGCCAGGTCACCAGGTTATTCATCATTCCCATGATGCTCTGAATCCTTCTTCTTGTCATTGCGAGCGTAGCGAAGCAATCTCTCTACCAACGATATTGTCGCCTGTGAGACTGCCGCGTCGCCCGCTTCGCGGGCTCCTCGCAGTGACAGGACGGTCACCCTATCACAGTCCAGGTTGCGGCTCTTCCGCGGGCGGCACCGGCCCGCCGGTCAGCCCCCGGCGGTGGATCTCGTCAGCCAAAAGCCTCGCCACCGCGCGGTGCCCCTCGGCGGTGAGGTGGTTGTCGTCGAGGAAGAAGGACGGGATGCCCAGCTTCCGCTGCTCCAGGTCCTGCCGCAGCAACGGCAGCAGGTCCACGGTGTCGATCCCCTGTTCGGCGGCGTGGCGCGCCAGGGTTCGCTGGGGCCGGCCGAATGCCTCCGGGTTCTGCAGTTGGAAGGCGTAGGGGAGGATGACCAGCATCGCCGGGATCTTCTCCTCCCGGCAGCGCTGGAAGATTTTGTCCAGGTTCTCCGTGGTCAGGTCCCAGGCCTGGTCGGTCAGTTCCTTCTTTTCGTCATAGAGCAGGTCCATCACCTGCAGCCGTTCGATCTCCCGCGCCGCCGCTGCCGGTTCGCCGCCGAAGCGGACCCGGTCCCTGAGATAGGAACCGAAGGCGAAAATGCTGCTCCAGCCGGCCAGCCGGTCGCCCAGCCCCTCCACGGTGTGTCGCAGCTGAAAGCCCAGCTCGCTCCCGCCGAACTGCACCAGGCTGAATTTTTCGGTGACGTCGTTGAGCACAAAGCAGACCAGCACCAGGTCGGGATCGAGGTCGAGGCCGTAGCGCACCAGAAACTCATATTCCTGCCAGGGGGAGTAGCCGCCGGTGCCGGCGTTGAGCGGCACCACCATCCGCTCCGGGTTGCGGGCGTTGAGGTTCCGGCCGGTGTGCAGCGGGAACGGTTCGTCATCACGCACCCGGTAGCCGAAGGTCACCGAGTCGCCGAGGAAGAGGATGCGGAACTGCTCCACCTGTCCCGGGGGCGGCAGTTCGGTTCCGCGCAGGCCGTGGGCGTTGATGGTGGCCGGCTCCAGACCCCAGCTGCCCCGGACTCCAGGTTTCAGACGCCAGCCGAGGTCCGGGTCACGGGCAAAAATGGTGGTGGTGCGCGAGGTGTCGCGATAGAAGCGGATGGAGAGGACCTGCTCGAGGGTGAAAACGGTGGTCAGCAGCATGGTGGCCAGCAGGACCAGGTTCACCCGCAGGTTGCGCCGTGCCGCCCAGCGGAAGAAGCCGGCCCGGCTGAGAAGGAAGCCGCCGGCCAGCAGGGCCAGGCCGCCCAGGGCCAGGCGCAGCCGGGCAGCCGGGATCCGTTCCGCCACCCGGTCCAGCAGACCGCCCCAGGGCCGGAAGGCCCAGTCGATCACTGTCTCGTGGAACAGCAGGGCCAGGCCCAGCAGACCCACGCCGAGGACGGCCCAGAGGGCAAAAAGAATCCTGGCGTTTCCGGTGCTGCCGGTTTTCTCCTCAGCCGTGGTCATCGATCAATCCTCCAGCTCTTGCATGGCCCGGGCGACCGGTTGGTGTGCCGGAAATGAAAAACCGAGCCGGGGGTTATTGTATCGCGCATTTTTGAGCCCGTCATCCTGCCCGGGAAACGTCCGGTTTCGCTCAAGAAAGACGGCTGATCCACCGATAGAAAAATAGAACCAAGGGGAATCTGACGGCAGCCGGTCATGTAACTGTCGGTGCCGCAGATCTGATTGTCCATCAGTGTCCGACTCTCCGTGGAGAGAGGATGTATGCAAAACAGTTGATTACCGAGCAATAATCTGGTTATCTGCCGGTGAGATGCGCGCAAGCACCATAAGAGAAATTTCCCCGTGATACCTGGAGGGCCTTCGACAATGTGTCGTCCTGAATCCCAGCGCAGCAGACGGGTTGCCGGTCGGGCTGCCTTCGGCATGTTTTTCCTCGTTCTCACTTGTGGCTTCAACAATCTGTTGGCTGACGACCTGGTGACCGGTGACGGACTCACTGTTCAGCTGGATTCGTCCGGTCAGGTGACCGGAGTTCAGGTGGGTGGCGACGAATTGCTCACCAGCGAAGTCACCGGCGGGTTCAGTCTCACCGATTACACCGGCCTCAGCGGGACGAACATCCTGGCCAATTCCGGCTTCGAGGGGGGCTTCACCCATTTGGCGGCCAATGTCTACATGCCGGACAACTGGAGCCTGGTCACCGCCACCGGATCGGCGGCCAACATCATGCTCCTCGCCGATACGGCTGGGCCTTACGAGGGCACGAATGCTCTCCGATTCGTCACCACCCAGTCCGGAGACGAGGCCGAACCGCTGGAGCCGGACGTGCTGGAAGTGGCCAGCGACACTTTTGCCGTCGATAGCGGGAAGACCTACTATTGCAGCGCGGTCTGCCGCAGCGCTTTCGGGTTCTCACGGGACTCCGTATCGTGGCCCTACGATGCCATCGTTTACCTCGACTGGTATGATGGTGACCAGGCGCTGATTTCCAGTGACCTGGTCTTCAAGGCCAAGCAGACGTATTACAATTGGACGCTCTTCACCGGCTGGGCCAGGTCGCCCTCCACCGCCGCGTCCGCTGCGGTCCGCATCTATGTCAGCGGCAACATCCTCGACTATGCCGTTCCCACCGAGGTCCTTTTCGACGACATGCGCTGTTTCCGCGAGCCGGACGGTATCCGGGACATCCCGGTCAGCGGCACGGTCACCAATACCGCCGGCGTGCTCGACCTGCAGGCGGTGAACGTGGGCAGCCGCGGTCTCGACGTGTCGGCGCGAATGGAGCCGCTGGCCGACCGGATCGAGATCAGCGGCACGGTGACGCCCACCGAAGGGAGCGAGGGACAGGATCGGGCGATCGACCTGACCTTTACCCTGCCGGTGGACACCTCGTCCCTTGACTGGTACTGGTATGACAATCTGCACAAAAGCTACCGCATCCGTGAGCAGTACGTCTACGACGAGGTCGTGGCTGCCGATGCCATTTCGTCGAATCTCAAGCTGAACGTTTACAATTTCTCCTGTATCACCGACGGGGACCACGTGCTGAACATCGCCCGGGACCCGGACGTGGTGCGGCCCTACTACGTGCAATACCAAGCCGAGGATGACGTCTATCTCATTCGTTTCCAGCTGGGGCTGGCGGCAGAACGGGATCACGCCAGCTTTGAATTCATCCTCTACACCTCGCTTCCCAACTGGGACATGCGCGGGGCGCTGCAGGACTATTACGACATTTACACCGATTACGGCCGTCTGCCCTCTGTCTCCGGCCAGCCCCTGGCTGGGGGGATCAATGGCGGCCGACCCAACTCGATCATCGGCAAACCCTATGGTACCAACCCCGAAGACTTCGCCGTCCGTTATTACTTCAACCACGATGCAACGGAGGCGGAATATCTGACCGACACGCTGGGTCTCAAGATGCTCTACTACATGCAGCCCTGGGTGGTCATTTTCGAATCACCCGAGGAAGACCCGCCGCCGCCCTACATCGAGTTCTCCAATGCGGTAAACAAGCACCCGAGCGTATTCACTGAGAGTGAGAGGATCGAGTCCTTCCCCTCGGACTTTCTGATCAACATCAACGACACGACCAACCAGGATTACCTGCTCTACCGGATAACCCATTACACCATGCAAAATGCATATCAGTACATGTCTGCCGTCTATATCAATACCGAGGACCAGGCTCCAAGTTTTGGCAACCGCTACCTTGACCACCTGGATGGAGTCCATCAGCATTTCCTCGAGACCATGCTCAGCGAGGACTATCTCTACGGAGTGATGATAGACCTGTCGAACATCGGAGGCGCGACCCTGGACGGCTCGCGGGGCCGGTTCGCCTCGGCGGGGTACGACCTGACCTACAGCCCGACCACCTTCAAGCCAGCCCTCTGGAACCTCAACGCCTTCCAGAATTTCATGATCAGCCTGCAGAGTCACCTGGAGGTGAACCAGCCCGATCACGACATCATCAGCGCCAACATGATCGAGTATGGCTATCTTTTCTCCGCCGCCAATCAGCTCGACACATTTGGTTTCGAGTGTTCGCCGGTCAGCGGCTGGAACTGGGGCAACAAACATCTCGACTATCGCAAAATTGTTGCCGGGAACAAGCCATTCTCTCCGGTGGCGGGCTACGGCGTGCCGCTGGTCTTTGACGAGCCGAGCAATGAGTATTACAAGGGGATGTGCGACTGGTACAATGTCGCTCTGCTCTACGCTTTCTATCTCGATCCACACAAGTTCACCGATTTGAACAACAAGGATCTGGAGGAATTGCGTGGTGTCTCCGCGGCGGTAGTCCCCTATGTCGACGATTTCAATGAGCTGGGCTGGTACCCTTGTCACAAGGTGCTGCAGGTGGACGAGTCCGACGAACCGGCCCCCGACAAGTATGTCATGATCGAGCGCTATGGTCCGAACGAGGATTTCGAGTCGGGCGAGACCGCGTATGTGGTGCTGCATTACAACCACACCAGCCTCAAGGCGTTCGACACCCTTTTCCCCCGGCCGCCCCAGCTTGGTGAAACCAGGGACTTCCGGATCAAGATCGACCTGGTGAACGATCTTGGGATGAACGAATCGGTGACCCTGCAGGAGATGACCGCATCGATGCATGACATGGGGCCGGTGACACCGCCCAACCTCAACCTGACCAACAACGGGGACGGGACGGTCACCATCTCCGGCACCATCGTTTGGCGCGACACCCTGATTCTCAAGCTGCAGGAGTACACCCCGGACACCACCCCGCCGGCGGTGCCCACCGGTGTGGAAGCCACGATGATCCTGTCCTGAGACAACACCAGCTGAGGCCCGATAGCGGCGTTGCCGGCCTCCTCGAAATGCTCACATACCAACGGAGTATGCTGCGCTTTCTCGTCGGCCGGCGCCTTGCTCTCGAACCACAGCCGGTGTTGTCAGGATAGCTGAACAGGCAGAATCATCCCTGAAAGGGGATGGCTGCACATGCAGACCGTTCCGGGTGGGATCTAGTATTCTCGCAACAGCACGTCGCTGGCCAGGCGCACCTTGCGCAGCAGGCCGGCGAGGAAACTGCCCTTGATCGCTGAGCGCAGACCGACGATCAGCTTCCGCTGCAGGCGATACTTGTTCATCTTCGCCTTTTTCGGGCCGATGTCGGTGAAGTTGGCCTCCTCCAGCGGTTTCCAGAGGGTTTCCGGCGGGTAGCCCCAGGTGCGCAGGTCATCGGGGTTCAGCTGACCGATGATCTCCTCCATCAGCGAGAGCTTGGTCTGGTCGTAGGCCAACTCCTCGGCCCACTTGTCGATGGAGCTGGTCACCGGCCGGGAGTGCTTCTTCACTCCAAGCGGGTCGCCGAGGCCCTTGACCTCAGGCTGCTTCCGCCCGTATTCCACGCAGTTCTCTTCAAAGGGCAGGTCGAGGAAGTCGAGGATCTCCTTGACCTTCTTCTCCGGTTCACGGGTGATGTCCTCGTAGCGCACGTGGATCATCGGCACCGGTTTCTCACGGAGGAACCAGGCCATCACCGGCACGTAGCGGTTGAGCAGCGGGTTGTACTCCTGGGCCAGCTGGTAGTCGCCGTCGAAGAAGGAGTTGGCAAAGGAACTGAAGATACCCAGCGGGTGCCGGGTGAGCACGATGAACTTTGCCTGGGGGTAGAGCTTGGCCAGGAACGGCACCACCAGGCCGTAGGCCGGGGTCTTGTCCAGGAAGTAGCGCTTGCCCGTGGGTTCCAGCATCCGGCCGTAGAGCGTATCGGCGTAAGCCCGGCACGCGTCATAGTAGTCGGCTTCGGTGTTCGGCAGGTCGGCCACGAACTGCTTGGTGGACTCGGCGGCCAGCACGTGGTCAAAGGGCGCCTTTTCCACGTTGTCCCAGTAGCCCAGGTGGGCCAGCGGGGTCATCAGGTGCGGTTCCGGGCGGCCGTAGATCTCGGAATGGGATTCCAGCATCCGTTCCAGCATCGTGGAACCCGAGCGCGGGGTGCCGATGATGAAGAGCATCCTCTCTTGCATGGACATCTATCGTCTCTCCTCGTAATACCCGACTTTCCCGGCGCCGGGGTCCAGTGTCGATCCCAAAAACACTCTAAATTACTACACTTTACCCGCTGTGTGCAATAAAGGGCCGGCTCACCGGCCGCGGGCCGGTCGCCGCTGCCGGGCCGCGGGGTTCAGGTGAAGGGAGACGGTGATCGCCTCGTTTATCCCGGAAAAGGTTCGCTGGCCACCTGCCGGCTGCAGGGTCCGGCCCCGGCCAGGACCAGCAGGGCGAGAATGAGGGGTGCAATCCACGGTCG
>CBESOE010000113.1:0-14581 GCA_965531145.1 uncultured bacterium | reverse complement strand
ACTCCTCGCCGCTGGTGGCCAGGCCGGCGCCCCAGGGCGTCCAGGCCGCTCCGCTGCCGTCCCCCAGTGCCGCGCCGAGCAGCGTGTCGCCAAACCCGGCGCTTCCCCAGTCGTGGTGAATCCCCCAGACCAGGTCCGGATAGCCATCCAGGTCGAGGTCGCCGGCCGCGCAGCCGCCGTAGCCGAAATTGCCAGACTGGTGCAGGGTCCATGCGCCAGCTCCATTGCCGAGCCAGACCATGATCCCGTGTTCTCCGCTGTTGACGTAGGGCGATCCGTGGTCGCCCACTGAGACGATATCCAGGTGGCCGTCGCCGTTGAAGTCGGCCAGCTCGTATTCGGTCTTTCCCTCCTCCTTGTCCGGTACTTCGAGGCCGGCGGATCTGGATACCAGGGTGACGCCGGCAGCCGGGAC
Organism: uncultured bacterium; assembly: GCA_965531145.1. Classification (GTDB taxonomy): domain Bacteria; phylum Acidobacteriota; class JAQAZP01; order JAQAZP01; family JAQAZP01; genus JAQAZP01. The sequence goes on along the minus strand of CBESOE010000113.1, from coordinate 14,166 downwards.
GGCGAGCGCCATGGTGAGGAAGAGTGGGAGCGCCGAACGGGCGGCGGAAAGAATCAGACCGCAAATTCCGTGTCGGAAATGGTTTGCCAGTCTGGTGTCGCGGTTTCTGGGCATGCACCCCTCCAATGGGATGTGGCCGTGATGAGATCGCACGGTTTTGCTGAGGTCCAGGGATGCCAGTCTGTGATCTGCGGCCCCTGGACGAACGGTCTTGAGTTCATTATACGGGCTGGACACCTATTCCGCCATTCCTCACTCCACATACCCCAGTGCCCGCAGTTCTTCCCGGGTGGCCTGGTCCAGCGCCACCTCCTGCCGCTCAGTTGAGCGGCGGCTACGGATCTCTTCGCCGGCCGCGGCCAGGCGGGCTGCCAGTTCCAGGTGCTCGGCGATGATGTCGCTGGTCTCCCCCGGGTCGGCCTGCAGATCGAAGAGTTTGTCGCCGGGCGTGGGCTTCAACCGGCGGATCAGCTTGTAACGGCCCTGCTCCACCGAGAAGAGCAGGTCCTCGGCCTTGTTCTCCTCGCTGAAGAGCAGCGGCGCCCCTCCTCCGTTCTTGGCAAAGAACGACTGGCCGTCCAGGTCGGCCAGCTGGTCCGCGTTTGATGCCACCCCGAGGAAGTCGAGCACCGAGGGGTAGATGTCCACCAGCCGGGCCGGGTGGTGAACCACGCTGCCGGCGGGGTGATCCTGCCGTGTGCCCTCGGGCAACCGCCCGGCCAGCGGCACCCGCAGCTGCTCGCTGTAGAGGGTCTGTGCGTGGTCCCAGCCGCCATGGTCGAGGAACTCCTCGCCGTGGTCGCCGGTGACCAGGATCAGTGTGCTCTCCAGCAGGTCCAGGCGCCGCAGCTCGGCCACCAGCATCCCCAGGTGCAGGTCGCTCCAGGCGATCTCACCGTCGTAGAGCCCCACCAGCTGGGCCAGGTCATCGGTGCTTACCTGATCCAGCGGCCGGCCGCGGAAGTCATCCGGTTCGTAGCTGCCGTCGATCGATCCCCCGTAGTCCGGTGGGGTGAAGAGCGAGTCGTAGGGGGACGGCGGGGTGTAGGGTCCGTGGGGATCGACGCTGTGTACGTAGAGGTAGAAGGGTTTGTCGGCGTTCTCCTCCAGCATGGGCCGCAGGCGTTCGAGGACCAGGGACGCGTCGGCATGGGGCGGGTCGCTGCGGCCGCGGGCAAAGGCGTAGCGGTCAAACCCCTGGTCAAAGTTCATCAGCGGTTTGACGTGGCCGTTGGCCACCAGCCCCATGGTGAAGAAGCCGGCGGCCTCCAGCCGTTCGGCCAGGGTGACGCAACCGGGGAGCAGACGCTGCTTCTCCCGCTCGGCCCCGTGGCGCGAGGGGTAGAGGGCGGTGAAGAGCGAGCCGGTGGAGGCGGCGGTCCAGGAGGCCTGGGCCCGGGGTCGGGTGAAGACCAGGCCCTCTCGCACGAGCCGGTCGAAGTGCGGCGAGGTGCGGCGGTCCGCGCCGTAGGCAGAGAGCCGGTCGGCCCGCAGGGCGTCCACCAGCCAGACGATGACGTTGCGTCGCTCTTCCAGGCGGCGTGAATCCGCCACCACCACGGCCGGCGGGCTCCAGGCGGCATAGTTGTCCAGTGGTTCGGGAGCCGGTTCCTCACCTTCCACGCCCTCCGGCAACAGCGCGGAGAATCGCAGGGTCACCTGCTGACCGGCCAGTTCTTCGAGGTCGATCTGTTCATCCTGCCAGTGCCGGGAGTCGATCCAGTCCTTCGGGTCGAGGAAGTGGTTGAAGAGTACTCGGCTCTCGCCCGTGCCCTCGGGCAGTGCTTCCACCCGGAAGATCACCCCCCGGCGCTGCTTGCGCCAGACATCGGGGAAGAAGCCGTACCCGGTGTGCAGTATCGCATTGCCGGGAATGTCCAGCTCGGCCTCGTACACCGTGCCGGTGGGGGCGTGGAATGCCGGGCGGCTCTCCTCCCCCAGCACCAGCCGGTCGGACGGTGTTTCCCCCCGGGCCCGCTCCATGGCCCGGCGAACCGCCGGACCGGCCTCGAGAAAGCGGATGGCGTGGATTGTCGCCGGTTGTTCCAGTTCAACGGCCCGTACACCGAACCAGCGGGCCTTGCCGAGCCAGTTGGACAGTGCGTGCACCGGCACCAGGTACTCACGGATGCCGGGCCGGCCGTCGAGGCCGAAGAGGTGGAAGCTGGAGAACTCCCCCCGGGGCAGCGCCTCGTTGTCCCAGACGAACTCCAGCAGCCCCGGCCGCGCACACTCCACCTCGATGGCCACCAGGTCCACCTCGGCAAACTTGATGTGCCCGGTCATCAGGAAGGCCTGGCCCACGTCCTGCTCATCCAGTTGGAGCATCCCTGGTGTTCCGTCCGGGTGGGTCACCGCCCGCGGGCCACTCTCCGGGTCATAGGCGTACCATTCCGTGCGGATGATCCGGCCGCTGAGCAGCGTTTCATTGTTGCGGTGAATGGCGGCGTGGAGCAGGCGGGGTTCCAGTGGTGCGGTCTCTGCGGTGTGAAGGAGCGGCCCGGCGGTCATCTCCATCAGCGGGGCCAGGGGGAGATAGCCGGTGGTGGCGGTGTCGCCGGGAACGGAGGGAATGGCCGGGGGCTCTTCACGGCAGGCGGGGAAAGAGAGGATGGCAAGGGCCAGCATCAGCAGACCCAGGGGGATGCTCATGGGAACCCCCCCCCGTTTGAATCGCTGTGCTGGCACGTCCCTCACCATCGGTTTCCGAGGAAACTCTACTCCAGCATGGCCACCGCCGTGTTGCCGCCCCAGCGGAAGTTGCTGTCGGCAAAGGCGAGGAAGTTGAGCGATGAGATGGACTCCAGGGTCATCCCGTCATAGTTCCAGCCGCGGATGTGCGCCGCAAAGGCGGGACCCGGGCCGGGCGAGGTGATGATCTCGTCGATGCCGTCGCCGTCCACGTCACCGCAGGCCACCTTCACGCCATACTCGTTGGTGCCGTAGGCGAAGAAGCTCACCCCGGGGATCGGGGCCAGGGCCGCGCCGTCGTAGTTCCAGCCGCGCACGTGGGGGCCGAAGACCGTTCCCGGCCCGGCGCCGGTGACGATCTCGTCGATGCCGTCACCGTCGATGTCTGCGCCGGCCACGTTCACGCCCCACTTCAGGGTGCCGTAGGCAAAGTAACTGAGGCCGGGGATCGAGGCCAGGGTGCCGCCGTCATAGTTCCAGCCGCGCACGTGGGGCCCGAAGACCGCTCCCGGCCCGGCGCCGGTGATGATCTCGTCCATGCCGTCGCCATCGATGTCGGCACAGGTCGTGTTCACACCATACTTCAGGGTGCCGTAGGCGAAGAAGTTGATGCCGGGCATGGCCGCCACGCTGCCCCCCGCCGCGGTCCAGCCACGCACGTGGGGGCCGAAGACGGCGCCCGGTCCGGGGCCGGTGATGATCTCGTCGATGCCGTCACCGTCGAGGTCGCCGCAGGAGACGTTGACCCCGTAGGAGTCCACACCGTAGGCCAGGAACTCCATCCCGGGGATGGCGCTGCCGTCACTGCCAAAGGCACGCACCAGCGGCGGGTTGGCCGGTCCGGGCCCCGGTCCGGTGACGATCACGTCAAAACCGTTGCCCTCGATGTCTCCGGCCGCCACCCGGGTGCCGTAGCCTTCCACCGCCGGGTAGGCGTCAAAATCAATGGAGTCGATGAGCGTGCCGGTGGGATCGTAGCCGCGCACCGCAGTGGCGTTGGTCGGCTTGGAACCGGGTCCCACCAGGATGGTGGGGGCGCCGAAACCGGCCATGCTGACCGGGCCGGTGACCACCAGGGCGTAGTCGGCGTCCAGGTCCGTGGTCTCGAGGTGGCTGTCCTCGATGATCTCGTCGGCCATGACCTCGATCAGCCAGGTGCCGGCGGTGGGGGCCTGGAGAAAGACGTTCTCCACCGTGTCGAAGTCGTTGGGGAAGTCGCCGACGTCATCGGACCAGTTGGAGGTGCGCAGGCCCCGGTTGCCGAAATACTCGCCGTCCGGCCCCGACACCCGCAGTGAGAGATCGTTGATCCGGGCGTAACCGGCCCCGGGGTTGCCCATGGGGTCGGCGTAGACCATGGTCACTTTGAACCAGTCGCCGGCGCTCACCGTCATGGTGTAGCTGTGGATCTCGAAGGGCTCGATAACTTCCGACTCGTCGATGACCAGCGGCAGCCGCCAGCCGCTTTCCTCGGCCCGGTCGTAGAGGTCGCCCACGTGGGCCAGGCCCCAGCCCTGGTGCACCCGGGTCAGGTCATGGTCGTCACCGCTGAAATCGTAGGGGCTGGCCGTGTTGATCATCAGTGCCTTGGCCGTGGTCATGTGCGGCCGGCTTTCGAACACGTCGGCCCCGGCTCCCGGGTTGCCGGTGAAGATGCCGTCGGCCCACATCTGGAACAGCAGGCCGAAGTGGCCGGCGGTGATCGGCGTGGCGCCGCTGGTGCCGCCGAAGCTGCTGTCATACGAGGTGTCACTGCTGTATCCGGTGGTCAGTGTGTCGTCGTAGAAGTGGCAGAGGTCGGGCTTGATCCGCCCGTCAGCGGCCGGGCCGATGCTGGCCCCATTGGACCATTCGTCGTCACTGCGGGTCAGGGTGTTGTGGTGATACACCGCGCCCACCGAAACGATGTTCTTGGCCCAGGCCTGCTGCCGCGAAGTGCGGTTGCCCGTGTTGCTCTGGGACTGGGTGATCAGGATGTCGTTGAGGAAGAGGATGTCGTCCATCTCGGCCGAGACGGTTGTGTAACTGGTGGTCTGGTAGTCGCCCCAGCTGTTGGACTGGAAGACGGCCCGGTAGTCCCCCTCCGGGTCGACCAGACGGGCGGTGTGGGTGTAGCGGTTGGTCAGGCGGTTGTAGCTGGCGAAGATCCCCTGGGCATCGGGCAACATGCCCCGGGCATTGTCGTTGCCGGTGCCGTCGCCGAAGTTGATGCCGAAGGTCTGGGTGCCGTGATAGAAATCGGAATAGGTGGCGCCATGATAGATCGGCGGATTGGTCTGGAAATCCTGGTGAGTGGTGCGGCACCCGCCGTCCATCACTTCGGCCCGCACCCCCTGGCCGGTGTAGCCGGCCACCGTCTCGATGTGGTTGGCGCCGCCGATCTCGCGGGCGTTGTTCATGTCCGGCTCGGGCGGGCCCCAGCGGTCGATGAAGAGCACCTCGTCCGAGCGGGACAGCTGGAGCAGCTGGTCCGGGGTGAGGGTGGCTTCCAGGCGGTAGCCTTCGGGGATGGTCAGGTCGATGGTGCCGCCGGAGCGCTCGATCCGGGTGGCCAGCGACTGCTGCATGGCCGGGCCCCGCTCCAGGGCCATGATCGAGTAGCGCCGGGGGGCTGGATCAGCCTTGCCCGAGGCGAGCATTTCCGCCAATACGTCCTCCAGCCGGAAGGCCGGGTGCCAGGGACCGGCCCAGCGGACAAAGGGCAGGGCGGTGAGCTCGGCCAGCCGGCCGGGGTCGATGCGCACCAGCAGCGCCTGGTGGGGAACGAACTGGTGCGTGGTGCCGCCCAGCTGCCGGATCGCCTCGCGGTAGGCTGGGAGCGGCGCAGTGACGAACTGGACGATGAACGTCCGGTTGTCCGAGGCGGCCTTGAGGTTCCCGGGAAGATCGGGGCCCTGCCGGCTGCTGTCATCAGCAAGTGGATCAAATGAGAACCGGTTCAGTTCGATGGACGTCCGCCGCGGCAGCGTGCGGCTGAACTGCCGGCCGTTGTCGAGGCTCACCTGGTAAGTGTCCCCGCCGGGCAGCAGTTTGACCACCGTATCGGACCCCGCTACGGAGATCAGCTGCGGTGGCTCATTCGCCGCCATGGCCGGGCCGGCCAGGATCAGGATGACGGCCAGGGCCGCCAGGGAATAACGAAACTGTATGGGTAACATGGCTAACGACTCCTTTTCGTGGTTGGCAAGACGGAGTCATTATATGGGATGGGGAAGGCGGGGGCCTAGTTTTTCAGTCGGACCTCTCGGAGCCAGCCGCTGTAAGAGTCGAGGGTCTGCAGCGCGGCCAGGGGATTGTGGCCCAGCAGGCGGTCTTTGGCCGCCAACACGGTGACCGGTGCCTGGGAGTATTTGAAGAAGAGCGAATCGTGGCCCACGCAGAGCCCAAGGGCCACATTGAGCCCGGTGCCGGCCCGGTCCAGCAGCAGTGCCTGGCCCACCGGGTTGCACATCGACTCGGGGGATCCGGGGTTGACCTTCTCGCCTTCGGCCAGGCCGAGACTCTCCTTGGGCACCGCGCCCACCTTGCAGATCACCGAGACCACTTCCAGGCCCATCTCCCGCCACAGACCGGCCACCAGCTTTGCTTCGTTGCGAAGCCCGGAGCAGAAAGCCAGGCCGATGGGGCCGTTGTTCAACCGGTGGGCGAACTCGGCGATCTCCAGCACCCGTGGCTTGGCCGGGCGCCGCGGCCCGGCTCCCGGCTCCCTGCCGGTATAGCCCTCGGCCTCCTGCAGAGAGGCCTGGCGGGCAAACTCCCGCACCTCGGGCAGCTGGTAGATGGTTGCCGCTTCCGCTCCCGTCTCCCCGTAGGTCATGCTGGGACAGCCGGTGGGGCCCTTCCCTTCCGGGTTGCGGCAGATCCGCTTTTCAAGGGGCACGGGGCACTCGGCACAGTCGGGAAGCGAATGGGAAGCGGTGTTCACGGCATGTGCTCCTTGGGAAAATGGGGACTGTCCCGCCTTGGGGGCTGTCCCCTAGAAAGAGGTGACAGTCACCTATTATCGGGCCGGAAACACGGTGTTTCCTCCCTCGGAGACGTAGTGACAGTCACCTATTTCCAGGGCGTGACAGCCCCCACTTTCCCGGAATCAGGGGACAGCCACCAAGGCGTGACAGTCCCCGATTCCAGTCCCCGATTCCAGTCCCCGATTCCAATGACAGCTACTGGGAAAATGGGGACTGTCACGCCTTGGTGGCTGTCCCCTTTTCCCCTCCCCCGTCAGTGATCGCAGACGTTGTCGCCGGTGATCAGGGTGCCGGCGAGATACTGGGTCACCAGCTCTTCCGGCGCCAGGTTCGGTGCTCCCACGGCCACGGAGATGCTGTTCTGCTTGAACAGGCCCTGGGCCCGCTGGCCCATGCCGCCGGCGATGATGGTGGTCACCCCATGCTCGGAAAGCCACTTGGGCAGTACGCCCGGTTCGTGGGGCGGCGGGGTGACCATCGTGGCATTAGAGATCTGGCCGTCCGTCACGTCCAGCAGGGCGAACTGCTCGCAGTGGCCAAAGTGGTTGCAGAGTACGCCTTCGGCCACCGGGATGGCGAAGCGGGTGACGCCGTCAGTGTTCTTCGGCAGTTCCACCTCGTCCGGATTCCGTTGACCCAGCGAGGGCGCTTCAGCCAGCAGCAGCTCCAGGTTGTCCAGCACCACCTTGAAGGCGTCGGCGGTGGGAGAGCTTTCATCGCCGCTGAGGAACGGCTTGCCCTGGTCGCCGGCCACCACTACCTTGGGGTCGAGGGGAATCTTGCCCAGGAAGGGCACGTTCATCTCGGACGCCACGGTCTCGCCGCCGCCGGAACCGAAGAGATCATCCACGTTGCCGCATTTGGGGCAGGCGTAGCCGCTCATGTTCTCCACCAGGCCGGCAATCGGCAGATTCACCTGACCACAGAAGTTGATCGACTTGCGCACGTCGGCCAGGGAGATCTCCTGGGGCGTGGTCACCACCACCGCGCGGAGGCCGTCGACATCCTGGGCCACGGTGAGCGGCTCGTCGCCGGTGCCGGGAGGGGCGTCGATGATCAGGAAATCCCGTTCACCCCACTCGATATCACCGAGGAACTGGCGGATGGCGCCGATCTTCATCGGGCCGCGCCAGATCACGGCATCGTCCCGGTTGGGCAGCAGGTTCTGCATCGACAGCACGTCGAGGTTGTCCATGAAGGGGATCGGCAGCACCTTTTCATCCGGGGTGCCGGTGAGCCGTGCGTCACTGAGCCCCAGCAGGCCGGCCACACTGGGCCCGTGCAGGTCCACATCCACCAGGCCCACCTTGTGCCCCCGCTTGGCCAGGGCCACCGCCAGGTTCACCGCCACGGTGCTTTTGCCCACACCACCCTTGCCGCTCATCACCAGCAGTTTGTTGCGGATTTTCTTCACCGCCGTTTTGACACGCTCTTCAACCTCTGACCGGGGATTGTCACCGTGACTGCATCCACCGCCGCAACCCCCACTGTCGTGCTCATCATGCATCGATCGATTCCTTCGTCTCGCTGTCCCGCCGTTCAATGGCCGGGACGGTTATTTCGGTATGGCGTTCCGCGGCTCGTCGCCGCAAAACGTCAGATTACACCCAGTGTCCTTCCACGTTGGCGCCGGCCGCCGCGGTGAGTTTTCCTGCCTTCCAGTCCTCGATGGCCTGCCGTACTTTCCCGTGCACCTGGACGCAGACATCGATTCCGGCCTGGCCCAGCACCTGGAAGGCCTTGGGGCCGCAGTTGCCGGTGAGCAGTGTGGTGGCCCCGGTGGCGGCCACCAGCTGGCCGGCCTGGATGCCGGCGCCCTGGGCCGCGTTCAGGTTCTGCTGATTCTCCACCGCGTGGAGTGCGTCGTTTTCCGTGTCGTAGACCAGGAAATACTTTGCACGCCCGAACCGCGGGTCCACCTCGTCGTCCAGCGTCGTGCCGCTGGATGTGATTGCGATCTTCATTATAATTTCCTTTCTCCCTTTGGTCTGCACAAATCGTTCACTTTTTCCCAGACCCGCTCCACTGCGGCGGACGCCGGGGTGGGGCCGTGCTCGGTCAGGGTCTTGCCGGCGATCATCGCCGCGGTGACGCTGCTATCGAAGGGGATCTCCCCCACGCAGACGGCACCGGTCGCGGCCGCCTGTTCGGTGATTTTCCGGGTCATCACCAGGTTCAGGTCAAACTTGTTGACGCAGACGGCCACCGGCACCCGGAAGCCGGCGGCAAGCTCCAGCACCCGCTCCAGGTCGTGCAGGCCGGACATGGTCGGTTCGGAGACCACCAGCACCTGGTCAGCTCCGGTGATCGAGGCGATCACCGGGCAGCCGATACCCGGCGACCCGTCGATGAGCACCAGGTCCCGGCCCTCTTCTTCGGCGATCTCCCGGGCCCGTTCCCGCACTTTGGACACCAGCTTCCCCGAATTCTCCTGGGCGATGCCCAGCCGGGCGTGAACCATCGGTCCCACCCGGGTGCCGGAGACGAACCACTGCCCTGCCATCTCGCGTTCCAGGGTGATGCACTCCACCGGGCAGTGATCGTGGCAGACTCCGCACCCCTCGCAGAGGTGGGGGTCGATGGTGTAGACACCGTCCGCCTCGGATATGGCGCCGAACCGGCACAGCTCATGACAGGTGCCGCAGGCGCAGCAGAGGCCGGGATCGATGGTGGCGCTGAGCCCCCCCTCGAAGTCGTGCCGTTCATCTGTTTCGGGGGTCAGCAGCAGGTGGAGGTCCGACGCGTCGACATCACAGTCGGCACAGACCACCGAGGGGGCCAGCGAGGCCATGGCCGCCACCAGGCTGGTCTTGCCCGTCCCGCCCTTGCCGCTGATCACGGTCAGCTCGCGCATTGTCGTTCCTCCCCGACGCCATTGCCGTGGGCCAGCTCCAGGGTCTTTTGCCATAGCTGCTGGAAAATGGCGGTGAATTCGGGCAGCTCCCACACGGCCAGCATGCCCCTGGAATAGGCCTCGGCCAGCGGGCGGCTTTCCGGAATCCTGGCCAGCACCGGGATCCCTTTCTCCCGGCACCAGGTGTCCACCTGGTCATCGCCGGCGCCATCCCGGTTGAGCACCACCCCGAAGGGCACACCCAGTGCCCGGACCATATCGACCGCCAGTTTGAGGTCGTGGAGGCCGAAGGGGGTGGGTTCGGTGACCAGCAGGCAGGCGTCGCTTCCCTGCACCGAGGCCACTGCCGGGCAGGAGGTGCCGGGCGGCGCGTCGAGGATCACCGGCGCGCCATTCCCGGGCAGATATTCCCGTACCGCCCGGACCAGGGGCGGGCTCATCGCCTCGCCCACATCCAGCCGGCCCTGGATGAAGGGTGTGCCGTTGGCATGGCCCTGCTCCACCACCCCGATCTCCCGGGGCTCTTCATGGATGGCCTTTTCGGGGCAGGCCAGCAGGCAGCCGCCACAGCTGTGGCACAACTCGTCAAAGACCATCACGCTCTCGGGCAACACGGCCAGGGCGTTGAACCGGCAGGCCTCGCTGCACGCTCCGCAGTTGGTGCAGAGGGAGGGGTCCACCCGGGGCACCAGGCTTTGCACCGGATGCCGCCGGTCGATCTCCGGCCGGAGGAAGATGTGGCCGTTGGGCTCCTCCACGTCACAGTCGACATACGCGGCACCGTCGGTGACGGCGGCCAGGTTGGTGGCCACCGTGGTTTTGCCGGTGCCCCCCTTTCCCGACGCAATACTGATGATCATCGGTTTTCTCCGGGCCGCCGCCGGGCGACGGCCCACGGCTATTCCTTTTCAGGGGGGCCCATTGCTTCCAGTTGCTGACGGACCGCCTGGAGGTCGCCCTCCAGCATCCGGACCTGCTGCTCCAGCGCTGCCCGGTCGGCCATCGGTTCGGGATCGGGGTACTGCTGCCCCCAGATCCGGCCTGGTACGTTGTCCCTCATGCGGGGGTCAAAACTGCCACCCTGTCCGGCTCGGTTTCCCGCGCCCATCCCTCTACCCATTCCTCTGCCGCGTCCCTGGCCGCGGCCTTGCCCGCTGCCGCACGGCCCACGTCCCCATCCATTGGGTCCGTTTCCCATCGGTCCTGTTCCATCTTTTCCTGGCATTTTGTTTCTCCTTACTGGTTACTGTTTTCTATTGTCTCTGGGGGCCGAATCCGCCCCCGCGCCCCGGTCTGCCGCACCCGCGGCCCTGACCGCGACCCTGACCTCGGCCTTGGCCGCGCCCCTGCCCGGGCCCGTGCGGGCCGCAGCCCGGTGGCCGTTCCCAGGAGGGTTGTGATTTCAGCCGTCCTGCCTGATATTCCCTGAACACGTCGAGCCAGGGGCCGAACTGGCCCGCCACCACCTCCACTCCGGCGGCAGTGAGACGCTGGTAGTCGCAACGTCTGATCCCTCCGCAGAGCAGGGCCGTGACACCCTGGCGCAAGAGCAATCCGGCGTGGTCGCATCCTTCAGTCAACTGGAGCAGTTCCTCCCGGCGGTCCGACTGGCCGTTTCCCGAAAACTCCAGGACACGGAGCGTCGAGGCACAGTCGAATCTCGGTGAAATCATCTCCCCGTAGGTTGCTATGGCAATCCGCATCGGTTTTCCTCCCGGTCATGGATGTAGCATCAATCGTGCCAGCCAGCAGGAATACGGAATACTCGTTATATTTCAGATGGATACAATGATATTGAACAGGAAGGGAATAGACATAAGGTAGCGTATATGCCGCCTTGATAGGGTGGAAATGGTAGCGTTAATGCCACCTTTGTTGGCGTTTGTCCCAGACAATGCCCAGCTTCTTCATCTTTCGCAGCAGGGTGGTCTTGTGGATGCCCGGGGACCGGGCGGTGCGGATGCGGTGGCCTTCGTTTTTCGCCAGGGCTGGCCTGCGGGCCGGGGCACGCCCGCCCCCGCGGCGGCAGGGCCACGGAAGCGGGAATCATCCCCTATCCCCTCAGTGAGGGGTCACGTCCTCGATCTCCTGGGACTTCTGCCGGTCCAGGACGACGTGCCGGATCTCCGGGCCGCCCGATGAGAAATCGATCTTCTTCAGGTCGACCATCCTCACCTTGCGGTTGTGCTGGGTGTGGTAGTAGAGCTTGAGGTTGCCGCTGTCCGCGGCCGTGGTCCAGATCGTCGAACTCCTCATCCCCTCGAGCAGCGTGGGATCGGATTCCGGGCCTTCCGCGGAGCCGAGTGGCAGGTTGAAGTTGTCCAGGATGCGGAACACCTCGTAGACCGTTTCATCCCCGTCGGCCGTCTGGCGGGCCGTCTGCGAGTAGGCGACGGCGCGGACGAAGCGGGACGGAGGGGTGTAGTCGCCGGGGATGCCGAGGAAACCGGTTCCCGCGCCGATCGGCGCGAAGTCGAGCTCATCGATGCTTTTCGTCGGCAGCGCCACGGCGGAGAGGTTGATATAGTTCCGCAGGTTCGTCATGTGCCAGTCGAAGTTCGGTGCATTGGTCAGCACGCGCAGGGGGTTGTCGAAGATCGTCAGTTCCCCGTTGAGGTACTGGACCACGATCGCTTCGCCCGTCGCGTCGATGACGGTCAGGTGGATCGGGGCGGGGATCCCAAGAGCGGGCTCGACCACCGGTACGACTCGGATCTGTTTCAGCCCCTCGCGCACTTCATCGACCGTGGCGAACTGCGTGAGAACGTAGTTGGTGAACTCCAGGGAGTTCATCGAGATGTCGGCCCGGGCGGGGTCGTACGGCTGGTACTCGGAAAAACCTGGCAGGTAGAGCGCCCCCACCACGAGGCCCTTCTCGTTCATCCCGTCGGTCAGGTAGTCCTGTTCGAGCGCATCGAGGGCGACGGCGCCGTAGCGGGCCTCCCAGCGGCAGCCCGGCTTCCCATCCGGCGTGGTCCCCTGGAACACGTGCCCGCGGGGCACGATGGCAACGCGGGACTTCAGGTCGAACGCGCCCCATTCCATCGTTCTGCCATACACGATCGTGCCGTCTTCAGCCTCCAGGGCAATGCTGGTGCAGGTGAATGCCGCTTGCGGGCAAACCATCAGCAGTGCCGCGGCCAGCAGTGAAATGCTTACTGAAACCCGTCTTGCGCAGATCATTTTCTTCTCCTTTTCCGGTATTCATTTGTGAAATCGTATTGATTGGCTTGATACCATGGGGAACACCGCCGGTCAATCGCCGGGATGAATTTTCAGGCGCGCCTGCGGTCCCAGGTGATCCCCAGCTTCTTCATCTTGCGCAGCAGGGTGGTCTTGTGGATGCCCAGGGCCTGGGCGGTCTTGACCCGGTGGCCGTTGAACCGGGCCAGGGTGGTGCGGATCACCGCAGCCTCGGCTGCGCCAAAGGCATCACCTTCAGCGGCATCCTCAACCTCGGGCAGGTTGGCGGCATCGACGGCAATCAGCTCCGGCGGGAGGTGGGGCAGGTCGATCCAGGCTCCGCGGCACATGACAAAGGCGTGTTCCACCGCGTTCTCCAGTTCACGGACGTTGCCCGGGAAGTCGTGGGCGGTGAGGGCGGCCAGGGCCGCCGGGGTCAGGCCGTTGATCTCTCGCCCCTTCTCGGCGTTGAAGCGGGCGATGAAGTGGTCGGCCAGCAGGGGGATATCCACCTTCCGCTCTTTGAGCGGCGGCAGTTCAATGCGCACCACGTTCAGGCGGTAGTAAAGGTCCCCGCGAAAGCGCCCCTCCTCCATCTCCAGCCGCAGGTCGCGGTTGGTGGCGGCGATGATCCGTGCTTCGGCCGGTACCGGCACGTTGGCCCCCAGCGGTTCGTAGACTTTCTCCTGCAGCACCCGCAGGAGTTTTACCTGCAACGGCGGCGGGATTTCGCCGATCTCGTCAAGGAAGATCGTCCCCTCCCGGGCCGCGGCAAAACGCCCCGGCTTATCACGCTGGGCGCCGGTGAAGGCCCCGGCAACGTAGCCGAACAGCTCCGACTCCAGCAGGTTCTCCGGCAGGGCGGCACAGCTCACACCGACAAAGGGCTTGTCCCGGCGGCCGCTGAGGTTGTGCACCGCCCGGGCGAAAAGCTCCTTGCCCGAGCCGCTGGGCCCCTGGATCAGCACCGTGCTCTCCGACTCGGCCACCTGGGGCAGGATGTCGAAGAGCTGCCTGATCCGGTGGTGCTTGGAGATGATGTCCTCGAAGGTGAACTCCTTCTCCAGCCGTTTGCGCAGCTGCTCCAGCGCCGAGAGGTCGCGGAAGGTTTCCACACCGCCCACCACCGCTCCCTCCTCATCACGCAACAGGGCGGTGGAGATGCTCACCGGCTTCTCATACCCCTCACGGGTCAGGATGTTGATCGGGCGGTTGATCAGGTTCTCACCTGTCTGCATGGTCTGCCGCAGGACGCAGCCCCCCTGGCAGACATTGGCCCGGAAGACATCGTGGCAGAAGTTGCCCACCGCCTCCTCGCGGCTGAAGCCGGTGATCTGCTCCGCTGCTTTGTTCCAGGAGGTGATCCGCCACTCCGGCGAGACGGTGAACACCCCGTCGGCGATGGAATCGAGGATCATTTCGAACGCTTCGGGCTTCATACTGCTGACCTTACGTGCAGGGTAGCAAAAA
>CBESOE010000112.1:0-14635 GCA_965531145.1 uncultured bacterium | reverse complement strand
TCGACCCGCTGCTGCACTGGAACCGCTGGTACAGCACCCGCCGCCTCAACGACGGGCTGCTCAGCTACGGCTCGCACAAGACCCACAACCCCTGCGGCGAACCTTACGCCAACACCGACGTGGCGGCCCGTTGGGAATCGGGTATGGACGACTCGCCGATGTACGAGGGCGTGCCCTTTGACAAGCAGCGCGGCATCCTCCTGCTGCAGGACGTGGGTCTCACCAGCCTGCACATCGCCGACTGCCGGGCCCTGGCCGAGATGGCGGCAGTTCTCGGCCGCACGGCTGAACAACACGAACTCACCGAACGGGCCGACCGCTTCACCACCGAAATGGAGCGACTGTGGGATGAGGAGACCGGCCTCTACCTCAACCGGCGCAGCGACAGCGGCAAGCTCTCGAAACGCCTATCACCCACCCTCTTCTATCCGCTGCTGGCCGGGGTTCCGAACAAGCAGCGGGCGCAAGTGATGATCGACCGTCACCTGCTCAACCCCTCCGAATTCTGGGGCGCCCACGTGATCCCCTCCATCGCCCGCAGCGATCCCTCCTTCGAGAAGCAGCGCTACTGGAAGGGGGCCATCTGGCCGCCACTGAACTTCCTGGTCTACCTTGGGCTTCGTGAAGCCGGCATGGCTGACGTACAGAGGCAACTGGCCGGGAAATCGCTGGAGCTGTTCATGGATGAATGGCGGCGGATGGGCTATGTCAGCGAAAACTACTCCTCGATCAGCGGCCGGGGGGACGATCCCCGTCTCTCCAGTGACCGCTTCCACTCCTGGGGTGTGCTGATGGGGCTGCCGGCGTTCATCGAAGCCGGCAGCCTGCCGCCGACGGAGAAAGCGCTGGTTCAGTGAGGCGACCGATCAGCGTGAGGATCAGGAACTGTAGGTGATCCAGTTACCGCAGGGGCCACTGTAGCCGGTGGAACCTGACGTTCCTCCCGGGCCAAACCCGATTCCAGCCGATCCAGTAAGAGACTCATCCCCGCCAAAACCGGCACCGAAATGGCCGGTAAACGTGTCGTAGGCACTACTGCTATGAAAGGATCCGGGCGGCGGATCGGTTGTTTTTGCACAGGCCAGGGCTGATGTTTCAGTTGTCCTCTCCGATTGTATTCCAGGCTTGCTGTACTCTGATCTAGCCATGATTTCTCCCCCTTCGATTGAGATTCAGAACCGTCCAGCAGCCACATTGACCCCATGGGTCATACCGGAATCGTAGGCCTGCAGTGAAAACTGCAAAGTAACCTCTTCCCCGTCATAACCGAATACCCTGACCAGCGCACCGGCCGACGGGTCGGGGCCGGCCCCGACGATAATCTCCTTCCGATCGTCCAGGTCCAGGTCGGCGCCGGCGTGGACAGTGGCCCCGTAGCGCGGCAGGTAAGGCGTCCAGGCGATGAAGTTGACCCCGGACATTGGCGTGAGGGATTCCCCGTCGTAGTTCCAGCCCCGGATGTGGGAGGGGAAGGCCAGGGACGGACCCGGCGCGGTGACAATCTCGTCGAACCCGTCCCCGTCAATATCACCGCAGGTCACCGCCACCCCAAAACTGTGGGTCGCATAGGCGAAGAAATTCACCCCGGGTATGGATGCAGCCGTCCCACCGTCCACGTTCCAGCCTCTCACGTGCGGGCCGAAGACCTCCCCCGGCCCGGCGCCGGTGATGATCTCGTCGAAACCGTCACCGTCCAGGTCGCCGGCAGAGACCACGACACCGTATTTGTTGGTGCCGTAGGCAAAAAAGTTCACCCCGGGCAGCGGGGCCACCGCTGATGAACCGTCGTAGTCGAACGCCCGCACGTGGGGCCCGAAGACCGCCCCGGGCCCGGCGCCGGTGAGGATCTCATCGAAGCCGTCGCCGTCGAGGTCGCCGGCGGCCACGTTGACTCCGAAGCGGGGCGTGCCGTAGGCCTGGAAATCGAGGCCGGGGAGCGGCTGGCCATCGGCATCGAACCCCCGGACGTGGGGACCGAAAATTTCACCCGGCCCGGGGCCGGTGATGATCTCGTCGAAACCGTTCCCGGTCACGTCGCCACAGGCGACGTTGACCCCGAACCGGGACGCACCGTACGCCGTGAACTCCGCCTCGAACGCCGCCTCCTCTCCCGGCGGGTAGACCCGGACCAGCGGGGGGTTGGCCGAGGCCGGGCCAGGCCCGGTGACCAGGCGATTCCGGACCAGGTCGAAGGGATAGTGGTAGCCCATGTCGATGATGCCGCTGTCCTGGATCAGGTCGGTGCGGGTGGTCCCCTTGATCATCGAGCTTGCCGGATCCCCGGTGTCGACACAGGGGCTCTGCACTGACTGGCCGGCCGCGGTCTGGCTGAGAAAGTGGTCGCCGTACGGGCCGCTGACAAAGAGCGGGTCAGCATCGATGGCACCCGGGCCCCAGACAACGCTGCCGGCATCCGGCTCGATGTAGACCGCCTCCGCGCCGCCTTCCACCGAGGAGTAACCGATGGTGACGATCGATTCCGTGTACCAGTGGGCGATGTAGATCTGGGGCCCCAGCGGGGCGCTGTTGCCCCAGAGGATGCCGTCGGTGATGTCGGCCGAGGAGTCGGAACCGCTGCAGTAGATCCCCCCGCCGGCCTCCTCGGCGTGGTTCCCGGCAAAGGTGCAGCTGTCGATCCGCATGCCGATATTGCTGGAGGCATAGATAGCGCCGCCGAGCGAACCGGAAGTGTTTCCGGCAAAGAGGTTGTTGACCAGCACCGGATTGCAGTAGGACCGGGCACTGATCCCGCCGCCCCAGAGCGAGGCAGTATTGTCGATAAAGCGGTTGTCCCGGATTTCCGGCGAGGCCTGGAACAAGTGGATGCCGCCGCCAATACCGCCCTGGTTGCCGCTGATCAGGTTCGAGGAGATCAACGCGTCGGCTCCATGAGTGCACGATATCCCGCTGCCGAAATTCCCGCTGATCACGTTGCCGATGATCTGCGGCGATGCCCCCCCCCTGCAAATGATCCCCGTTCCAAGGTTGGCGCTGATGGCGTTGCCCTCGATCAGCGGTGCGGAATCGATCCAGCAGACGATACCGCCGGCGTTGTTCCCGCCCGAGTTTCCGGTGATCAGGTTGCCGCTGATGGTGGGTGAGGCGTGGTTGCAGAAGATCCCCCCGCCCTCCAGGCCCACCGAATTGCCGATGATGATGTTGTCCCTGATTGACGGAAAGGAGTAGTTGCAGCGGATGCCGCCGCCCTTGATCGGGTAGTACGCCCCGCGGATGGTAAAGCCCTTGAGCACCGAGAACGGCCCCTCGCCGCTCTGGAAGTTGAACCCGAGGTGCGGGTCGCTTTCGTCGGCCTGGCAATCGATGATGCAGTGCACCGGCCCGTTCTCCGACCGGACCACGATCCGCTTGCCGTGGAAGTCGATATCCCGGTTGCCCTCGCCGGTGTAGAGCCCGTTGGCCACCAGCACCGTGTCGTCGTGCACCGCGGCATCGATGC
Organism: uncultured bacterium; assembly: GCA_965531145.1. GTDB lineage: Bacteria > Acidobacteriota > JAQAZP01 > JAQAZP01 > JAQAZP01 > JAQAZP01. The sequence goes on along the minus strand of CBESOE010000112.1, from coordinate 11,178 downwards.
CGGCCTGGATGGTGGGCTGGTCGGCGGGGACCCGGATCACCGCTGCAGAGAGTGCGCCCGTCAGCAGCAACATCAAGGTGCAAGAAAGCGTCCTGGACATGTCGTTCTCCGGGATTCAGTGATCGGAACCGCTGGTCCAAACTCTATCCATTGTCCATGAAATATCCTCGAATGCAAAAAGAAAGAAAAGGAAAACGAATGCGCCGCTACAGCGGCAGAAACTTCAACCCCTGGAACGCCGCCGTCCACAGCGGCCAGCGCAGGGCGATGGAGACCAGCAGGACAAGGATTATCACGGCCGCCGCGGCAAGCCGCAACCGTTTTCCCGTGGCTGAAGGTGCAGGGTCCTTGGGCAGAATTGGCAGCATGACCCGCCCGGCCAGCAGCAGGGCTAGCGGCAGGAGAATGAGGGCGGAGAGGGCGCTGATCCAGATCCCGGCCAGGAGTGACCGGGGCCGGTAGCGGAATACCAGTGTGTGCCGCCCGGCCGGCACGGGGACCGCACGGAAGGCCGCATTGGCCCGCAGGATCTCCACCGGCTGCACATCCAGCTCGGCCTCCCAGCCCGGGTACCAGGCATCGCCGAGACAGAGCCATCCCTTTGTCGCCGCCTGGAATTCCACCTCCACCCGGCAGTCCTCGTAGCGAACGATACGGGCCCACTCCTCCTCCAGCCCTTCCGCCGGCACATTGCCCGGTTCGCTGGTCGCGCTGACCATCTCCTCCAGGAGGATCTGGCTTTGCGGGTCGAAGAGCGGGTCGGCCAGGGCGTCGATCATCAGGGGCAGCCGGTCGCGCAGCCATGCCCGGTGCACCAGGCGAACCCGGGGGAGCGCGTCGGAATTGCGGTAGAGGGTGAAGCCCCGCTCTTCCAGCAGCGGTTCGTAACGCTCCGCCGGCATCCGCGGGGCGGCCACCAGGCCCACGCCGGCCACGTCCAGCAGGCGGTCCAGGGGCAGGCGGTTCAGCTCGCGGTAGTGGCGGATCTGCAGCGGGCTCCAGGCATCGAAACAGGCGGTCTCCAGGCCGAAGGCCGCCGGGCCATACATGTGCAGGGTGGAGAAGTAGCTGCGGTAGCTGGCCAGGTCCAGCCCCCACCCGCTGTGCCAGCGGTATGGGGAATTGGTGTCATTGACCAGCCCGGCCACCCGCAGCTGCCCGCGAGTGCCTCCCGCTTCCTGGATGGCCAGGCAGACGGTTCGCGGCGAGGTCCGATAGACCTCCGGGTCCATGGTCTGGTTGTAGAACCAGCCGTGGAGCCCCAGGTCAAGGAGGGTGAGCAGGATGGCGCCGCCGGCCAGCAGCCCTGCACCACCCCGGGTGCGGTGGGCCACGAGGATCAGCATGCCGAAAACCAGGGCCAGGGACGCGGCCAGGACCAGGTCACGTACCAGGTGCGGGCCGCCGCGGAGGGCGCCGGGATCGAGCAGGGCGATGCCGTTGGCGATCAACGGGGCGGCCAGACAGAGGGCCAGCACCGCGGCAAATACCAGGCATGCACGGCGCAGGGCCGGCCGGCCCCAGAGCGGCTCCTTGTCCTGCCGGCTGGCGGCAGTGAGCAGCGCCTCCAGACCCAGCCCGGCCAGCACCGCCACCGAGAAGCCGAAGAGGAAAAGGAAGCGGGCCGGGATGCGGAAGTTCTGCAGCAGCGGCAGCCAGACCAGCAATTTGCCGAAGAGGGTGAACTTGCCCATGGCCAGCAGCAGGGCGGCCAGAACGGCAGCGGCGTGGAAGCGGGCCGGCGGCGCCCGCAGGGCCAGGGCGGCCAGCAGGGCGAGGAAGAGGGGGATGATCCCCGGCCAGGCCTGCAGCTCCCAGTAGAAGCCGTCGGCCCCGGCGCGCCAGGAGCCGTCCCCCGGCTCACCGAAGAGGTCGGGGATGAGCAGCGCCATCAGGTGGGTGGGCGGCAGCGAGCCGTCCATCAGCAGCGCCTCGGGAATCCCCCCGGCCCGGACGCTGGCCCGGGTCAGTTCCAGGGTGGGCGCCAGCTGCACCGCGGCCAGGCCGATGGCGGCCAGCGGCACCAGCAGCAGGGGGACCAGCAGGGCGCGCCGGTTCCCCCATCCCCCCCGCAACAGGGGCAGTGCCCGCCAGAGGAAGTAGAGCCACCAGAAGATCAGGGTGTAGGCCGCCGCCTGGGGGTGACCGGCCAGCAGCACCAGGGTGGTGGTGGCGATGATCATCGCCGTGATGCCCCGCCGCTTCTCCGGTTCGGTGAGCCAGCGTTCAGCCAGCCAGCAGAGCGCCGGCAGCCAGATCACCGTGTTGAGCATGTTGAGGAACAGCGCACGAAGCACGAGGAAACCGCCCCACTGGAAGGCCAGGGCCCCCAGCAGGGCCGCCGAGGGCCGGCAGCGCAGTTCCCGGAGATAGCCGTAGGTGAACAGCCCGGCCAGGATGAAGTGCAGGATGGTGCTGTAGGCCGCAGCGTGGTGGACGGGCAGCCAGGCGAAGAAGGGCCAGTTGGCCAGATAGAGCACACCGGCCTGGCCCTCGGCAAAGAGCGGGAAACCGCAGGCGATCTCCGGGCACCAGAGGGGCAGCTTCCCTTCCAGCATCCGCGACGCGGCCCAGGCCCTGAGCGGGTAGTTGAGCATCATGGCGTCGAGGATGAAAAAAGCGCCGCGGAGCAGGAGCGCTTTCCAGAAGACGAGGAGCGGGAGCACGATGAGCGTCAGCCAGGGCAGGAACCGAAGACTCCGGTACTGCCTGCGGCCTTCGATCATGCCATTCCTCTCGTCGATGATTGCGGATGAAAAATGTATTGTGGAATTATTCTATGCATCAACTCACGATTTATCAAATAGTCTAGTTTTTCACTAGAAATCAATTGACAGACAGGACATAACGGTTATTCTGCACAAACCTGTTGTTGCATCAACATCTTATCGGCAGCAATACCCGCATGGATCGCTCACGATGAAGACGAAACTTCAGAAAACATTGGGCAAGGCCGGGCCCAGCCCGATCAAGCCCGATGCTACCCGGCACTCATCGAGAAAGATACCCTCACCCATGGCCAGGTTAACCGAGCAATATTACCGAGGTGCATTTATGGTCTTCAATCGGCGATGCGGAGTTCCAGTTCTCGTTCTCCTGACGGTTTTTCTATTGTCCCCCGCCGGTGCCCTGGCCGGCTGGGACCAGCTGGACTCCGGCGTGGTGGACGACCTCTACGATATCCACTTCGTCAGCAACAGCACCGGCTATGCCGTTGGCTGGGGCACCAGCTATGGCGGGGTGATCCTCCGGACCACCAACGTGGGAGCCGACTGGGAGCGGACCATCCCGGTCAACGGCTCATACCTCTTCTCCACCGATTTCAGCGACTCGGAGACCGGATTCGTGGTGGGCTGCGATGCGGGCAGCACATTCTACGGCCTGATTCTCCGGACCACCGACGGCGGCGACAGCTGGACCACCAAACTGGTCTCCTCCACCAACGGGTTCTACACCGTCGACTTCGTGACCGACATGATCGGGTACGCCTGCGGCTGGCAGGGCTGTATCGTCAAGACCACCAACGCCGGCGACACCTGGACCCCCACCAACACCGGCACCTCAGTCATCTTTCGCTGGATGCACTTTATCAGCCCCGACATCGGTTACGCCGTGGGCGGCTCCAACTGGAACAACCCCAACCGGGTCTTCCGGACCACCAACGGCAACGATTGGACAGAAGTCCACAACTTCGGCAGCGGCACTGTGATCGGCGGCATCCACTTCTTCGAGAACGAGACCGGGATCGTCGGCGGGCACAACGGCAACGAGGCGGTGATGCGCACCACCGACGCCGGGGAGAGCTGGGAGGTGGTGCACAGCGGTCCCCCATCGTCGGCGATTCAAAGCCTGAAAAGTTACGACAACGTCGACAACAGATGCTGGGCGGTGGGCGAGCAGGGCCGGGTGCTGCGCAGCGAGGACATGGGCCAGACCTGGATACTGGACGGCGTCACCAATCCGGAGCGACTGCTTCTCGGTGTCTGCGATGATGGGGGCAGAGCGGCATACGTCACCGGGATGAACGGGTTGATCTGCCGCCGAGTGTACAATGCCGCCGGACAGGGGATCGTCACCGGCCCCGGACCGTTGGAGGCGAACCCGCCGAATGTCCGCCTGTTCAACATCGGAGATGACTGGATGCCCCTGGTGGACTTCCCGGCCTACGGTTCACCCCACTGGGGTGTAAAGGTCAACACCGGTGACCCGGACGGCGACGGTCGGGACGAAATCCTCACCGGCGCCGGGCCGGGAGCGATCTACGGTCCCCACGTGCGCGGGTTCGAGGCCGACAGCTCGCCAATGCCCGGACTGAGCTTCATCGCCTACGGCACCCTCAAATACGGGGTGAACGTGGCGGCTGGCGACCTGGACGGTGACGGGTTTGACGAGATCATCACCGGCGCCGGCCCCGGGGCGGTGTTCGGGCCCCACGTCCGGGCCTGGGATTACGACGGGACACCGGGGGTCACACCGGTGCCCGGGGTGAGTTACTTCGCTTACGGCACCCCCAAGTGGGGGGTCAACGTGGCCTGTGGCGACATCGACGGCGACGGTTTCGACGAGATCGTCACCGGTGCCGGACCGGGCGATGTGTACGGCCCCCACGTCCGTGGCTGGAACGTGGACGGCGGTACGGCCGCGTCGATCCCGGCGGTCAGTTTCCTGGCCTACGGCACGAACAAGTACGGGGTCAATGTCTGCTGCGGCGACGTGGACGGCGACGGAATCGATGAAATCGTCACCGCGCCGGGGCCCTCGCCGGTGTTCGGCGCCCACATCCGCGGCTGGGACTTCGATGGCGGCACGCTGGCCGAACTGCCGGGATACAACTTCTTTGCCTGGCAGCCCTACGAGGCGCTCTACGGCGCCCAGGTCTTTGCCGGGGTCGATTTCGACAACAATGGCTATGACGACCTGCTGGTGGGCATCGGGCCCGATCCGTCGCTGGGGAGTCTGATCCGGGGCTTCCAGTACACCGGAGGCAGCCCGTCCCAAATTCTGAACTTCTCGGCCTACCCACCGGACCGGATGGGCGGTGTCTACGTGGCCGCGGGAAATTTCTAGCACCTTGGAGCTGGAAGTGACAAAGAAAAGGCCCTCACTCCACGTTCGCGGAAGTGAGGGCCTTTTCTTTGTCACTTTGACTCACCCTTGGAGCCAGAGAACCTCTGGACGAATTCGGATTCCATGGCCTAGAATGCACCATTCGCAAACATGACGGATAAGGGCTCGTATGGTTGTTGGCGTCGAGCCCATCATTCTGTATCGAGGAGAGGGATTGATGACCATCACGAAAGAATCGTTTCAATGGCTGAAGATGAAACAGCGCGCGGCAGGCCGGGGATTCGTCTCACTGATCCAGGTGGCGGGCCTGTTTCTGCTCGTCATGTGCGTCACGGGAACTTCCATCGCCCGGGCCGCCGAGAACGTCCCTCCCCTCATCGAACACTTCGACATCAAGATCGGAGGGTATTTCACCAGCCTCAACACCAAACTGCGGTTTGATCTGAATTCCGTGGATGAAGGCACCCGGATCAAGTTCGAGGATGATCTCGACTTCGACAAGACTCAGATGGTTTTTCGGATTTCGGCGGCGATGCTGTTCAAGGAGCGCCACCAGGTACTGCTGGGGTACTACGGTCTGGACCGCACTTCATCCGGCAGGATCGAGGAGGAAATCAAGTGGGGGGATGAAACCTTCCCGGTGGATGCCGACGTGAAAGGTTTCTTCAACCTCGATTTTATCGAGTTCTCCTACACCTACTGGGCCTTGAAAAAGGAAAAAACGGCCCTGGGGGTTTCCCTGGGCCTGGTGGCTGTGGGTCTCGAATCGGGGATCGGCCTGCAGGGGGACAGGGAACAGGGAATCAGCACGGAAACCGATCTGAATACCGACGTGCCGGTTCCCCTGATCGGTGTCCAGGTGCGGCACGCCATCATCCCCAAGCTGCTCCTGATAGGAAAGGGCGATTTCATCTACGTCAATTCGCTGGGCGACTATTCCGGCAGCGTCTTTTTCCTTGCTGGCGGCCTGGAATTCCGCGCATTCGAAAACGTGGGATTTGGCCTCATGTATGACTACGGCCATCTCGACGTCGAGGCCGAAAGACAGGTGTTCACCGGAGATATCGACTACACCATGCAAGGGGTACAGGGGTATATCCGCTTCAATTTCTGATGAACCTGGCTCGGGTGCCGGGCTAGTTCTTTTTGGCGGGAAGATTTCCCGACTCGAAGGCCAGCCGGTAGGCCACGTAATACTTGTTGATGTTGGCCACGTAGCGCACCGGCTCGCTGCCCACCCTTTCGGCCACCACTTTCTCCACGTTGAAGAACCAGCGGTTGGGATCGAGACCCCGCTGGGCAGCAATGGTGCGGGCCTTGGCGATGTTGCCCGGCCCGGCATTGTACGCGGCCCAGGAGAAGAACACCCGGTCCGCCTCGTCGATCTCCGGGTCGCTGAAATAGCGGTCGCGTAGATAGTGGAGATACTTGGTCCCGGCGTGGATGTTGTTTTCCAGCTCGTGAATATTTGAGATTCCCACGGCCTTGTCCGCGGCGGTGCTCGGCTTGATCTGCATGATCCCCACCGCGCCGGCACGGCTGCGGCGGTTGTTGTTCAGCTCCGACTCCTGGTAGGCCTGGGCGCCGAGAGCCAGCCAGTCAAAGCTGTACTGGTCGCTGTACTTTTGAAAAAGGGCGACCAGCTGATCCAGCTTCTTACGTTCTTCCGCCGACATCGGATTCTTGATCCACTTGTCCTCGCGGTAATACCGCTTGAAGAGGATGTTGCCCAGCAGCGAGCCCTTGCGGTTCTTTTTGGCAAAGGCGTCGAGGCTGGCCAGCAGTTGCGGGCAGTTCTGGCGCACGGCCCAGCCGATACCGCCGCCATCGTGAATAACCAGGTCGTCACGGATCACCAGGTCGGGCAGCACACCGGCCCACAACTCGGCCAGGTGGCGGTCGGCCACGGTCAACTGAACCACCCCGGCGTTCACCAGCTCCAGAATATCCTCGGTGGCCAGGTTCCGGTCAGCCGGCCGGATCTTCACCTTCTTGTGCCCCTGCTCCTTGAGCTGCTTGTTCAGTTCCTCGAGATGGGTGATGTAACTGCTCCCGGGCCGCACGTAGAACTCGCGCTTGCCCAGGTCCTCCAGACCACTGATCCCTTCCACACCCTTGTGGGCCACCACCACTTCCGAAACCGTGGGAATATACGGCGTGGTGAAATCGGCCAGTTCTTCCCTCTCCGGGGTGATGGTCAGCCCGGCGGCGGCCAGGTCCCCCCGGCCCTCGGACAGATCGTCGAGCAGCCGGTCAAAGGCAGTGGGGATGAAGACCAGCTTGACCCGGTCCGTTTCCCGCCTGACGCCCTTGTTCAACCCCTTCTCCCACTCACGGAGCAGTTCATACTCGAAACCCCGGTACATGCCCATTTCAAAGAAGAAGTTGGTCTTGCTGTAGCTGACCAGGACACGGATAACGCCCTTTTTTTTCAATTGAACCAGGTCACCGTGGAACGGCTCGCGCATCCTCTCGAACAGCGCGTTCTCGCGGTTGGGGTCCGCGGCTGAGACCTCCGGCCTGCCGTCATCACCGAGGGCGGCCAGGATATCGTCATCGCTCTCGGGTGAGGAGCAGCTCACGGCCAGGAGCAGGAGAAGCAGGAACAGAACACGCAATGCACTTCCGTTGTTGTTCATTCACCGCACCAGGGGGATTTCAGTGGCAAGTTCGGCCCTGGTCATGGCTTCCAGCTTGTTCTCCAGCTGGAAGAACCGTGCCGTCTGTCTCGCAGTGAGTATCTTGCGGAACTTCTTGATGTATTGCTTTTTCAGCTTGAGCCGGTCCTGCTCGATGGCCAGGTAGTCGGTCAGCACGGTTTCCGCGTAATCGTTGGTCAAACGGTCATACTGTGCAAGATATCCACCAATCAGCGCCGCCATCCGATCGCTGATCGTCCGTCTGGAATTCTCATATTCGAGGTAGAGCGGCCAGAATTTCCCGGCCTGGGTGGAGGTGATCTCCATGGTCTGCTCGACGATGGCCTGCTTTTCCAGCTGTATGACGGCGATGGTCGCAGCGGTATCCGGCTCCGCCTGTGCCGCCGCCGGCCCGGCCACGGCCAAGCCCAGGGCGATAAATAAAACCAGAAGTCTCCTCATGGGATGATCCCCCTCAATTCAATCGATACAAACTGATCGATGATGGCTAAGTTGTCACGTAATACCTATTACTATACCATCTGTGACGGTGTTGGATCGTTCAGCGGGAATCAGGCAGCGGAAGGCAACAGCATGGCTCGATCAATTCGGCTCGGCACAGCGGCATCAACAATTCTTCTGTTGATCGCCCTCACCATAATTACCGCCGCCCCGGTTCGAGCAGACGACTGCACCGTTCCCACCGTGCTGACCAAGACACGTCCCGATCCGGATGGGCCACCCACCGTAGTGAATGTGGGGGTGGTGGTAATGGATATCATCGATATCATCGACACCGCCCAGCTGTTCACCACCGATTTCTTCGTTGCCGTGAGCTGGCACGACCCCCGGCTTTCCGCCGAGGCGCTGGGCTATTCCCTGGAAGACTGCGCGGTGCGCAAATCCGACATCTGGCACCCCTTTGTGGACCTGGTGAACCAGCGTGACCTGAAGTCGCACTACCAGGACCTGCTGGATGTGGACGCCCGGGGCAATGTCCGAGTGGTCCAGCGCTACAGCGGCACCATGGTGGCACCGCTGCAACTGCACGACTTTCCATTCGACCGGCAGGTCCTGAAATTCTCATTGATAGCACTCCGGTTCGAGCCTGACGAGGTGGATCTGGTTCTGGACGAACAGTTTACAACCGTCCGTGAGAATCTTTCCCTGGCCGGCTGGGACGTCGAGGGCACGGAAACCACGGAAGAGGTGGAAGTCCTGGTGAATGGCCGGATCAAGCGGCCTCGTCTAGGTTTCAGTGTGATCGTGTCTCGGGACACCACCTACTACATCTGGAATGTGTTTGTCCCACTGCTGCTCATCGTCTTCATGGCCTGGACCGTCTTCTGGATCAACCCCGAGCATTTTGGCCCCCAGGTGGGCCTCTCCACTGCCGCCACCTTCACCCTCATCGCCTTTCTGCTCAGCCTGCGCCAGATGGTGCCCCGGGTGGGCTATCTCACCCGGTCCGACCGCCTGGTCCTCTTCTGCGCCGTGCTGGTTTTTTCCGCTCTTGGCGAGGCCGTGCTCACCAGCCATCTGTTCAAAAACGGCAAGGAGGACCTGGCCCTGCGCATCGATCGCTGGGCCCGGTTCGTCTACCCGATCCTCTTTATCGTAGCCGCGGTCCGATCGCTGGTCTTCTAGTTCTCCCACCGAATTGCACCGGTTAAAGCCATCCCGGCCGCATTGTCGAGCTTTGTAAAGACTCCTAATATCGGTTGATTGTTGTGCTATATTTATTGCTCAGGCTAATATTATTAATCTCCCATAACCGGCACCCCAATAGAGGAGCTTTTAAAAAATGCGCTGGAAGACACTCTTTCTACTCCTGCTGCTGGCCCAGGTCGCGGTACTGGCCGCGGCATCGGACTGGCCGAAGGAAGTGGAGCACCCGAAGGCCCTGATCACCATCTACGAACCGCAGATCGAGAACCTGGCCAGAAACGACGTCCAGGCACGGGCCGCTGTCTCGGTGATCATCACCGGCGAAACCGAGCCGCATTTCGGCGCGGTCTGGATCACCGCACGCCTCGATGTGGACCGGGACGAACGGATGGTCTATTTGCGGGATATCCAGGTCCCCAAGGTCCGCTTCCCCGAAGCCACGGATGTACAGAAAGAGCGTCTGGCCGACATCCTCGAGCTGGAAATCCCCAAATGGGATATACAGGAATCGCTGGACAACCTGATCCCCCTTCTCGAACTGGCCGAACACGATGAGGCCGAGGACAAGGGGTACAAGAACGACCCACCCGAGATTCTGACCGCCACAAAACAGACGATGCTGGTTGTCATCGACGGGGAGCCTCACCTGCAGGCGGTGACCATGCCGGAGAAATCGGTCAAGAAGAAGATCGAGCGGGTGGTCAACACCCCGAACCTGATTGCCTACTACCCGAAAAAGAAGACCTTCTACCTCAGCGGCGGGGGAAAGATCTGGTTTTCCGCAACGGACGTGCTTGGGCCTTACACCCCCACAAACCGGGTCCCCAGTGCGGTCGAGGATATGCTCACCGAGGAAGAGAAGAACGTGGAGGGCGACGACGAGGAACCGCCGGCGGTCATGGTGGTGACCGGTCCCACCGAGCTGATCGTCACCGACGGCAAGCCGGCTTACGCCCCGGTGGCCGATCTCGACCTGCTTTACGTGACCAACACGGACAGTTCGGTCATCGTCGACGTCGCGTTGCAAAAGCACTTCGTGCTGCTGTCCGGCCGCTGGTATTCGAGTGAGAAAACGCTCGAGGGCCCGTTCAGTTTTGTCGACCCCGGCCAGCTCCCCGAGGACTTCGCCAAAATCCCGACCGACTCCGATATCGCCGATGTGCTGACCCACGTCCCGGGAACCGACCAGGCCCGGGATGCGATGATGGACAACCTGATCCCCCAGACCGCCGCGATCAAACGGGATGATACCTCGCTGAAGGTTGAATACGACGGCGCGCCGAAGTTCGAGGACGTGGAGGAGACGAGCATACAGTATGCCGTCAACTCCCCGCAGTCGGTGTTCAAGGTCGGCTCCCTTTGCTACTGCTGTAACGAAGGCGTCTGGTATGTCTCCGGCTCGGCCACCGGGCCCTGGGCAGTGGCCACCGAGGTCCCCTCAGAGATCTATGACATCCCGCCCTCGAACCCGAACTACAACGTGACCTACGTCAGGGTCTACGACGTGACACCCACCGTGGTTTATGTGGGGTACACACCGGGCTACATGGGCAGCTATGCCTATGGCGGCAGCGTCGTTTACGGCACCGGCTGGTATTATCCCGGCTGGTACGGCCGCTACTATTACCCGCGGCCGTACACCTGGGGTTTCCACGCCACCTTCAGCCCATTTTACGGCTGGGGCTTCGGCCTCAGCTGGGGCTACGGGCCGTTTCGCATCGGCATTGGAGGTTGGGGCCGATACCACCACCACGGCTGGTGGGGCGCGGGCCGTTACCGCCACCACCACCACCATCACCATCAC